>SCTM01000322.1 GCA_004297485.1 Rhodospirillaceae bacterium
TCCGCTTATTCCTGGTCATGAAGTCGTCGGACGTATCGAAGCAATTGCCGCGGACGTTAGCGGCTGGTCCGTCGGACAGCGCGTCGGCGTGGGCTTTCTCGGGGGCCATTGTGGACGATGCGAACCATGTCGCCGCGGCGATTTCGTCAACTGCCGCGATCAACCCTTTACCGGGATGACGCGCGACGGTGGTTATGCGGAGATGATGACGGCGCGGATGACCGGCCTTGTGGCGATTCCCGATGGCTTCGACGCGATCGATGCGGCGCCGCTGTTGTGCGCCGGGATCACGACCTTCAACGCGCTTCGCCGCTCACAGGCCCGCGCCGGGGAACTCGTCGCGATACATGGAATCGGCGGACTCGGACATCTGGGGGTGCAATATGCCCGGCGGATGGGGTTCCGTGTCGCGGCGATCTCGCGCGGCGAGGACAAGCGGGCGCTGGCGACCAAGCTCGGCGCGCACCATTATATCGATAGCGACAGGGAAAATGCCGCGGCGGCACTCCAGGCGCTTGGAGGTGCCAAGGCGATACTGGCAACGGTCAGCAGCCCCTCAGCGATGTCCCCACTTGTCGACGGGCTGGCACCGCATGGCGAATTGCTGGTCGCCGGGGCCGGCCAGGAGCCGCTGAGCGTATCCACGCTCGGCCTCATCTTCGGCGAACGATCGGTGCGCGGTACGATGGTGGGAACGTCGATCGAGACCGAGGACATGCTGGGATTTTCGCTGCTTCAGAAAATCAGTGCGATGATCGAGACCTTTCCGCTCGAAGAAGGACAGCGGGGCTTCGACCGGATGATGCGTAATGAGGCGCGCTTCCGTGTCGTCCTCACGATGGATTGACGGCAGGACCATGATTAATCCGCGATCCGCGAGACATTGTCTCGGGCACCATGTTCGGCATCACTTGACCCCGTTTGCGCAACCTACGATGGAACAGCGAGAACGCTGCGACGAGGATTCACTTTGAAAATGCGGCCCCTGAGCGTAGAGCGCTTTTTTACCAGTCTTCTCAACGCGACATATTGGTTCGACGATGCGTTCCAACTCAGCCTTGAAGCTTCGGGCTTAGAGCGCACGACGCGCGCCGAGTCGTTCGTGATCGTCAATATCGCGGCTGGAGAGCGCCGGGCAATCCAGATCGCTCAAAATCTGGGCGTCAGTCGTCAGGCCATAAGCCAGATCATAAAGGATATGGAACGCCGCGGCATAATTGTCTCCCACCAAGATCCAAACGATGGTCGCGCGCGTGTCGTGAGTTTTAGCAAGTCCTTCGAGGAGCACGGGGACATTTGCTCAAAAATCGTCACCGGGATTGTGCGGGAACTCGAGCAACGACTTGGCAAAGTTGCGATCGACAGGTTTCGGAGCACGCTCGCCGCTGATTGGGGGCAACCACCTAAAGTGCGGGTCGATAATCCGGGTACCAGTTCCTCGAAGCGTGTGAAGCGATCTTCGGAAAAGGCTACTGGCGCCGAGACGCCATCGCGGCGCGGTTCGGTCCCGCGCGCTTCAGCAGGCAAGCGTAGAGCTCGATGAAGGCGATGCGTGTGCCGGCCTGACGCAGGCTCCATCATAGGCAGATGAGATTGCTGTCGTTGCCCGGATGCTCGCAGGGCCCGATGGATGGACCTTTGCGTTTTGTGATTCAGGCTGGCGCGAACCCCAATACAAAATCCTGACGCTTGACGGCAGCCCGATGCCCGTCCTTCTTGCCTCGACCGCACAAGAAAGCAACAGAATAGGTCGTTCATCCGGCTCAGTGTTGGATTAACGCGCCCCTCAGGATTGGTCAGGTTTTCGACTCGCGCCCACCCGGCGGTCTTTTTTTGGTCTTCGCGGGCGTCGCCTTGGTGTCGGCGGATGCCTTGGAGGTTTTCGCGCCCGCCATACTATGCCCCCCCTGCGCCAAGGTTTGGCGCGCGGTCTTGCGCTGCTGCTCCTGGCTCTGCTTGCCCGGATAGTCGGCGTCAAATGCAAGTAGTCGGGTAGGAACGTGCGAGATCATGTCTGTAAAGTCTCGAACGCCGCCCGCGATGTGTTCCAGCATCGCAGCGGACGCGGCGGGTGCATCACCGGCAAGCAGCGCTTCAAGAATCTGCGCATGGTCCTCGCGCGAGCGACGGATGCGGAGCTGATTCTGGAAGACCGACTGCCGATACACCCGCGTTCGACTCCGGATATGGGCGATCTCAGCGGCCAGCGGCGCGTTGCGACACGCTTGGTAGAGGATCTCGTGGAACGCGGCGTTGCAGCGGCTATAACCCTGTGCGTCCCCGCTTTCCTCGAAGGCGACGCTCTCTTTGTGGATGCGCTTGAGCGCTTCCGCCTCCTCTTGCGTCAGCCTGCGGGTCGCCAGCTTCGCACAGGCAGCCTCAAGTTCTGCCAGCAGTTCGATCAGCCCGAGCAACTCCGGCATGGACAGTCGCGCGACGAAGATTCCGGAGCGGGGAGCGATCGTCACCATCCCGCGCACAGAGAGGTGCAGCAGCGCCTCGCGTACTGGAGTACGGGAGGTGCCGAAGCGAGCCGCGAGAGTCTCTTCGTCGAGGAGGTCACCCGGAATCAGGATTCCCTCGCTAATCTCCCTCTCAAGTTCCAGCCGCACGGTCTCGGCGGCGCTTAGCTTACGTTCTGCATCTTGTGTCACGGATATTCGCCTCAAATGTTGTATCTGTACCATGCCGTGCCTGCGGCATACCGCGGCCCCCGGCGCCCCGGCTTTCGCTGAATTTGCTTTTGCTTGTCCGGTTTTCCTTCGGTCAGGCCGCATTCTCCAGATTCGGACAGTCTACTGTGCGGGTGAGCTTACGCAAAATCGCGTTGCCGGCTTGACACCGAGCTTAAGATATATATAAAACCATAATTGATGTATCACATAGGACTTATATGCTGCGGATGATCGGAAGTGGGGCGCTGAACCGCTTCCGCGTCGTGGACCTGAGCCAAGTACGGGCGGGCCCCACCTGCGTCAAGCAACTTGCCGATTTCGGCGCCGACGTCATCAAAGTGGAGCCACCCGATAGTGTCCCGCGTGGCGAACTCTATGTCGGTGCGCGTGACGATTCCGACATGCAGAACCTGCACCGCAACAAGCGCTCGATGACGCTCAACCTCAAGTCGCCGCGGGCCCGTGAGGTTCTGCTCCCCCTGGTGCGCACGGCAGACGTGGTTGTCGAAAACTTTCGCCCCGACGTAAAGCATCGTCTCGGGCTCGACTACGACAGCCTGCGTCAGATCAATCCGCGGGTGATTCTGGTCAGTATTTCCGGCTTCGGTCAGGATGGCCCGTATCGTGAACGCCCCGGTTTCGACCAGGTGTTGCAAGGCATGTGCGGGCTCATGAGCACGACTGGCGAACCTGATGGCAGTCCGATGCGCGCTGGCGCGGCCGTAATCGACGTCACCGCCGGCCTTTACGCGGCGCTCGGTGCGATGACGGCGCTCCTGGAACGGGAGCAGAGCGGACAGGGCCAGTGGGTGCAGATTTCGTTGCTGCATGCGGGCATTGGGCTGATGGACTTCCAGGCTGCACGCTATTTGGCCGACGGGACCGTTGCCGGACGCGTGGGCAACGACCATCCCACCAGCATGCCGACTTCCGCTTATCCTACCCGCGACGGATATCTGAACGTTGGCGCGGGCGGTGATCACCAATGGCGGCGCCTGTGCCAGGCTTTGGGGCAGCCGTCGCTCGCCGACTCGCCCGATTTTCTCAGCGATCCGGACCGTGTCCGCAATCGCGCCAAACTGAACCACCTGTTGAGCGAGCTGTTCCGCACCGGCACAACAGAGGAATGGGTCGCCCGACTCTCCGAGGCGGATGTGCCCTGCGGTCCCATCTACACCATGGATCAGGTGTTCGCGGACCCGCAGGTCCGGCACTGTCGCATTGCCGCGCCCGTCATGCATCCGCGTCGCGGCGAGATTCGTGTCGTGGATCAAGTCGTCCAACTTACCCGCACGCCGGCCCGCATCGTCAATACCCTGGAGGACAAGGGCGGCAGCAATGACGACATGCTGCGCGAACTGGGGCTGTCTGCCGAAACAATCGACGAGCTGCGGGCGCAGCAAGTAGTTTGAATATGACAGCGAACATGGCTGAACATGCGCGGCAAGGTTCCTCGCCTGAGCTGGAGATCGATGGGGCGGTGGCGACGCTGCGCCTGTGCCGTCCAGCGCGGGCAAATCGCATTGAACCCGGCGACCTGGAGGTCCTGATGGGGCACTTCCGGTCGCTGCGTGACCAGCACGCGCAGGTGCGTGCCCTGGTTGTCACCGCCAGCGGGAAGCATTTCAGTTCAGGCTTCGATCTCGGCGCCATTGCTTCGGTTCTGGAAACCGGTGCGAACGATGCCTTTGCCGAAATGGTGGACACGCTTGAGGCCCTGCCTCAGACAACGGTGTGCGCCATTAATGGAGGCGTGTTCGGGGGCTCGACCGATCTGGCGCTGGCTTGCGATTTCCGCCTTGGTGTGCCCGAAACCCGCATGTTCATGCCGGCGGCGCGCTTTGGCTTGCATTATTACGCGTCCGGCCTGCGCCGCTATCTCACGAGATTGGGTCTCAATGCCTCCAAGCGGCTGTTCTTGCTGGCGGAAGAGCTCGACGCGCGCGCGCTGCTCGAGATCGGCTATCTGACCGCTATCGTCCCCGCCGATCGTCTGCAGGAAGAAGCAAGGGCGCTTGCGCGTCGGGCGGCGCGTTTGGCGCCGCTCGCGTGTGCGGGCATGAAATCCGCCCTGAACGCGATGGCGGCGAACCGCTACGATCCTGCTGAAGGCGCACGCATTTCCCGAGCTTGCATGGTCTCCGCCGACCTGCGCGAAGGCATTGCAGCGTCCCGCGAAAAACGCGATCCACGGTTTGAGGGGCGTTGAGCAGGCGGCTCAGGGTAGGCCCTTCCAACCAGCGACGAAGTCCTTTAATATATCAAATATTGGTACTGATATGCACATAAAAGCCCCCAAGGACCTGCGCGTCTCAGCCCTCGGGATGGCCGAACGCCTGGCGGGAAAGGTTCTCGTCGGCGGCGAACTCGTTCATACCGCTCACGGACGCCAGTTCGATCTGCGCGACCCGGCTACTCAGGACCTGATCTGCACTGTGGCCGACGCCGACGCGTCCGATGTCGAAAAGGCGGTCGCAGCGGCGCGTGCCGCTCAGCCAGGCTGGGCGAAACTGCCGGCGCGTGACCGCGGCAAGCGTCTCATCGAAGGCTCGCGCGTTTTGGCCGCACATGCCGAGGAACTGGCCACGCTTCTTGCGCTGGAGTCGGGCAAGGCCCTGCGGACGGAATGCCGGCTGGAGGCAGCCACTGTCGCGGACGTTTTGCAGTTCTTCGGCGGACTTGCGAGCGAAATCAAGGGCGAGACCGTTCCCCTGCGCTCGGGCGTGCTCGCTTATACCCAACGCGAACCCTTGGGTGTTGTCGCGGCGGTACTGCCCTGGAACGTTCCGCTGATGCTGATGGCGATCAAGATCGCGCCGGCCCTCGTCGCGGGCAACAGCGTCATCGTGAAGAGTGCGGAGGAAACGCCGCTGGCTGTGTTGCGTGCCGCCGAACTCTTGAACGAAGTGCTGCCCGCGGGCGTTCTCAATGTTCTGTCCGGGGACGGTGTTGGTTGCGGAGCGCCGCTGGTGGCGCACCCGCAGGTCGCCAAGATCACATTCACCGGATCCGTCGAGACTGGAAAGCTGATCTACAAGTCGGCAGCCGCCAAGCTCGTGCCGGTGACCCTCGAACTCGGCGGCAAAAGCCCGATGTTGGTGCTGGCGGATGCCGACCTGGACAAGGCGGTGGCCGGGGCGGTCGTGGCTATGCGCTTCACGCGGCAGGGGCAGAGTTGCACGGCCGCTTCCCGCATCCTGGTCCATCGGTCGCTGCACGATGCCTTCGTGGAAAAGCTCAAATCCGCGGTCGACAAGCTCGTGATCGGCGATCCTTTCGACGAGGCGACCGACATCGGTACCATCATCTCCAGACCCCAGCTTGACAAAGTGCGTGGTTATATCGAGCAGGGCCGGCGAGCCAAAGGCGCGATCGCGCACGACTGCGCGCGGCTTCCGGCGGAGGGTCGTCTGGCACAGGGTTTCTTTGTGCGACCCGTTATTTTTACCGGCATCGACAATACCCACCCGGTGGCGCGTGAGGAGATTTTTGGTCCCGTGACCTGTGTCATGCCGTTCGATAGTTTCGATGAAGCCATCGCTATCGCCAATGACAGCGACTTCGGCCTCGCCGCCAGCGTTTGGACCCGCGATATCAAGGTTGCGCTGGTCGCGGTCGACGCCCTTCAGGCCGGCTTTGTGCAGGTCAATCAGGCGCAAGTGGCGGGATTGAATATTTCCTACGGGGGCTACAAGCAATCGGGGCTGGGCCGCGAACTCACGCTTGAGTCCATGCTGGAACACTTTACCGCTCGCAAGAGCGTCATTCTCAACTTCGACTGAAAAGGAACCATCATGAAACTGCTACGTTACGGGCCCGTGGGACAAGAGCGTCCCGGCATCCTCGACTCGAATGGCCGCATCCGCGCGCTCTGGCCGGCGGTTGCCGATATCACGCCCGACGTGATCACACCCGAGGGCTTAAAGGTACTCGCCGCGCTGGATCCCGCACGACTCCCTTTGGTGGAGGGACCGCAGCGGATGGGCATTCCCGTCGCCGGCATCCGCCAGTTCTTTGCCGTCGGATTGAACTACCAGGGCCATATCGCGGAAGCCGCGGCCGCAGGCATAATTGCGCCGGACGAGCCTCTGTTATTCAACAAGGCGTTGACCAGTCTGAGCGGGCCTGACGACGACATCATCCTGCCGCCTGGTGCAAAAGCCGGCGACTGGGAGGTCGAGCTGGGCGTCATCATCGGTTCCCGGATGGACCGCGTGTCGGCGGATAAGGCGCTTGACTACGTGGCTGGCTATTGCCTTGCGAACGACGTTTCAGAACGGGATTGGCAGGTCAAGCGCGGCGGCCAGTTCGTGAAAGGCAAAAGCGCCCCGACCTTTGGCCCGATCGGGCCGTGGCTCGTGACCACTGACGAGATCCCCGATCCTCAGAAAGTCGAACTGCGACTGGATGTGAACGGCGTGATGCGCCAGAAAACCAGCACCGCGGAGATGGTGTTCAGCGCACGCTATATCGTGGCCCACCTGTCCGAGATGATGACTCTGCTGCCCGGTGACGTGATCTTGACCGGCACGCCGGCCGGCGTAGGCCACGCCATGAAGCCACCGGTTCATCTGCGTCACGGCGACGTGATCGATGTCCAATCTCCACAGCTCGGGCGCCAGCGCCAGAACGTGCGCGCATTGGACTGAGAACTTACGAATCTGGGGAGACATCAAGTCATGCCTACGATCAAGGTGAGCGACATTGCTTATGTGCGCGTTCGCGTGCCGGACCTCGACCGCGCCGAACGGTTCATGACCGATTTCGGCCTGGTACGGGCGCACCGCACCAACGACGTGCTCTACATGCGCGGCTCCGGCCCCAGCCACCATATCCATGTGACGGAACGCGGGGAGGCCAAGTTCCTCTCGCTGGCATTCTACGTCGACACGGAATCGGAACTCCGCGCGGCGGCGGGAATCCCCGGCGCCTCGGCGGTGGAAACCATTGCCGGGCCCGGTGGCGGTAAGCGAGTGCGGCTGCAGGATCCAGACGGCAATGGCGTGGAGATCGTCTGGGGTCTGCAAACCGTGGCGCCGATCGAGCACCTTCGGCACCCTCTCAACGACGCGAAGGTCGGTCTCCGGCGCGCGGGCACGCTTTCGCGCCATACCCGAGGTCCTTCCAAGGTATTGCGCATCGGGCACGGCGTTATCATGAGCATGTCCCCTGCCAAAGCGGTGGACTGGTACCGCGAACATCTCGGACTGTTGTGCAGCGACGAAGTGATCATGCCGGATGGTTCGCTTGGGCTGTCGTTCAACCGGGTCGACCGCGGTGAGGCGTACGTGGATCACCATGTCCTGTTGATTCAGGGCGGACCAAAGCAGGGCCTCAATCACGCGGCATTCGAGGTTCAGGACGTTGACGACCTCATGCTGGGTCACGAGCACATGATGGGCAAGGACTACGACCGTGTATGGGGCGTTGGTCGGCACGTCTACGGCGCGCAGATCTTCGACTACTGGATGGACCCTTGGGGTTTTATGTACGAGCACTGGACCGATACCGACCGCCTGAATTCCAAGTTCGTCGGCCTTCGCGATGCCGAAGTCGAAAGCGCCAACGGACCTTGGGGCGAGCAGGTGCCGGACAGGTTCTTCACGCACGCCCATGAATAACCCGACAATCAAAGGCATGCATTTGAAGGCTGGGTGAGGGGATTGGGTGAGGGAAATGAACATAAGCGATTCCCGCGACGATACATTTGACGTCGCGATTGTCGGCTATGGACCTACCGGCTTGGCGCTGGCCTATTGGCTTGGAAAGGCTGGCCATAAGACCGTCGTGATCGAAAGGTGGCCAGACCTCTATGCACTGCCGCGTGCCGGTCACGTCGATGGTGAAATCATGCGGCTGTTTCAGAGAATGGGTATTGCTGAAACAATTGCCGGAGATTCTTCAGTCACGGGCAGCAACGTCATTCTCGACTCGGACGGCGTGCAGATTGCCAAGGTCAGCGCAGAAGAATCGGATCAAGGCTGGCACGCTCACTACTCGCTCTTTCAACCGAATTTAGAGCAGGCGCTCGACGCCAAAGTGCGGGACACAGGTCATGTATCCGTATTGCAGGGCTGGCTGGCAGAGAGCATTGAACGATGCGCGGACGGCGGCGTGCAAATCAATATCGCCTCGGGCAAGGAAAGCAGCGGTAATTGGATTCCGACGGGACTTCGGAAAGTAATCGCGGCGCGTTGGCTGATTGGGGCTGACGGTGCAAACAGCGTGGTCCAGAAATTTCTTCAAGGCACCACTCAAGATCTTGGTTACAACGCGCGCGCTCTTGTCATATTCGCGCAACGGCTTGATCCCACCGTTGGCGCGACGATGCCTGACGGTGAAGTGGGGATGATGCCTTCCCGTCCATATATCGCGTTTCGAGAATCGGGAAAGAGATTTGCCCGGTGGGAATTCCACGTGCATGAAAACGAGTCGTCATCGGACATGGGCAAAGAGTCCAAGGCATGGGAATTGATTGGGCCGTGGGGGTTCACACCGGACAATTCGCGCCTGATTCGCCACTCTGTATTCGAGTTCCGATCGCTGATTGTCGAGAATTGGCGTGACGGAAATATCTTGCTGGCCGGCGACGCGGCTCACCGCATGCCGCCATTCCAGGGGCAGGGAATGTGCAGTGGGCAGCGCGATGCTGCCGCGCTAGCATGGCGTCTCGATCTCGTGATGCGAGGGGTCACAGATGCGGCCATCCTTGATAGCTATACCGGGGAAAGAAGATCCCATGTATTGGGAATTACAGAAAATACCTTGGAGAGAGGTCGGCTGTTCATGCTGACCGACCCTGAGGCAGCGCGCCAACGAGATGCGCGTATGAGGGAAGGATTCGCGACAGAGAATCAAAAGCGAAGCTATGGAAGCGTCCCCCCGCTCACCAATGGATTGTTGATGAAGGGGACGGGCGGTGTTGTCTCGCCAGCAGGACGGCTGTCGGCTCAATTCACCGTAAGGCATCGAGGTCAAGAGTCGCTGCTGGACGATTATATCGGTGCCCATTGGCATGTCCTTGCAGTAGATAAATCCCTGTTGGAATCGCTTGCCGCTACAGAGCGCGAACTGTTGAAGCGCCTTGGGGCCCTCACATTGTTTCTGGGGCGCAATGAAACGCGAGATGGCTTTGAAGATGTAGGTGGAAACTATTCACGCTGGCTGAGTGATCTCGGGTGCCGATTGGTGCTGATACGGCCGGACAGCTATATTTTTGGCGGGGCAAGCGATGCAAATGGCGTGCGCTCGCTGTTTAATTCACTGCGCGCTCAGCTTCACCTGAAGGTTGAGCTTGTATGAAAAGCGACAAACACCGCCTTGAACGCATGTTCAAGGCTCGAAGCGTGGCTATTGTTGGCGCCAGTGAAACCGGCACGCGCGCACGAAATGCCATAGAGGCGATGTCGTCGACCGGCGTGACGCTGCACTTGGTCAATCGGCGCGGCGAAAACGTCATGGGGCGCAGCACCTCCCGTTCACTGACGGAACTTGTCCAACAAGGTATTGGCGTTGACGCCGCGTTGATATTTACGAATGGCGCAGCCGCAATCGACGTCACTGCAGAGGCCTCGGCGCTGGGGATTGGCGGCGTCATTGTTAATGCGGGTGGGTTTGCTGAAGCCGGCGCCGAAGGGAAAAACCTTCAGGACCGTTTGGTGCGCGCGGCAGGTTCGATGCCGGTGATCGGGCCGAACTGCAATGGGATTGTCGCGCCAGGACTAGGGCTGCATCTCGCAGGTTCGCCGCCGAAGCTGCCGATTTCCCAAGGCCGGCTTGCCTTCGTTACGCACAGCGGCGCGACGATGATGCCGATGGGTATCGCGGGTGTAGAACGGAAAATCGGCTACAGCTACCTGGTCTCCACCGGCAACGAGGCCGTGGTCGATATGGCTGAAGTGATTGCGTACCTATCGACCGATCCGTCAACGGCCGCGATTTGTCTGCTGATCGAAACAATACGGAATCCCGCGGCTTTTTGGGCCGCCCTGGACAAGGCCGTCGCGGCAGGCAAGCCCGTATTGGCGCTGAAAAACGGACGCAGTTCCCGTGGCCAGGCCATCGCAAAATCTCATACCGGCGCGGTTGCCGGCGAGGCATGGATTTATGAATCCGCGTTACGCCAGCACGGCGTGATTCTGGCCAATGACTTGGTTGATTTGGCGGATCGCGCCGTTCTTTTCAATCAAATCCCGCGTTCAAAGTGGAGTTCCGTCGCTGGTCTGGCCATTGTTTCCGGGTCTGGCGGATGGGTCACAATGGCCAGCGACGTTTGCGCTGAAGAGGGTATCGATCTGCCTGGATTGGACGGACTTCGAGAGCAGATCAACAAAGTTGTGCCGGGCGCCACCGTCGTCAATCCGCTGGACCTTACCGGGATCGCAATGACCGACCCCAACGTCACGGGCTCAGCCGTGCGCACGTTTCTTGGTTGCGATGCAGTCGGAACGGTGCTGATACAAAGTGCAGTGTGCGACGGCGCCGAGGGCGCCATCAACGCCTTTGCAGGTCCGGCACTTGAGATCGCCTCTGAAACAGACAAGTTGCTGATCGTCGGCTCCTTTGAGGGCGGCCCTATCGGCAAGGAAATGCAGCGGTACCTTGATAAGGGCATTGCTGTTACCCGTGGACTGCGCGCTACGGTGCGTGCGATCCGGGCGATGTCCGATTTTGTGAACTTTGTTCCGCCTCGCCGGGATGACCGCCCCAGCCATCGTATGCTTCCCGCACCATCGTCGGTGATAGAGCATTCCGCTGCCGGGCGCATGCTCGGATTCGCCGCAACTATGGAGTTATTGGCGGGCTTTGGTGTGCCGGTTGCCCCTTACGTCATCATTAATCCCTCCGATCAACTCAAGACAAAACTTCCATTCGATCAACCGTATGTGGTGAAACTGGCAGACGTTCCTCACCGCAGCGATATTGGTGCTGTCCGACTTGGCGTGACCACTGATAACTTTGCTTCGGTTGTGGAGGATTTGCGTTCGTTGGCAAAACGGCGCGGGGAGTCGGCTGTGGTTGCTGTGCAACCTCAATATCGCATTAGCAGTGAATTGTTGATTGGCGTCAACGCGGCGAGCGAACTCGGCCCGCTTGTGATCTGCGGGTTGGGCGGGGTCTTCGTTGAAGTCATGCATCAAGTCGCGGGCCGACTGGCGCCGTTTCAGGACGACGAAGCCGAGCGGTTGGTGAGGGATGTCAACGTCAACGGTGTATTGGATGGCCCCCGTGGCACACCACCTTGGCCGAAGGACGTTTTGGCAAACATACTTCGCCAAATTGGTGATTTGGCGGTGTCTGCGCACCCATGGTTGGAGTCGTTGGATATCAATCCCCTTGCGCTCACGCCGGCCGGGATCGTAGCTGTCGACGGACTCGTCATTCTGCGTAATCCGATCGAACAGCTCAAATCACCGGGTTAACCTTGGACTCTTTGTGGACGAGCTCGTTTTTTTGCATGCACTTGGGTTAATTGTGGAGACCTGACAATGGGAAATGAAAAAGCTTCGGGAACAGATGAGCCCCTGGTCCTCTACAGCATTGCCGACGGTGTTGCGACGATCACGCTAAACCGGCCGGCGCGACTGAATCCGATCAGCCACGGCGCGGGCAGCATGCAGCGGGCAATAGTCGATTGCCTGATCGCAGCAGATGAGGATGACGCCGTTGGGTGTGTCGTGATCACGGGAGCCGGACGATCATTTTCGTCGGGCGGTGATGTGAGCTCTGGAAAGCCGCCCGAGACCGGTCTGGATTGGTACTGGTTCCTCACCGAGGAAGACGTCGACAACGAGAAGATCCGCGAACTCCGAAAGCCGGTGATCGGCGCCATAAACGGGATCTGTTACGGTGCCGCCATGATGATGGTGGCCCACTTTGACATGCTCATCGCATCCAGCGACGCGCGGTTCGGATTGATCGAGACTCGTTTTGGCGGTACCGGCGCCGAAGCACTGAACTACCTGATTGGCCCGCAATGGGCGAAGTTTATGGCACTGACCGGTGAATTGCTCACAGCCGCAAAGGCAAAGGAGATCGGTCTGGTGTTGGAGGTTGTGCCCCCAGAGTCATTGTTGGCGAAGGCGCAGGACCTCGGCCGGCGTATTGCCGCAATGCCACGCAACACCATGATCATGAATCGGCGTCTTATCAATTCGGGCATGAACGTATCCGGATGGAAGGCGCAGAAAGAGGCGGGAATTGCTTTTAACGCGGTAACCAACTCATGCTTTAGCGAGCATCGCGCGTGGAATGGCGAGCGATTCTCGGACCTCATGAAGAAAGATTGGAATACGTATAAGGAGGTTCGCGATGCTCCTTTCAAGAAATCCTGGTTTGATTCGGCGTCCTAGTTCGCGACGCATTGCTATTGAGGTCATTTACTGGCGCCGTATGCGGCGCCGGCATTTCGGGGAGAAGACGATATGGCGATGATGAAAGCAGCTCGCCTGCACAAGGTTGCGGCGCCGATGATGATCGAGCAGCTGCCGATTCCACAACCTACCGCAAACGATGTGCAGGTGCGCGTCCATGCCTGCGGCATCGTGCCGAACCTTGCCAACATTCTGGCGAACTGGACCACATGGTTCCCGGGCTTGCCGCTGCCGCCGCTGCCGGCGATCTTTGGGCTTGATCCCGCGGGCGAAATCACGGCCGTCGGTTCCCATGTGCACGCCTGGAAACCAGGTGACCGCGTATATGTGAACGCCGGGCGGCATTGTGGCGGTTGCCGGACCTGCCGCAACGGTGACAGCATCAACTGCGAGTACTATGCGTTAGGCGGCTACATCGGCTCCTCGGCAAAATCGCTCAAGCTTTTTGAGGACTATCCCTACGGCGGTCTGTGCCAATACATGATCGCGCCGCAGTACGCGCTGGTGAAGTTGCCGGACAACGTGAGCTACAATCAGGCGGCGCGCTTCGGTTATCTGGGAACGATGTACGCCGTCATGCGCAAGGCGCAGGCGGGGCCGGGCCGCAGCATTCTCATCAACGGCATCAGCGGCACTTTGGGACTCGGCGGCGTACTTTTGGGACTCGCCATGGGCATGACCCGCATCCTGGGCACTGGGCGTAACAAGGAGTTGCTGGCGCGTGTGAAGGCGCTGGCTCCCGAGCGCATTGAGGTATTCTCGAATGCCGGTGGCGAAGCCATCGACCCCTGGGTGCTGTCACGCACGAATGGGCTCGGCGTTGATATTTACGTCGATGCGCTTGGGCCGGGCGCGCCGCACGAGACGCTGCAGCAGGGCATGCGCGCACTAAATAGAGGTGGACGCGCCTACAACATCGGCGCGATTGACGGCATGGTCGGCATGGACCTGCACCGGATGATGGATAGTCAACAGCGTTTCGAAGGATCGTCCTGGTTTACCGCAGGGGAGGGGCAGGACATGGCCGACATGGCTGAGGTCGGAACACTCGATCTTTCGGTGTTCGAGCACGTCTGCTATCCGCTCGACCGGGTGAACGATGCGATTTCCGGGATGACCAGCCGTCACGGTGGTTTCAGCAATTTCGTGATCAATCCTTGAACGAAAGCTAGGCCATGAAAATCCGGCGTGTCGTTGCGGGTACGGGTGCCGATGGCAAGGCGAAGGTGATCATGGATGGCGTCGCGCCGCGTCGCGCCGAATTCACCTCGGTGCCCGATCACGCCGCCGCGCTGTTGTGGTCGACGGTGGCGGATGAGGTTTTATCCCGGGGTGGTAACGGTGTTGACCGTACGGAAGCCGTCACCTTTGTTCCGAAGGTAGGCGAGTCGCGGCTGATGATCGCCACCTTTCCACCCGACTCGGTGATGATGCGCGCCGATGTCGACGCGGCTGCTTTTGGTGCCGAGTTTGCGAGATTGTTGCCGGGACTTGCCGAGGCGTTCGAGCCCGATCATCCGGGCATGCACACCACGGACAGCATCGACTATGACATCGTGTTGGAAGGCGAGATCACGCTCGAACTGGATGATGGCAAGGAGGTGCTGTTGCGTCGACACGATGTTGTTGTCCAGCATGGCAATCGGCACGCCTGGCGCAATCGGAGTGATCGGCCCGCCATCATGCTATTCGTCTTGCTGGGTGCTAGAAGGACGTCCTGACAGGTATCCATGCGCAGCTGTGCATTCTCGTCCTCCGGCGCATTTCCGTCGGTAACACCCCATCGTACTTCTTTAAATTGATTGGCGGATTCCGGCCTTGCGGTAAGTCCCCGCCACCGACATTCCCCATCAACCCCTGGTTCAGACGCAACGCTTTCCGAGCGTTGTATTACCGCGACGGCTTCATCGCGGTCGCCCCTCCCAGCCTGGGCACACAGTGGGATAACCCCAGCTAAAAACGATCAACTTTCAGGGGTCGATCACATTCGACAGACGGTACACAAGAATCGCGTTGTTTGCTTGACTGGAGCGTCCAGGATATATAAAACTCTGTCATTGATGTATCACAATGAGGCTGTGATCCACAAAATGACGTTCAAACAGGCCTGGTCGAGCGTTTTGGGCCTTTGCGGTTGTGAAATCATAACCTAGCCGGGGGGAGTTGTCGTAAATGCGTAAGTGGTCGTTAATGGTGGGCGTCTCGACAGTGACGCTCGGGTTCGTATCAGCCGCGTGGGCCCAATCGAGCCCGCCAGTGGACGCAACGCAAGGAGCCCCCGCCGGTCTCGAGGAGGTGGTGGTTACAGCGCAGCGCCGTGTCGAGAATCTGCAGCGCGCACCGATCGCGATCAGCGTGGTTCAGGGCGACGCGATCAGAGAGGCGGGAATCAATTCGCCTGCTCAGCTGAGCAACCTCGTGCCAGCCCTACAGGTTGGGCAAACCTTGGGGCCGTATTCCAACTTCTTTATTCGTGGCGTTGGCAACCTCACGTCCAACGCAGTTTTTGAAAGCGCCGTCGCATTCAATTTTGACGGCGTTTACATCGGCCGTCCTTCCGCGACGAACAGCTTCTTCTACGATGTCGAACGCGTTGAAGTCCTCAAGGGGCCGCAGGGCACGCTCTATGGTCGGAATGCAACCGGCGGCGCTATCAATATCCTGCCCGCACCGCCGAAGTTCGAGCCCGAAGCTTCAGTCACCGCCGATATCGGTAACTACGACGCGCGGCGGATTGACGCCATGGTGAACGTGCCCCTGTCCTCGACCGTCGCGATGCGCGTGGCGGGTTTCTATGGCGCCCATGCCGGATATATGCAGGACGGCACCGACGATCAGGACCAGAAGGGCGCTCGTGTGCAACTTCTTTACCAACCGTCCTCTGATCTCGACGTCAAGCTCACCGCCGACTATTTCGAGATGGGTGGCCGTGGTAACGGCGCTACGCCGGTGGCTCCGGGCCTGCTCGATACGCGCGCGGGCGTGCTGTCTCCACAAGGTCTCAACTACATCAGTTCGCTATTTAACGTCCTATCCTTGTCGGGTTACGCAGCACCGGCCGGCGTTACACCATTCGTCGACGGCAAGTTCTGGGGTGTCAACGCGACAATCAACTACCGTACCGACTTCGGCACCTTTACCCTCATCCCGTCCTATCGGGCCATGCGGCAGGTTAATCGCAGTGCGGTCTATACCGGCGTAATCACTCAGCACGAGACGGATAACCAGCACAGTGTCGAGGCGCGCTATGCCTCGCCGGACGATAACCGACTACAGGCGTTGATTGGTGGCTACTACTTTAAGGAGGGTGGACATAGCCCGACTCTGCTCGTCAACTATGGCTATGCCCTTCAAGATGACGTTTTCAAACTGGGAACCGAAAGTTTTGCCGGGTTTGGGCGCCTCACATATAAAGTGTTGCCCGATGTGAAATTGACGGGCGGCTTGCGCCTCACCCATGAGGCGAAGTCCTTCACCGGCGGCGCGGATACGCTGTTCGACAAATTCTGTCTGAACTCCTTCCCCCCCGGTTGTCCGGCAGCGGTTCCGTTCCCATTCGGTCTTACTCAGATTCCGAACACGACCTTTATCAACGGGGCGTCAATTCCGACGTTCGGGGCTGATGGTACGATCACCGTGGGCTCGCTGTACCAGCGGCCCGACGCCAAGCTCTCCGTCAATAAGTTGACTTACCGTCTGGCCGCGGACTGGGACATCACGCCCGACAGTTTGTTGTATGCCAGCTTTGAAACAGGATTCAAATCAGGCGGCTTCTTCTTTG
>SCTM01000323.1 GCA_004297485.1 Rhodospirillaceae bacterium
TTGTGCCGCCGCTCGGCAGGGACCGGGCAATCTCCTCGGCAAGGACGTGATCGCTACGCGGTGTCTTGGTCATGCAAATCCTCCGTCAGGAGCGCGCCGCGGGTTCCGCGACGTTTCATCCGGAGGGTTGGTGCGATTCGGAGTCTTGGCAACGACATCTCACGGCGTAGCGAAATTTTAGTGCATACGATAATCTCTATCGTCCCCCACGAATCTCCGGAGAAATCGATGAGACTGTCATTGACGAGCATACTGCTCTTGAGCCTCGTCCTTTGTTCGAGGGCACACGCAGCACCCGAGGTGAAACTCGAATCGCCGCTCAATCTCGGCGACAAAGATAAGGAATGGTGCAATGGGTCGTCGCCAGAGGATTCGATGATTCTCACGGTGACGGACGGTAGCAATCCGCCGATCGTGCGAAAGGTCTGCGCATCGTATGGGGGCGGAAAGGCCAAAACATTCGCGGACAAGAAAGGCCGCAACTACATACTCATGGAGTACGGAACCGGCCGCGGCACTAACGCAATGGATGATCACCTCAAGATCTACAGGCTGGATCAGGGAAATTTATTCGAAGTAGTGGATATCTTATTGTCCTGGCAGACCGCGCCGATGGAACGATTCGTTTACGACTATAGTGTGCAAAGCAATGTCACAAGCGGACTGGAAGTGACATTACGCGAACACCCTCCCGTCCATTTTCCCGACTACATCGATCCCGCACTTGGTAAGAAATGCTGCATACCCTCGGATCGAACCCGTACGATCTGGATCGATCCGGGCTTGTAGCAAAGATCGCGCCCGTCATTGACCATACGGATATGGCAGCTTTTTTGTGTATCCGGGGTCCCAAAATATCATGTCATGCGGATCATTCAGCCCTGCGCCGGGCTTCGGTGTATCGTAAAAGAACCTATCTCCATAATTGACGCCGTTTTGGATGGCATCGTTGATGCCGTCAGTCGCGACTTTGAGGCTGTCGTTCCAGGAATCCAAATCAGGGCCTCGCATCTGATCAACAGGCTGTGTGAAACGTGGATGATCGACACCCTGGAACTGATGATTTCCATTCGCATCTAGGGCAAACATCACATCATTAAGAGTATTTTGGCGATTATCCACCGTGCCGACGCGGCTGAGCATGGCTTGAAGGACCTTCTGCTTTACATCGAGCGGCTGGTTCCCCACTTCGGCGTAAATGACCCTGGCCGCGTTATTAATATCGGTCGGTGAAAATGGCCGCTGCCTTGTGACCGTCACCGTTTCCATGCTGCTTTGCGGTGGTTGAATTGGCCCATAATCTTGCTGAGATGCGGGCGGCGGCGGAGAGTCGTCTGGGGCCGCATCCGTCGCCCCGGAATCGCCGGTTGAGTCGGACCCATCGGAAGCCGCATCATCGTAACTCCCATCATCCTCCCCCTCGTCATCGAACTCCGGCTGACCGGTGTGAGGATTGATGGCGTTGCGGCGGTCGCCGATGACGAGGCTGGCGGGGTCGATGCCGTAGGCACGGGCGAGTTCGGCAACGTCGCGCATGAATTCCGGCGTCTGCAGGCGCTTGGGGATGACGATCTCGCCGGGCGTGAGATGAGCGATCTTGGTATCGCCGCCCCGGCCCTGAAGCGCCAGGACTTCGCCTTGAAGGCGCCGGATCAACCCTTGCTGCCGCGCTGGATCGAGCCTGGCGATAACTTGCTGCGCGCGGCTGAGAAAATGAAACCGCAAACTGCCGCCGCCCGCATCCCGCGCCCGCTGCAACAGAACCACGGCATCGGCGGCGGCGCCCCTTGTGCCGCCGCTCGGCAGGGACCGGGCAATCTCCTCGGCAAGGACGTGATCGCTACGCGGTGTCTTGGTCATGCAAATCCTCCGTCAGGAGCGCGCCGCGGGTTTCGCGACGTTTCATCCAGAGGGTTGGTGCGATTCGGAGTCTTGGCAACGACATCTCGGCGCGCAGAAATAAACGCAGCGATCACAACGCACTCGCATATGCAGGCACCGCGAGGCAGGAATTTCTTGACACGCTGGAGTGCGTGATTCGCCCCATACACCGCTGTCATTCCCGCGCTTGTCGCGGGAATCCAGAGCATCGAAGCTCCGTAAGCTGCAACAAGGCGGTGATTGATCTGCATGAACGGTGATTGTTGCTCTGGGTCCCAAGGACAAGCCTTGGGACGACGGCAGAGTAGCGGCATGGTTCGCGTGTTAAATCAGACGACCGTGCCCCAAGTCCGGGGTGACAGACGATACTGCCGACAAAGAAAAAGAGCCGCATCTTGCGATGCGGCTCCCTTCATTTGCGGTGGGGTGGTTGGATTTAGAAATCCATGCCGCCCATGCCGCCCATGCCGCCGCCCGGCGGACCCATGGGGGCTTCGTCCTTCTTCGGCAGCTCGGCCACCATCGCTTCGGTGGTGATGAGCAGGCCCGCGATCGAAGACGCATCCTGGAGCGCAACACGTACGACCTTGGTCGGGTCGACGATGCCGGACTTCACCATGTCGACGTACTTGCCGGACTGGGCGTCGAAACCAAAGTTCGTTTCCTTGGACTCGCTGACCTTGCCGGCAACCACGGCGCCGTCTTCACCAGCGTTCTCGGCGATCTGACGGAGCGGCACCGCCAGCGCGCGACGCACGATTTCAACGCCGACCTTTTGGTCGTCGTGACCGGTGTCGAGCTTGGACAAGGCCTTGGACGCGCGCAGCAGCGCAACGCCGCCGCCCGGAACAATGCCCTCTTCCACCGCAGCGCGGGTGGCATGGAGCGCGTCGTCGACGCGATCCTTCTTTTCCTTCACTTCGACTTCGGTGGCGCCACCGACCTTGATCACCGCCACGCCGCCGGCCAGCTTGGCCAGACGTTCTTGCAGCTTCTCGCGGTCGTAGTCGGAGGTGGTGTCCTCGACCTGACGGCGGATCTGCTCGCAACGAGCGTTGATGTCGGACTTCTTGCCGGCACCGTCGACAATGGTGGTGTTGTCCTTGTCGATGTTGACCAGCTTGGCTTGGCCGAGCATCGCGAGGGTGACGTTCTCGAGCTTGATGCCGGTTTCTTCGGAGATGACCTCACCGGAGGTCAACACCGCGATGTCTTCCAGCATGGCCTTGCGGCGATCGCCGAAGCCCGGAGCCTTCACCGCCGCGACCTTGAGGCCGCCACGGAGCTTGTTGACGACGAGGGTCGCCAGCGCTTCGCCCTCGATGTCTTCCGCCACGATGAGCAGCGGACGCGACGTCTGCACGACGGCTTCCAACACCGGCAGCAGCGGCTGCAGGCTGGAGAGCTTCTTTTCGTGGATCAGGATGTAGGGGTTCTGAAGTTCCACAACCATCTTGTCGGCGTTGGTGATGAAGTACGGCGACAGATAGCCGCGGTCGAACTGCATGCCTTCGACGACGTCGAGCTCGGTCTCCATGCCCTTGGCTTCTTCGACCGTGATCACGCCTTCCTTGCCGACCTTGTCCATCGCCTTGGAGATGATCTCGCCGATGGTGGCATCGCCGTTGGCGGAGATGGTGCCGACCTGCGAGATTTCTTCGCTGGTCTTGATCTTCTTCGACATCTTCACGAGTTCGGCGACCACGACTTCAACCGCCTTGTCGATGCCGCGCTTGAGGTCCATGGGGTTCATGCCGGCCGCGACCGACTTGACGCCTTCACGGACGATGGCCTGAGCCAGAACCGTCGCGGTGGTGGTGCCATCACCGGCGAGGTCGTTGGTCTTGGAAGCGACTTCCTTGACCATCTGCGCGCCCATGTTCTCGAACTTGTCCTTCAGTTCGATTTCCTTGGCGACCGTCACACCGTCTTTGGTGATGCGCGGCGCGCCGAAGGACTTTTCGAGGACGACGTTACGGCCCTTGGGACCGAGTGTCACCTTCACCGCATTGGCGAGGATGTCGACACCGCGCAGCATGCGATCGCGTGCGTCGGTGGAAAATTTGACGTCTTTAGATGCCATTGTTCATGTTCCTTTGATTGGGTGCAGTAGCGAGCGGTCACCGACCGCCCGAGCCCTGCGCTGCCCTATTCCACGATGCCCATGATGTCGGACTCTTTCATGATCAACAGCTCGTCGCCGTCGATCTTGACCTCGGTGCCCGACCATTTGCCGAAGATGATCTTGTCGCCCTTCTTGACGTCGAGCGGATGCAACTTGCCGTCTTCTCCGCGAACGCCGGCGCCGACCGCGATGACCTTGCCCTCCATGGGCTTTTCCTTGGCGGTATCGGGAATGATGATTCCGCCCTTGGTCTTGTCTTCGGAGTCCAGGCGCTTCACCAGCACGCGATCGTGCAGTGGCCGAAACTTCATGCAACCCTCCATAGGTAATTGATTTATTTAAAGAATCGCGGCCAAAGGCAAACTAAGGCACCCCCTGTTAGCACTCTCATGCCACGAGTGCCAGGGTAGGTAGTGCGGCCCGGCCGATGAGTCAAGGCTCCCGCCCGTTACAATTTTGAGGATATCTCCGGCGGACCCGGCGAAGAGCCACATGGGTGGCTGCCGCCGCGCTAGTGAATGCACTACTCTGAGCCTCTATTTTCGTGGAGAGAGGGGCCATGACCGTACAGACAAAGGCTACCGGAATAGGCGCGGCGGTGCGGCGGTCCGAGGATCCGCGCTTTCTGCGCGGCAAAGGCCGCTATACGGACGACATCACGCTGGTGGGCCAGACCTATCTGCAGATCCTGCGTTCGCCCCATGCCCACGCGACCATCCAGTCCATCGACACCACTGCCGCCAAGGCTGCACCGGGCGTGGTGGCTGTCTACACCAGCGCCGATCTTGCCACCTTGGGCGGATTGCCCTGCGGCTGGCTGATCCATAACAAGGACGGCTCGCCCATGCGCGAGCCGAAGCATCCCGTGCTGGCGGACCTTGCCTTCCGCC
>SCTM01000035.1 GCA_004297485.1 Rhodospirillaceae bacterium
GCCTTCGCAACCACAACGGGGGTAGCATTTCCAAGAATGGTCTTACGACCATGCTCAATAATCCTTTCTACGTTGGCCTTATTCACATACGAAAAACTAATGAAATCTTCCAAGGAATACATGCTCCCCTGATCTCAAAAGCACTTTACGACCAAGTGCAGGAGGTGCTTGAGGGAAAGCGCACCGGGAAAATCCTCAAACACGGCCACCGATATCGTCGGCTGATACGTTGTGATCGTTGTGGCAAGCATTTGATAGGGGAGACTATAAAGGGCAGGTATATCTACTACCGATGCCATACACCCAACTGCCGTGTGTGTATCCGTGAAGTTGATATTGAGGCTTTGCTCAGCCGGACCTACGCATCCATTCGCCTGGATCATGAGGATATGAGGGACTTGAGGGACATGGTGGAGGAGACCAAGAAATCTAAAGATGAGCATTTAGCTCAGCGAGCGACCTCGCTTCAGCTCCAATTGGCAGACTGCGACGCGCGGCTCTCCCGTCTGACCGACGCACTGATCGATGGAGTAATCGAAAAGGACGTATTTGAAAGCAGAAAATCGGAAGTTCTATTTAGGCAGCGAGAATTGCGCGACAATCTTGAGCACTTAGGCTCGACCGGTTCGCACGCGGATCGCGTGCTGCAATTACTCGAACTTGCAGATACCGCGTATGTAAGCTATCAGAACGGACTTTCGTCTGAGAAACGCGCTCTGATCGCTGAGACGATATCGAACTTTTCCGGAAGTGGGAAAACACCAACGATTAAGCTGAAATTTCCTCTTCAGGAGTATTCAGATTGGCGAAATTCTATGAGCTGTGACCAGTACCGGGACAGACCTCGAACTCGCAGTAGGCAGATACTGGATATTTTTATGGGCGTGGACTCGGAGTCAAATTCTCCAGTCGTGACAGATCAGAGAGGTGTGGCGTAATAGCCGACCGCCTCATGGGAGACTTGGAACTCTAAGGCGAAAATTGCTCGATCTGCTTATCGCAAGTACAACTGCACCCGAAGAGGAGGCCACAAATCTGAAAACGCATTGTGTAAAGTCTCACAGGAAGTCCCCCAAGTCCCCTATGTCCCTAAGGAATTGTGGCAGCAGCGCGTGCAGTTGCATTCGGGGTGGCCAATTTTGGGTCGAAGAAATCAACAATAACTGGCTTATCGCACGATGAGCCTTTACCAACAACGATCGCTCTAAATCGCGGAAGAATGCTCATGCTATCCAGATAGCGCTGGTTAATGTATGCGCCCATGAAGTTTTTCGACGTTTCATCAAAAGATTGTAGGGCAATGATTGTGTGGCATTGATACAGGATCGTCTTGGTCACAAGCGCTGTACGTTGAGTGATGACCAGAAGACCGATGTTGTGTTTTCGGCACTTTAAAACCATCTGAGAAATTCGACTTACTGTCGGCTGTCCGAACGCCTGCGATCCGAATGTACTTTCAGGAATGAAATCGTAAGCCTCCTCCATTGCGATGCAAATTTTCTTAGTTTCGTCTTTGATTTGGTACTGGATGACTTTCTCGATTAAGCCCGCGGCTATATCACTGAGATTAACCGTGCCAGTCGTCCCCTTTGCTTTTGCATCAACCTGGAGATTTATTGAGACAATTGGCTTCGTCGTCTTTGATAAATCGAAGGCGTCAGAGGCCTGCTCCTCAACGAGCGATGAATCGATATAGCGAGTGAGCGATTGTGCGTGTTTTCGATCAAGCTCGAAGATGATGATTTGGTAACCTATCTGAGCCATCTTCTCGATGATTTTGGCCGACATGCGCGATTTGCCGGTGCCTGTCTTTCCGATGATCGCGATATGATGAGTGACACACTCTTCCAGGTTTATATAAATCGGATAACTTGATTTCGGCACTACGCCGACTCGGTAGCAATTCTTATCAATAAGTTCCACTTCCTCGCCTGCACTTTCGATGAATACAGGCGCATTGATTTCTGGTACCCACCCCATGTCCTCAAATTTCTGCTTGTCAGTTTGCCAAGCGCCAATTTGCTGGGCCGTAATGATCTTGCCCCCCTGCTTGTTTGTTCCCTGCACAGCCTCAGAGGCCGTCTGGACGTTAATAATCTGATATTTTGTGGGGCTCCCATAAAAGCTAACAGAAACTAGATCGCCCTCTTTGATACGCTTCTCATTATCTACCCCTTCGATCATTTTGATTTTGAGAATGTCTATATCAGACCCGGAATCAACAAATCCGACGAGGTTGCTCCTATTGCGTATGATCTCATTGTCGGGGAATCGTGCAGCGATGGCGCGTTGTGCGTCTACCTCAATAGAGTGTACGTATATGTCCTCGGATACTTCGTCCGGGCTGGAATCCAGAGCGAAGAAAAACGCATGGCGACTGTTTTCCGTGTCCTGTGAATATAGGTACATTAGAGCGCGACCGTGATCGCCATTCGTGGGCCTGAGTCGGTTCAGTGCCATGAGAGTTCCGGCCGAGGGCGTTGAGATATTTGGTAACTGCTCTGCTACGATTATATTGGGCGATATACGTCTAACGACCTTACCGACAAGTTTATCGCGATTCTTTCGCGTAGCTCTATCGAATAGAGGCTGAATGAACCTTCGGTCGATGGGTTCGACAAGAAGGACCGCGCCCCAAAATATGATTAGGACGAGGACTGCAACTTGCTCTTTCGTGATGAGTTGGCTTTTTTCAATCGAGAAGACGAAATAGTTAAAAATCGAGAGGATGAATACGATTGAGAAGAGAAGGCGGGAACTCCCTAGAAACCTTGCGACGGTGCCACTCATATCCGCAATTTTTTGGGACGAAAGATTTTGGTCCTTCTGTTCGTCGTATAGGACAAATGATATAAGCGCTAATATTCCCACAGCAATGCAATAGAAAAATACTGCATCCCAGAGGCGGAAGAGTTCGGGCTTGTCGAGCGTCAGAAGGACGACGATGAGCGTGATGACGTTAACGAGCACGTCAAGTGATCTTGTGAAATACTTTTCGGTAACGAATACGCCCAATATTACGAGGAGAAGTCCGCTCGTGAACCATATGCCCGCATCGTTGGGGAACTGCGGAAATATTTTGTCAATCAATAAAAATTTGATCGCGAGAAGTGTTCCTCCGAATGCGAGTAAATAAAAAAGATTTTTTAGCTTGGTCATGTCATTACGCAGCCCTGGCCTTTGAGCCTGAGGGTTTGTTATCCGTACGCGCGTCGATCAGGACGATATCTCGACTATCTCGTAGGGCGAGATCGTCAAGTATCTTGAATACACGAGCGCGTTCTTCGGGCGTGAAAAACATGACTACCTTGATCGCGGAGCGTGCGCTGCTTGCCTTTTGATATATCGGTGTCTGATGCTGAAGGTTTTTCTTGAGGGCAGTATTCTTGGCGAGTTTTAACTCAATAATTGTCTTATCTGCTGCCCCTCTGGAAACCTTAAAGTCGGCTGGCCCACGGCCATCATTGGCCTCGGAAGTGACGTCGGATGGGGTCCCAAACCACACCAGACGAAACATAATTTGAAGGTCCTTCTCCCGATGGAGGGGCTTCCCATCCTTGTAAAAAGCCCGATAGCCATCCTGATTCTCGATGACGTTTTTGAGGTACTCGATGCGAGCGTGTGCTTCTTCGTAGGTATTGGTAGGGATTTTATAGAACGTCCCCGTTGAAAGGATCGCTTGTAGTTCCCTGATTTGGGCATTGAATATGGCTTCGGAGAAACGGACCCTCGCGGCACTGATGTTGGTCGCCTTGCCTCCGTTGTTCTCCTTACTGCGAATGTAGTAGTCGATGACCTGCGGAAACTCCCTGATAGTTTGCGCCGCCGCTGCCATTTGCTCTTTTTGAGTCGGTTCCCGATCTTTCCGAACGGTAAGAGCTTTATAGAAATAATTATTGACCTGAGCGCGGAGTTGTTGATCGGGAATGGCTAAGGGGATTTCCTCAAACTCGCGCAGAAGATCGACGCGGTTGATCCAATTTTCGTCCCGCGTGAGGATGTCCTTGGGTGTCAAGACGACATGATCGCCATTGACCCAAGGCAGAACAAATTCGCGAGCTTCCCAAGTTTCGGTATCGTAATTGAAGACAACATTTCTGATCGATATGCGCCGGCATTGCTGTTCGCGCAGATGAGTTTTCGCAAAATCCTCGGTATAACCGTATAGGTAGCCTTTAATAAGGTTTGTCGTGAAGTCGCTGATGTTATCTCGACCAACACCGTCCTTAATGAGGCAGACTTTTTCGAGGTGGCTACCCTGTGTGACTTGCTCCTCACCAAAATCTGGAAATAGGTCATGAAGGCTCCCGTGGAGAGCCTTCGCAAAGTCCATCCCGAGGCCTCGCCCATCGTTCCCCCCTTCGGTGAAGCCGAGCCAAGTCTGACGCACTTCCGGGAAGCAGTACCAAGCCCTCAGAAGATGTTCGTCCACCTGGCCGGCGAGGGCTTTGCCTTTCAAGAAGACCAAGTATTGAATGATGTCGTCATGGAGTTGGCGATATTTGGACTGCTTGCTATTGAAGAGAAGGAAAGGGTCGATGAACAGCGGCAGATCAGTTAGGAGCGATACATCGAACGCGCCATATTTTTCCAATACCACTGGATTGACATCAAAATGATCACTGAAAAACGTCGCCATTCTTGCAATATACGCTGGTTTTAGCGCGCGTCTACTATCTAGGAGAGTGCATCGGCAATGCCGGCATATCCGTGCGTGCACTAAATGGATTACTTGGCACTCCATCTATCATGAGCCTGAGATAGATGTCGCGGTTCGCGAGATTCATCATGTCCAAAGCATCGAAGGAAGGCTGGAACTCTTTCGCAAGGGCAGAAGCGTCCTCCGGTCCGACTCGGAAGGCAATGAGGGTAGCCGCATTACCAAGCACAGCGTGCCGTATCTCTGGCTCAAGCTGATGCAGGTGTTGATGTGCTAGGGTCAGTCCCACGCCGTACTTACGCAGCTCGGCCATCATGTTTACGAACGCGCGCGTCGTGAAATGTTGGAATTCGTCGAGGTAGAAAAAGAACGGCCGCCGCGTTTCGGTGGGCACGTCTGCGCGCGTGAGCGCCGCGAGCCCAATCGTTGAAGCGAGAAGGCCACCGAGGATCAGGGCGCTATCCTCGCCAATGCGCCCCTTCGAAAGATTTACCAAAAGGACTCGGCCTTCATCCATGAGCGACCGGAAATGTAGGTCCACGGCTGGTTCGGCCAAGACGCGATAGAGCATTGGATCGGAGAGGAGCGCGCCCAACTTATTTTGAACTGGCGCGACTGCCTCGGCGCGTAGACGCCATGGATAGTTCTCGAATTCCTGCTTCCAAAATCGACGGACGGTTTCGTTGCGAATCTCATTAACCACTGACCGGCGGAAATTCTCATCTCCGTAAAGGCGCAGAATGTCGGGTAGCGTGGAGTTTTCCCGCTCAAGAAGCGCATAGAGGCTGTTGCGCAACACATGCTCCATACGGATGCCCCAGGCGTCCGGCCAGAGCTTCTTGAGGGTTTCAAGCAGGCCGGAGGCCGCAAGTGGAATCTTATCGTCCCTAACCCGACGAAGTGGGTTATATCCGTATGGCTGCGACGGATCAGGGGCGTTGAGGTAGGTAATTCGATCGCGAAGCGGGTCCGGTACCTTAGCCCATATCCGTTCGGCCAGATCGCCGTGCGGGTCTATGAGCGCGAAGCCTCGGCCAGAGTGCAAGTCTTGCATCGTCAGTGTCTCAATCAGCGTGGACTTTCCGACGCCCGTCTGACCGATGATGTACATATGCAGGAGCCGATCATCCTGCCTGATGCCGAACAGCGTATTTGCACGGCGGTGATTTGTTCGCGCGAAGTATGAAATTCCATTCCGCCTGCTGTCCGCCATCGCTCCATTGTCATGGGGCGGACGATGCCGTAAAAGACTGGGGAAATTGACTCCCAGTCCACATCGAGCACCGCGAATCAGGGCTGCGAGCACCATTCACCAATCGTTCACCAATTTAATTGGTGTCTAAAATATAAGTTATATCAGTATGATACAGAGCCCCCAGTTCTCGAAGCGTTAACCCAGATCGTCAAGGTTGTCTCGAAAGGGCGGGAGGGGGAAACCTCTTCCGCCTTTTTTCGTTACCGGCGACAGTCCACACTGGACATCGCCGTCTGTGCTCTGAACAAGCAGGCCGACAAACCCAAATGCGAGTCCGCATGCATCCAAATGCATTTGCTGTGTTTGCTCTCATTGCCGGATTGATCGTCGGCGCGGCGGCGCACGCCGATCCGCTTTCGGCAGCACGGCCCGGCGATCCGGTGAGTGCGTCCGACCGGCGTGGCACATTCTGGATTTCGTCCAACGCAACCACGCATCTCAACGCTGATCTTGGCCCCGCTCCACTGCAAGGGATCCGGGGGCCCCGCGTATCACCCGACGGATCGCGGATCGTCTTTGCGGCCTTAGGCGATCTGTGGATGGTAGATCTTGACCAAAAACTCCTGGCACAGGGCAAGCCGCCAAAGGGGCGCCACCTGATCAAGGACGAGCCGTTGGATTTCGATCCAGCCTGGTCGTCGGACGGCACGCAACTCGCATATGTCTCCGACCGCAGCGGCATGCCTGAAATCTGGTTGCGGGACATGAAAACTGCCAAGGAGCGCCAACTTACGACGTCCAACGAAGCTATCGCATCGCCATCCTGGTCCCCGGATGGTGAACGTATCGCGTTCTTCAAGATTCCCAATGCGGGCGACCCGGGTCTCAAATCTCTCAACGTCGTGGCCGTGTTTACCGGCGACGTGGTGCAGCTCCGGTCCGATGTCCGAACCGCTGGACCGGTAAGTTGGTCACCGGACGGTAAGACCCTGGCGCTCAAAGTCCGCGTGCAAGCGGCGGCACCGCCTCACGACAGCGCGGGGCGGATTCTCCTGATCTCGTTGGCTGGCGCGCCCGATCGCGTCGTTGCGCCGGAGTCAGGCCTGTCCCCGAGGCTGACGCGTGGCGAAGGGCCGGTGTGGTCGCCCGACGGCACCAAGATTGCCTATGTGGACGAGGGGATTCTGTCGGTCGTACCGGTTGTGCCGCGTGGCGCGCATGCCGGCGAAATCGCCGGCCCCGCACACACGTTGACCTCCGAATTCGCGGACTCGCCCAGTTGGACGGGCGATTCCAAAGCGATCGTTTACCTGGCGACTGACCGTCTGAAGCGTTTGACCCTCGACGGCGACGTTGCGGACGTACAGCCCAACCTCACCTGGCTACGCGATATACCCCAAGGGCGAACGGTCGTTTGGGCCGGCCGCCTGTGGGACGGGGGGAGCGCCGGCTATCGGGAGAATGTGGATATTGTGATCGATGGTGATGTGATCACCGCCATCGAACCGCATATTCAGCGCGACAAACAAGTGCATGTGGTGAATGCCTCAAAACGCACAGTGATTCCCGGATTGATCGACACCCGCGCCCGCATGGCATCATCGTTCGGCGAACGACTTGGACGCTTGTGGCTCTCCTTTGGCATCACAAGCGTGCGGGAATGGGGTGAGGATCCCTACAGCGCGCTCGAACGCCGCGAGTCTTGGGCAAGCGGCAGGCGCCCGGGACCAAGGGATTTCTTTGTGAAGGCTCCCGACGATGTAGGCATGGCGCGTGGCGGCGACTTCTTGCGCCGAGAGTTGGAACGCGCACAGCGGCTGGAATACGATCTGGCGGCCTCCGACGAGAATGTTTTCGTTCACGCTTCCGGCACGGCTGCGGCAAGACCGATGACTTTTGGGCTCGGGAGTGATGCGGCGCAGATAGCGGCGGAACCTGGCATGACGATGATGCCCAATCTGGCCCTTGGCGGCGGCTTCGTGGTCAAGGCGCTCCGCGACCCGGCCGTGCTGGCGAACACCCAAATTGCCGCGCTTTATACGGACGATGAACGGGCGGCATTAAAAACCTTCGTGAACCAGGCGCGGCCTCGGTTGGCCGACCTGCAACGGAATCTCACCGCCGGCCAGCTGGCCGAGCGTGACCTCGTTGCCCGCGGCGGCCAGATTGTCCTCGGAAGCGGTGCGCCGTCCGTCCCCTACGGCCTTGGATTTCTGGTGGAATGCGAGCTTGCGCAGGATGGTGGCCTGTCCCCATTGCAAGTGCTGCAGGCGGCCACATCCGGCGCTGCGGCGGCGCTTGGTGTTGATAAGCAGCTGGGCACTGTCATGGCCGGAAAGCTGGCCGACCTGGCGATCGTCGACGGCGATCCCTTGAGCCGCATTTCCGACCTGGCGAACATTTCCGGCGTCGTTGCCGACGGCCGCTACTACATTAGCGATGAACTCCTGCAGCATTAGAGTCGCTTGAGACGGAGCGGGCAGGGGAGTATGTAGACGCCCCGTTTTCGTGCCGGGAAGGGCTCTAGGCCAGGTAGCGTTATGAAACCGAAGATATTCATCGACGGCGAAGTTGGGACCACGGGCTTACAGATACGTGAGCGGCTGGCAGGCCGTGCCGATATCGAAATGCTTTCCATCGATCCGGCGCGGCGAAAGGACGATACGGCGCGGGCGGACAAGCTCAACGGCGCCGACATCGTCATTCTGTGCCTGCCTGACGACGCGGCGCGGGCGGCGGTGAAGTTGATCACCAATCCCGCCGTGCGTGTCATCGACGCTTCGACGGCTCATCGCACGGCCGATGGTTGGACCTACGGCTTTCCCGAACTGAGCCGCCATCACCGGCAAGAGATCGCCGCGGCGCAGCGCGTTACTAATCCGGGCTGCTGGGCGACTGGTGCCACAGCCCTGATCCGGCCGCTCGTGGACGCCGGGCTGCTTGCTTCCGATTATCCCGTGACGATCGGCGGGATCAGCGGATATAGCGGCGGCGGCAAGGCGATGATCGCCGAATTCGAGGACAAGAACGATCCGACCTATACGACGGTTCCTTATCGTATTTATGGATTGGATCTGCGCCATAAACACGTTCCGGAAATTCAGAAGTATGCCCGGCTCGGGGTTCGGCCGTTATTCACGCCGGCGGTCGGCCGGTATGCGCAAGGAATGATTGTCGAGGTACCGCTGTATTTGTCGCTGCTTTCCGGGAAGCCGACGGCCGCCGACCTCCATCGGGTTATCGCCGATGCATATAGCGGTGCGGCATTCATTGAGGTTGTGCCGCTGTCCGCGTCGCGGACCATGAAAACTTTGACGCCGGAAGACCTCAACGGCTCAAATCGCATGAAGCTGTTCGTCTTCGCGTCTGAGGCCGGCGATCAGGTGCGACTGGCCGCGCTATTGGATAATCTCGGCAAGGGCGCGTCAGGACAAGCGGTGCAGAACATGAACATCATGCTCGGATTTCCGGAAACCACAGCGCTTGGATGAAGTAAATGGCCTCACCGCTTATTATCCCCTGGAACGGCGTTTGGCCACGTATCGCCGCTGATGCGTTCATTGCACCCAATGCGACGATCATCGGCGATGTGGAAATTGGCGCTCAGTCGAGCATCTGGTTTAACGTGGTCGTGCGTGGCGACGTCAGCCACATTCGCATCGGCGCGCGCACCAATCTTCAGGATAATACGGTCGTCCATGTGACGTCCGCAGGCGGCAAGGGTGGTGCCAGCGTCCCGACGATCATCGGGAATGACGTGCTGGTGGGGCATGGGGCGATTATTCACGCCTGCACCATCGAAGACGGTAGTTTTATCGGTCTGGCGGCGACGGTCCTCGACGGCGCGGTGGTGGAATCCAAAGGCATGGTTGCCGCCGGTGCTGTTGTCTCGCCAGGCAAGCGCGTTCCCAGTGGAGAACTTTGGGCCGGTACGCCAGCCAAGTTCATGCGCAAACTGACCGATGCCGATTTTGCGCATATCAAACGAGGCACCTCGAATTATGTCGAGGTTGGGAATCTCTATCGCCGGCAGCTGAAAGACCATTCCTAACCGGCGAACTTTTCAGCGACCGGTGTTTTCGGCGCGTTCCGTCGGAAAATCGCGGCAATGGCTGCAAGCAGATGCAGCAGGCTACGTGGCACGCACCATGACATACGAGCCTGGGGCGTCCCCGAGAACCTTCAGTTTACTGTCACCGGGCACCCGCGCGGGAACCGTCTTGCCTGACTGGGGGGCGAGCCACGCATCCCAATCCGTCCACCATGAGCCTGGATGCGCCGCGGCGCCCGAGATCCACGTGTCGGCGGAAAGCCCCTGTGCGTCATTGGTCCAGTAGCCATACTTGTTCGCCGATGGCGGATTCACGACGCCCGCGATATGCCCCGATCCGGACAGCACAAAGCGCACCGGCCCGCCGAACAGCCTGGTGGCGGCGAACGTGCTTACCCACGGCGCGATGTGATCTTCTTTGCAGCTGACCATATAGGTCGGACACTTGATCGTGCCGAGATCGATCGGCACGCCGCCGAGGGTGATGCCGCCCGGCTTCATGAGTTTGTTATCGAGATACATATTGCGCAGATAGAAGCTGTGCATCACCCGTGGCATGCGCGTCGAATCTGCATTCCAATACAGCAGGTCGAAGGGGAAAGGCTCTTTGCCGAGAAGGTAGTTGTTGACGACAAAGGACCAGATCAGGTCATTCGCCCGCAGGAGATTGAACGTCGTCGCCATTTCGGCCGCGTCGAGATAGCCCTTCTCCGCCATTTTCTTTTCGATGGATACAATCTGTGCTTCATCGACGAAGACCGCGAGATCACCGGCTTCTTTAAAGTCGGTCATGGTCACGAAATAAGTAGCCGTGGCGACGCTATTGTCGCCCTTGGCCTTGAGGTAAGCGAGTGTCGCGGCAAGCAGGGTGCCGCCGATGCAATACCCGACCATGTGGACTTTCTTGGCGGCCGTCGCCGTCATGACAAAATTTTTCGCGGCGATGGCGCCTTCGAGCATGTAGTCGTCGAAGGTGATGTCGGCCATGCTTTCGTCCGGATTTATCCATGAAACGACGAAGGTGGTGTAGCCCTGGTCGGTGAGCCATTTTACCAATGAGTTCTTTGGCCGAAGGTCGAGGATGTAATATTTGTTGATCCACGGCGGCAGAATCAGGATCGGCGTTTCCTTCACCTCGGGCGTCGTCGCCTCGTACTGAATCAATTGCATCATCCGGTTTTGCGCGACGACCTTGCCGGGAGTTGTGGCGACGTTGACTCCAACTTTGAACGCCTTCTCGTCGGTCATGGAAATACGCAGGCGGCCGCCACCTTTCTCCATATCTTCGAGCAGGTGTTCCAGGCCCTTCACCAGGTTTTCGCCCTTCGTGGCCACGGTCGTGCGCAGCACCTCGGGATTGGTGAGGGCAAAGTTGGTCGGCGCCATCGCATCGACAAACTGACGGGTATAGAAATCGACTTTGCGCTGGGTGTGCGGGTCGAGACCGTCGACGCCGTTCACGGTCGATTGCAGCCACCGGGAGGCCAACAGGTACGATTGCTTGATGTAGTCAAAAATTTCGTTCTGGCGCCACGCGTCATCCTTAAAGCGCTTATCGCTCGCCTCGGGTTCGATCACGGGCGAAGCCTCTGTGCCGGCCAAGCGCAGCGCGGTGGCGCGCCAAAGTTCCATGTAGTCGTTCCACAGCGAGAGCTGTGATTCCATCAGCTTCTGAGGATTAGCCCACATCTTGGCCGTGAGTTCGAGGAAGGCGCCGCCAATGCTGGCGGGGTCGCTCATGCTCGCGTTGATCGCCTTGCTGGGGTCTTGCGCCGCTTTGCTCAGGAATTCGCCGAGGATGCGCTGCGAGCGTTCGCCGATTTCGGCGACAATCTTGTTCCACTCTTCGGCACTTTTGCCCGGGTCGCTGGCCCCGGCGTCTGAAGGGGGCAGGGTTTGGGTGGATGCCTGGTCAGCCATGGGAAAAAGGTTCCCTCGGGATGCGTCGTGAACGTGATAAGGGCGAACTATTTGCCATACCTGCTATTATGCAGGTAGAAGGTTGCGTGGCTTTAACTTTTTTTGATTTTTTTGCGCCTGTCGTCGAGGTATGCATTAGGCGCGGATCCAGTCCGTGCCAACCCCTGAAACGGCCTCTCGCCTGGAACGGGTCCAGAGCGGGTTTTCTGACCCTCTATTAAGCGGCGGCAAGGTATGCACACGCCTTCGGCAATCTCCTCTTTTTCTCATTCCGGCGAGGCTTGCGCTTCCGGGCGTTTAGTCCGCGCCCTGGTGACGGGGTTGCTTATCGCCCTCTGTTTGTCAGGATGTTCCACGGTGCGGAGTGTTTTCGGCTCGAAGGCGTCTTCATCCAAGGACGCTCAAAACGCGAGTTCCGACGAACAAGCACAGCCGAAATTTCCGGTTCCCAAGGATACGGGTGGGGGCGCCCCTGACCTGGCATCCGTGCCCACGACCGCGCCGACACCGCCGTCGACCAAGCAGGAACGGGAAAAAGTCATCGAAGGGCTGATCGCCGACCGGGAGCGGGCGCGTTATACGGATCAGGAAAGTCGAAACGCGCCAATCGACGTACGGCCCCTGTCCGAGGCGGCCGCCGAACCCGATGCGGTTCCCGCCGCGCCTCCGCAGGCCGTGGGGGCGCCGGTCCAGCCTGTAACCAAGCTTCAGACCGCGCCGGGGAAAGCCTCCGCTGCGACGGCGGATGAACTTGCCGCCCAGGCGGATATCCCACCGCCGCCACCTCCTCCCTCCGATACGGCTGGAACGCGACTGCCAGCCGTCGCCGGACCGGCCTCCGTAGGCCCGGCATCCCCCGGGGGTGCGGGCATGGAGCCGGGGCCCCATCCGTTTGCGGCCTTGGGGGTCAGGTCCGATGGTTTCCGGCCTCTCGACACCTACGAGAAATCGAGCAGCACGATGATGAATCGGGTCGCCTCCATCGATTTCGACATCAACAGCCAATCCCTTGCCCCTGCCGACCGCAGGACAATCTCGGATGCTGTTAAGCTGGCAAAAGGCGCTAAAGCCACCTTTCGCGTGATCGGCCGCTCCAACGATGCCTCGCAAAAGGCTCAGGACCGCGCGACGGCGGTCGCCCGAGAGTTGCAGGCCAATGGAATTAGCCAAGACCGCATCTTTGTGGGGACCGATTCCGGCTCGGAGGGACGGGTTGACGTGATCCTGGACCAGTAGGGGCCAAAAAACGTTTCCTCGCCTGCTATTCCCACATATCTTCGTCGCAATCTCCCGCTACAAGGGTATGATTCCAATTGCGACGCCTTGAGGACTGAGCCCGCAGTCTTGCGAGCGCTTTACGGGCTAAGTGATTGAGGAATAAATATTTGTTGAGGCCGTACGGAGGGGTATCCCTCTGAACTCCGTCGGCTTGAGAATATCGAGGATTTACGCCATGACGACCGAGTTCCACCGAATCAAGCGCCTACCGCCCTATGTGTTCGCGGAAGTGAACGCCATGAAGGCAAAAGCGCGTGCCGCCGGTGCGGACATCATCGATCTCGGCATGGGCAACCCGGACCTGCCGACGCCCCAGCACATTGTCGACAAGCTGTGCGAGGCGGCGCAGGACCCCAAAGCGCACCGCTATTCGGCGTCGCAGGGGATCAAGGGGCTGCGCAAGGCGTTCGTGAACTATTACGAACGCCGCTTTGGCGTGACGCTAGACGTCAATAAGGAGGTTTGCGTTACCCTCGGTTCCAAAGAGGGTCTCGCCAATCTGGCATCGGCCATGACCAGTCCCGGCGATATCATGCTTTCGCCGAACCCGGCCTATCCGATTCATCCCTTCGGCTTCATTATCGCCGACGGATCGGTGCGCTACCTGCCCTATGAACCCAACGCCGAGTTTTTGGCCGCGCTTCAGCGGGCGGTGCAGATGACCTCGCCCAAGCCGGTGGCGCTGATTCTCAATTACCCCTCTAACCCGACGGCGCAGGTGGCGAGCCTCGATTTCTATGGACAGGTGGTGGATTTATGCCGCCATCACGGAATCTGGATTCTCTCCGACCTGGCCTATGCGGAAATTTATTTCGATATTCCGCCGCCGCCGTCAGTGCTGCAAATCCCAGGCGCGAAGGATATCTGCATCGAGTTCACCTCCATGAGCAAGACCTACAGCATGCCCGGCTGGCGTGTCGGTTTCGCCGCCGGCAACCCGGTGCTGATGAACGCACTGATCCGCATCAAGTCCTACCTCGATTACGGCGCCTTCACGCCGATCCAGGTCGCGGCCGCAGCGGCGCTCAATGGGCCGCAGACGTGCGTCGAGGAGGCGCGGCAGATTTATCGCGAGCGGCGTGATGTTCTGGTTGAGGGCCTAGCCCAGGCGGGCTGGACCATCCCGGTCCCTCAGGCCTCCATGTTTGCATGGGCTCCAATTCCGGAACCGTTTCGTCATCTTGGCGCCATGGAATTTTCCAAGCTGTTGCTGACCGAGGCGGAAGTCGCGGTTTCTCCCGGCAGCGGGTTCGGCGAGGCCGGCGAGGGATTCGTACGCATTGCCCTGGTCGAGAATAAGCACCGCATCCGGCAGGCCGTGCGCAATATCCGCACTTTCTTCGCCAACGCCGGCACCGCTCTGAGCAATGTCGAACAGCTTGGGGCGGGAAAGAAGCGCGCCGCAGCTTCGTGATCGCCGCTTCCGGATTTTCACAATGAATACACCGTTGAAAATAGCTATCGCCGGTCTCGGCACCGTAGGGTCCGGCACGCTTCAACTGCTGCAAGCCAATGCCGACCTCATTGCCGCGCGCTGCGGCCGGCCGGTGCGTGTCACCGCTGTTGCGGACCAGGTTAAGAACAAGGACCGGGGTGTAAGCTTCGACGGCATATCCTGGTATGACGATGCCGAGGCTATGGTTGCCAACGCCGATGCCGATGTCGTCGTCGAACTCATCGGCGGCGCTCACGGCGTGGCCAAGCGCATCGTTGAAGCGGCGCTGGCCCGCAAACGGCACGTGGTTACCGCCAACAAAGCAATGCTCGCGCACCATGGTCTTGCGCTTGCGCAAGTGGCGGAGTCCGGCGGCGTGACGCTGGCCTATGAGGCCGCTGTCGCAGGGGGAATCCCCATTATCAAGGCGATGCGTGAGGGGCTGGTGGCCAATCGCATCAGCCGCGTGAGCGGAATTCTCAATGGAACCTGCAACTATATCCTTTCGACCATGCGTGCCACCGGGCGCGATTTCGGCGATGTGTTGCGCGAAGCACAGGAACTTGGATACGCCGAAGCCGATCCGGCCTTCGATATCGATGGGGTCGATGCCGCTCATAAGCTTGCCATTCTTGCCGCCGTCGCTTTTGGTACGCGGGTAGATTTCGGTGCTGTGAGCGTCGAGGGGATTCGCAACGTCACGGCAACGGATATCCAATATGCCGACGAGTTCGGATATCGCATCAAGCTGCTTGGCATTGCCGAATGTGCCGACGGCACGATGTCCTTGCGGGTCTCGCCGTGCCTGATCACGCCCGATATGCCGCTCGCCGCGGTGGACGGCGTATTCAATGCCATCGTCGCCGAAGGGGACTTTGTCGGCCGTTCCGTATACGAAGGCCGCGGCGCAGGCGCTCGGCCGACCGCATCGGCCGTGGTGGCGGATATCGCCGATATTGCCATGGGTCGCCGCGTACCGACGTTCGGTGTGCCGGTGGCGGCGTTGCGTCAGTTGGCGGTTCGTCCGCTTGATGCCCGTGTCGGCGCTTCATATGTCCGCTTGGCGGTGGTCGACCGCCCCGGCGTGTTCGCCGACATCGCGACGGCATTTCGTGACGAATCCGTGTCAATGGAATCCGTGCTGCAACGTGGGCGTAACGCCAACGCAAACGTAAATGTCGTCATCGTCACGCACGAGTCCGAGGACGCCGCTTTGATCCGGGCGTTGCAACGGCTGCAAAACAACGCGGCCGTGATTGAACCGCCGCATATGATGCGCATTGAAACGCTGCAATAACGCCAGGAATACGAATCGAACCGCACCTGTTAAGGTCAAAATTGTATTACTGCCCCGTCACAAGACATCGTTTGAGCGTTGATTATAATTTTAGTCTGAACCCCGTGGCCGATCGCTGAGGACCCGCACATGTCGCTGCAACTTGATGCCTCTTTCAACAATGTCTTGGAGCGTAACCTCGCTTTGGAGACCGTGAGGGTGACCGAAGCTGCGGCGCTGTCGGCTTCGAAGCTTATGGGTTGCGGCGACGAGAAGGCGGCCGATCAGGCCGCGGTCGACGCCATGCGCCAGGCACTCAACAGTCTCAATATCGACGGCACCGTGGTGATCGGCGAAGGCGAACGCGATGAGGCGCCGATGCTTTATATCGGCGAGAAAGTGGGGTCCGGCGAGGGGCCCAAAGTCGATATCGCTCTTGATCCGCTGGAAGGGACGACCATTACCGCCAAAGGCGGACAAAACGCGCTTGCCGTGATCGCGATGGCGGAGTCCGGAAACTTTCTCAATGCGCCGGATGTTTATATGGACAAGATTGCCGTGGGGCCCGGACTACCGGATGGTGTCGTCGACCTCGACAAAACCCCCGAAGAAAACCTCAAGCGGGTCGCGGCGGCGAAGAATGCGCTGATCAGCGACTTGTTGGTTTGCATCCTGGACCGGCCGCGCCATGCGGACCTGATCGCCAAGGTTCGTGCGGCCGGCGCGCGCATCATGCTGATCTCCGATGGTGACGTGTCCGGAGTGATCGCGACCGCTCAGCCTGAGTCCGGCGTCGATATCTATATGGGTTCCGGCGGAGCGCCTGAAGGGGTGCTGGCGGCGGCGGCGCTCCGTTGCATCGGTGGCCAGATGCAGGGCCGGCTCTTGTTTCGCAGTGATGACGAACGCGGTCGCGCCGCCAAGTGGGGCATCAAGGATCTCAACCGTAAGTATGGCCTACTCGATCTGGCAAAAGGCAACGTCATGTTTGCCGCGACCGGCGTGACCAGCGGGGCCATGCTCAAAGGCGTTCGCCGGTTTCATGGCGGCGCCGTAACCCATTCCATGGTGATGCGCTCGAAGTCCGCCACCGTTCGCTATATCGAGGCTCATCACCGCTTCGACGTGACCTGATTGATCGCTCCATCGCACCGGCCCGCAGGACTTGCCGACGAACCGTTTCTGGGCGTGACGGTTTCAGCGCTGGGACGACGGTGGTGCTCTCGGACAATTTCTGAATCGGACGTTACCGCGCTGACGCGCCAAGTCGGCGTGTCCGATGCGGTCGCGCGGGTCCTGGTCGCACGAGGCGTGGGCGTTGCCGAGGCGGCGCAATTCCTTCAGCCAACGCTGCGCGATCTCATGCCCGACCCGCGTGTGCTCACGGACATGGATGCCGCCGTTGTACGCGTTGTCGCGGCCATCCAGGCCGGTGAGCGCATTGCCATATTCGGTGACTATGACGTTGACGGTGCCACATCGTCAGCGTTGCTGCGGCGGTTCTTCCGGGCCGTGGACGCTGATGCCGTCGTCTATATTCCGGACCGGATGATTGAGGGGTACGGCCCCAATACACCGGCGCTTCTTAAACTGCGCGCCGAGGGCGCGGCGGTCGTCATCACGGTCGATTGCGGTATCGTTGCTTTCGCTCCGATTGCGGCGGCGCGAGAGGCGGGGCTTGATGTCATCGTCATCGATCATCACAAGGCTGAGCCGTCGTTGCCGGTCGCGGCCGCCGTGGTCAACCCGAATCGCATTGATGATTCGAGCGGCCTCGGGCACCTCGCGGCGGTCGGGGTCGCATTTCTTTTGATTGTCGCCGTCAACCGCGGCCTGCGTGAGTGCGGCTGGTACGGGATGAAAAGGCCCGAGCCCGATCTTCGGCAGTGGCTGGATATTGTGGCACTGGGAACGGTCTGCGACGTCGTTCCGCTGAAAGGACTGAACCGCGCTTTTGTCGTCCAAGGACTCAAGGTCCTCGCCAATGGCGTTAATCCAGGGCTTGCGGCTCTTTCTCGCGTCGCCCGGGTCGACACGCGGCCGACGGCATTTCATCTCGGCTACCTGCTGGGGCCCCGCGTGAATGCCGGCGGTCGTGTGGGCGAAGCGAGTTTGGGGACGCGCTTGCTGTCAACCGACGACCCGGACGAGGCCGCCGGCATCGCGACACGCCTCGACGAATTCAACGCCGCCCGTCGCGAGATCGAGGCCGCCGTGCTGGGTGAAGCGATCGAGCAGGTGGAAACATCCGCCGATCCGGAACAGCCGGTGTTGTTCGCGGTCGGCAAGGGTTGGCATCCGGGTGTAATCGGCATCGTCGCTGGCCGACTGCGGGAACGTTATGATCGTCCTGCGTTGGTCATTGCATTGGAAGGCGGCATTGCAAAAGGTTCTGGCCGATCCATTCCTGGCGTCGACCTCGGGCGCGCTGTTATGGCTGCGCGGGAGGCGGGACTTCTCATCAACGGCGGCGGCCATGCCATGGCGGCGGGATTGACCGTTGCCGAGACCGATATTCCAACTCTTATTTCATTCATGCAGAATGAGGTGCAGCGGCAGCTGGCAGGGGAGCACCTTGCGCCGCTCCTTGTTCTTGACGGCGCTCTGGCGGTGCCGGCGGTGACCGTGGCCCTGGTCGAGGAACTGGCGGCGGTGGCACCGTTTGGTGCCGGCAACGACGAACCGCGGTTCGCGGTGGTCGGCGCGCAAGTGGTGAAGGCCGATATCGTCGGTTCAGGTCATGTCCGTTGTTTCCTTACCGGTCGTGGCGGCGGACGGCTCAAGGCGATCGCCTTCAACGCCGCCGACTCGGAACTTGGGCATCTGCTTTTGACCGGCGGGGGGCGCTCAATTCACCTCTGCGGGACTATTCGCGCCGATACGTGGCAGGGGCGTAACGACGTCCAGTTGTGCATCGACGACGCCGCCCTGGTGCCTTGACACCATCTGCGCCGGATCGCTTGAAGCATCGGTGTTCGTTACTTATTTCGTGCTCGATGCGGCTGCCGATGGTCCCGTGGTTGACGCAGCCGGATCGCCATGCCACTTTGCGGCCCGGAGCGCTTTCGCCATTATATTCACCGCACGCGTCAGGGGAGTCGCGACGATGTCTGTAGCCAAACTCGTTCGTTATCTGTTCGTCGTTGCTCTCGCGATCGCGTTGGGGGCAATCCAAATCAGTCCGGTTTTGGCAGCTGACGCGACGAGTGCGCCGGCCGGCAATGGCGAGTTTGATGGCTCCACTTTCAAGTGTCTCGACTATACGAATGGCCTTGGTGACAATGCCTCGACCAAGATGCAATCCGTGCTCGGCCAGCTATGGATGCAGGGTTATCTTGCCGGTTACTACAAAGGGCAGGGCAAGCTGGAATTATCCGACGATAAGGCCGACGATCAAAAACTCAGCAGCGTGATGCTGCAACAGTGTCGCCAATATCCGGGATCCGCGATCTTGACGGTCGCGCAGCAAGCCATCGGCAAGGATGTCTATAAGATTCCATCCAAGACGATCGCGGACTTTTCCGTCGCGAGCTACACCTGCGGACAGCAGGTCGATGCCAAAGGCGGTAGCGCGGGCGATGCCAATAAGGCCGATCTGGCCGACCTGTGGTCATTCGCCTTTATTCAGGGATTCAAGAATGCCACTGCGCGGGACATGGTTATCTCTGTGGATAACAAGTCCGTGTTGACTGGCGCTATCGCCCGGAGTTGCGGCAAGAATCGCGACATGACCTTGCTGGACATGACGGCTTTGGTGGCGGACAAGGTCAAGCTGCAATAGGGCTTTTGCCCGCCACCGGCCCACGGTGGTGGGATATCACTTTCGTCGTCTGCCCTTCCCGCGACCCGGTCTCCCCGGGGGTTGGGTGGTGTCGCCGTCGCCGAGGCTGCGTTGCATGAAAACGGCGTCGCTCCAACGGCCGAACTTGTAGCCGACGGACGACAATGCGCCGATGACGTAAAAGCCGTGACGGCTATGCAAGGCAAGCGACGCGGCGTTGGCCGAATCCCCGATGACGGCGATCATCTGCCTGAATCCGAATGCCGTGCAGCGTTCGATCAGCGCGGTCATAAGGACGTTACCGATATCCCGCCCCAGAACGTTCGCCGCGACGTAGACCGAATCCTCACACGTATAGCGATAAGCCGACCGTTCGCGGAAGGGCGCGGCATAGGCGTAGCCGAGTACCGTTCTGCCCCGGACCGCCACCAGATAGGGCATGCCCCGGGAAATGACACGTTGCCAGCGCGCGGTCATCTCGGCGACCGTCGGCGGCTCGTCTTCAAACGAGGCGGTCGATTTGCTTACGTAATGTGCGTAAATCTCTTGGACTGCCGGGATGTCCTCTTCCACGGCAGGACGCACGCGGACTTTGAGGGGGGCGGTTGAGGGGCTGGCAGCGGACATGGCGGAGACTGGGGCCGGAAATAGGGGATTCGACGGAGCCGTCAGCGACTGTTGCCAGCGGACGCGAGAGAACGTTCGCTCCTGTATCCCGCCATGGATACTCTGGCAACCCTTAAGCCAGGGTGAACATTGGGTAAATTAGGTGCCCGCCGCCCCTTGATTTCGTGGCCGCGAGCCAGTATCACCACGCGCGCATTGCTTCCGCCCGCGCCCGACGTCCCCATCGTCTAGAGGCCTAGGACATCGCCCTTTCACGGCGGTAACCGGGGTTCGAATCCCCGTGGGGACGCCAATGTTTTCAAGGACTTGGGTGCGAACGCGGAGCTAAAACAAGTCGCGTGTCCAATATGTGTCCAATATCCTCACCCGCACAAAGTGGTACATGCGGGGTCGCTCTTAGATCGACTGGTTGATTTAAACTCGGCCAGATCGGCGATCTCGGGTTTTATCCTTTATTCCGGGCAGAGCAGGATATCGACGCCTTGACGGATTTCAGACGCTTCATGGCCAGCGATGCCAGTGCGTCAGCCCGCTATGAGCAGATGCGCCGGCGGCGCATCCACATCAATATCGACGATATCGAGCCCCAATCGAAAAAGATGTCGACCGAAGATCGAGCTGCTTTCCAGTCCTCGGTCGCCGCACAGCTCGGCGAGTTTAAGCGTGGCACCTTTCGGGGTCACATCGCTTTGAAGTTACACCTCGCTACTTCGAGCAAGTCACCGCCCCACGCGCATACCATTGCCAAGAACCTTCTGGATCTCCTGGGCAAGAGGATGGATGGCATCGATTGGCCGAAGAAGAGCCTGCTGTATCCCGATGATAGCCAAATCCAGGCGCTCTCGGTGATGTGCCGACATGGCGAAGACCGGCCCAATATCAGGATCGAAGCCAGGCCTTTCGCCGCGATGCTCGACGACCTGGAGTTGGCAACCAGAGCGATCCATTCGGCGGAGAGTATGGACGCCTACTATGAGCAGGATCGCGAGGGTGAGTGGGTCGACACCTTTCGTGAACTCATTCGAGACGAGGCACAATCGCGCCAAGCTCTCGGCGACAAATTGTACAATGCCTATCGCAAGATGGCCCGCTGGAACGTCCAACGTGCGCTGCTTGGCCGAAGCGGCGTCAACATCTCCGTGTTGGGTTGGATGTACGGCTTGCCAAGAGGAATACCAACCGGCGTCGACAAGGGCGTGTGGGTCAGTTTGATCGGCGAATCGAAGCTCCGACTTCAGGTCGGTGAACTACCGATCTCGAGTGGCGGTTCGTCCGCCTTTAGGCAAGATGTGGCCGACGAGATCGCTGCCTTCAAGGCGCGCTGGGATTGGATCATCAACCCATTGGTGATCGCAGTAGCACTTGAAGTCATTGTTCGCCCAAATCCGAAGACCCCTCCATCGGTCTTGCATGGCCTTACCGCGACCGTGGTGCTCGACAACGTTCATCGTGTCGCCCCATGTGTCCTATATCTCGGGCACATGCCAATTATTTCCAAACGGCCGATATGGTGGCCGATAACGCCTGTGCCCGGGACCAAATATCTAAAATAATCCATACGACCTAACCGGGGCCGGGTGGCGGGGATGCGATGGCGGACACGGACAGTCGCATAATCTCGGGTCCAGATATTGTGCACCGCACAGCCGCAGGTCGAATACCTCAAACAAATCATAGCGTTTCGCATCGAAACGAGTTCTAATGCGAGGCTTAGTTGTGGTGAGCTTTAGCGGCAAGAACAAAAACGGCACCACTTCGAACGGAATAAGCGCTTAGCAAGCGTCGTAAGCGCCGAGGAATATCCGTCAGGGGACGGCCAATGACTCGGATTCTCGTGGTCGAAGACAGTCCTACCCAAGCGGAAACGCTTCGATCAATTCTCGATAGCGCCGGCTTTTCCGTGGACGTAGCAACCGACGCGGAAACTGCTCTGGAAGCCTTTGATCGAGCAGCTTTCGACATTGTCATATCCGACATCGTCATGCCGGGGATGTCGGGCTACGAACTTTGCCGGAAGATCAAGAGCAATCCCAAATCTCGGGCGACGCCCGTCATCCTGCTTACGTCACTCAGCGACCCCATGGACATCATTCGCGGGCTGGAGTGCGAAGCCGACAACTTCATCACCAAGCCCTATCAAGCTGATCAGCTCCTATCCAGAATCAGGTCGATCATCGAGAATCGAAAGGCCCGCACTGACAGTGGGATCAGACTAGGTATTGAGCTTGTTTTCCTCGACAAGAGATTCGTTATCACATCCGAGAAAGAACAGATTCTTGACCTTCTGATTTCGACATTCGAAGATACGATTCGAGCCAATATTGGACTCCGAGAAAGCCAGGAACAACTCGCCGCAGCCAATGCAAAACTCGAGAGCTATGCCCGTGAGCTCGAAAGTAGAGTCCAAGAGCGAACCCTCGAACTCGAACAAAAGGCGGCACAGCTCAGGCATGCTGAGCGCCTCGATGCGATCGGAAGTCTGACCGGCGGTATTGCTCATGATTTCAATAATCTGCTTACAGTTGTCAAGTCGAGCGTGGAATATCTGTGTGGTGAACTAACTGATCCACCGCTCTGGCAGGCAGCTGATATGGCGCAGGAGGCCGCAAATCGGGGCGCCGATCTTGTGCGGCATCTGCTGACTTTTGCACGCAAGCAGGAGCTCAGCCCGAAGGTTCTCGACGTCAACGCCCTGGTCGAGTCCGTTGTCAAGTTGGCCCGCCGGACGCTGCCGTCGAACATCGCGTTTATTGTGCAAATGGCGGACAATCTGCCGCCGGTGCACATTGATCCTGGACAGATGGAGAACGCAATTCTCAATCTTGCCGTTAATGCCCGTGACGCTATGCCTAACGGCGGCGAAATCATCGTTGAAACGCGTACCGCCGAACTGGATGAAGACTATGCCCGCGAGAACGTAGGGCTGCAGCCTGGGTCTTATGTCCTCATCGCACTGTCCGATACTGGTATCGGAATGTCTCAGGACGTGATCAATCGTGCGTTCGAGCCATTCTTCACAACCAAGGAACCAGGAAAAGGAACCGGCCTCGGTCTCAGTTCGGTCTATGGCCTTATCAAGCAAAGCGGCGGCCACGCGAAAATTTATAGTGTGCTGGGAAAGGGAACGACGATCAAAATCTATCTGCCGGTGGTAGCGGAGGTCCAGGCTTCCATAAAAGTACCTCACCAGAAAACTACGGCGACGATTGTGGGATCTGGGACGATTCTTCTGGTCGAGGACGATGAACTTGTCCGAAAAAGCGTGACTTCTAAACTAAAACGTTTGGGGTACGACGTCACGGCGGTCGCTTCCGCAGCCGAAGCCATCACAACGTTGGAAGACCGCGCCAATTTCAAATTGATGCTCTCCGACGTCATGATGCCGGGCACCATGACCGGCGCCGACCTTGCGCGAGAAGTTATGCAGCGCTGGCCGCGCATTGGGGTCCTGCTGAGTTCGGGGTACACGGAATCGAGTATCGGCGGCAAGGTGCGGCTCCCTTCCGACGTGCGGCTTCTCTCCAAGCCCTATTCTAATGCCGATCTGGCACAGGCTCTTGCGGAGACGGAGAGCCGGCAAGGAAGGTGAGTCGGAACGAACATTGCGAGCGCTGCCATCGTCAAATTACGGCAAACGTCGATAGGCCGCGTTGAGCGGCCAACGAGATAAGCGACTGAGGGGGCTGATGATACAAGAGGGGGCTGATGATACAAA
>SCTM01000324.1 GCA_004297485.1 Rhodospirillaceae bacterium
GCCAGTTGATGCCGGCGTATCCGGCGGCATATTTCATCTTCTGATAGCGGCGGGCGAGCGCGAGTTCCTCGATCTTCGCTAGGCCGCGACGAGCGTTCTCGCAAAATTCGGACGCGACGGAATCGAGCCACGCACGAACCCGGATACGATAGGTGTCGAGCTCGGTCATGTGATCGCTCCCGTGAGGGTGTCGACAAGGAAGTCTTCCCAGAAAGGGCCGTTACCTTGCTCGATCGACAGGGTCCGTGCCCGCCGCATGTGAAGATGTAGGCCGGTCTCCCAGGTGACGCCGATACCGCCGTGGACATGCGTGCATTCACGCGCACAGGTGTCATACGCTTCCGTCGCCGATAGGCGCGCGACTGCGGCGGCCCTGAGGAAATCCGGTTGTCCTTCGCGCGACGCAGCATGCAGCGCATTCGCGCGGGCCAGCTCGACCAGCACATACATCTCAGCGATACGGTGTTTGACTGCCTGAAATCCGCCGATGACCTGGCCGAATGCGCGGCGTGTGTTGGCATAGTCGCGGGCTTGCAGCATCATCGCCTCGGCGCCGCCGGTCTGTTCGAAAGCCGTGACCACGGCCTGCTGCGCGAGAACCAAGCGGGCCAATATCATCGCTTCCTGGCCGTCCGCAATAACCTCCGCTGGCGTGCGATCAAAGATCAGATCGGCGGTACAGCGGCTATTGTCGAAGGTGTCGAACAGCTTGCGCTGTACACCATCAAGCGCAGCAACGGCGAGCACCGGATTGCCGTCCTGGTTGGCCAGAACGACGGCCACATCCGCCGCCGAGCCGGCGGAAACCGCGCATTTCGTACCCACCAGCGTACCATTGCCATAGGTAACGGCAGGCCGAAATGGCAGCGGATTCTGAGCTTCCGCGACAGCGACTGCGCCGATGGCATTACCCGAAGCAAGCGCGGCCAACCATCGGTGTTTGGCTATGGCTGACTTCCCTGCAAGTATGGCATGTGCCACGCCGCACCCCGAGGTGAGAAACGGTGCGCCGCTGAGTACCGCTCCGCACGCCTTGGCGACGAGACCGACTTCGACAAGCGACAGGCCAAGGCCTCCATACTCTTCAGGCACAGAAATCCCGGTCCAGCCCTGCGCTCTCATCGTCTGCCAGAAATCGGCATCATACATGCCTTGGATTTCCAATAAGTGCAGGAGACGGTCTAGCTTCACGCGGGATTTAAGTATGCGCTCGGACTCGATAGCGATGGCCTGCTGCTCTTCACGGAGGAGAATAGACATTCAGCGAACCCCTTCGGACTGACGACTTGCCGGCATGGATACGTCACGGATATTCGGCCAAGGGCAGAGCCCAACTTTGTGGAACAACTGGCTCTCGCTGCCAAGGGGAAGTTGGCGGCTTCACCCCCGAGAGTACATTTGCAGGCAGGCTTACATCGTGACCCAGCGGGTTAACCATCGCCGAAAGTGGGCTCCGGGACTGGACGATCACCCCCATGCGTTTCAAAGTAAGCCCGACTGACAGTCGAGTCGAACCATCCGATAGGACCAACTGACGCCTTCTAAGCATTGAAACATTCTTCTCCTGGCAACTTAAGGGGCATCTTATGACGATACGTTTTGACGGACAGGTCGCCGTCGTGACCGGCGCGGGGAACGGACTAGGTCGTTCGCATGCTCTCGCTCTCGCGGCCCGTGGCGCGAAGGTTGTCGTCAACGACCTCGGCGTGAACTTGGATGGGTCGGGGCTATCGCCAGCCACGGCTGAGACCGTAGTGGAAGAAATTGAACGCGGTGGTGGCGAAGCCATGGCCAACGGCGCCAATGTCGCCGACGAAGAACAAGTGCGAGCGATGATTGCCGATGCTCGTCAGAAATGGGGACGCGTCGATATTCTCGTCAACAATGCCGGCATCCTTCGAGACAAAACCTTTGCGAAAGTCGACCTCGCCGACTTTCGACTTATTCTCGAGGTCCACCTCATGGGCGCGGTCAACTGCTGCAAAGCAGTTTGGGACCTCATGCAGAAACAGAATTACGGCCGGATCGTGATGACGACATCAGGCGCGGGTTTATACGGCAATTTTGGTCAGAGCAGTTACGCCACCGCAAAAGTCGGGATGATCGGCCTGATGAACGTACTGCACCTTGAGGGTGCGAAGCACAATATTCGCGTGAATGCGCTTGCGCCGACGGCGGCTACACGCTTGATCGGCGGCATCACTCCAGAACTCGCCTCGCTTCTGCGACCGGAAGCCGTTACGGCCGGCCTTCTCTATCTCGTCAGTCAAGAAGCCCCCTCGCAAACCATCCTGTGCGCAGGCGCGGGCGTGTATGCCATGACCCGCTTCGTCGAGACGGAAGGTGTTTGCCTTCCGGACTCCCAGTGGACGCCCGAGGCCATTGCCGCGCGTTTTGGCGAAATTACCGACATGAGCAAAGCGGCTCCCGTCGACCTCGCATACAAGCAAACGGAACGCTTCCTCAAAATGGTGGCCAGCGCACAACGCTGATCGCGGAAATGGCTGGCTGGAAAAGCACTCCGACGAGGTCGACATATCCAATGCCAACCACGCCGCTCAAGGCCGCAGACCATCACCCCGCTATGAACTCGTGCCGGGCGTTGCGGAAATTGACGGCGAACGCACCGCCGATGCAGCCATCGTCGAGGATGCCAAGTCCCCGGGCAGCGAAAGCGGTTTTGCTGCGCGCGATGTCTTCCACCTTCCAGACCAGAGCGTAGATACAGGCTTTAGGCTTGGCCAGAAACGCGTCCAAGGGACCCGAACCGGCGGCGTCGGGGCAAACAAAGGCGACGTTGGTGTCGCCGAGCCGAACGACGATCCGGCGTCCGGACTGGGGCGTCGTCACCCGCTCGTCACTCAATACTTTGCCGTCGAAAAGTTCGGTGAATATCCGCAATGGTGTGTCCAGCTCGCGCACCGCGCAGACAATGTGACTGAGCCCGACGACACCACTGGCATGACCGCGGCCCCACGCCGGATTCCAGTTTGGCCGGTCATAGGGATCGTTGGGCATCTTGGTGTCGCAGACCTCGACCAGGACTCCGCCCGTCGATTCAGCCCGCAGGAAGAAAAACATATCGTAGACTGAAGCCAGCTGACAGCCGGCAGCCTGCAACTTGGCCGCCGCGGTCTTGGCATTCTCAACCTTTAACTCGAACGAGTGCCAGCCTTCGCCGTAACGGTGGACGTAGCGGGCAAAGGCGAATTCGGTCTTGTCCGCATGGCGCGGGCCCATGGGCTCGATCATATGATCGCCGACATAGAGCAGCGCCATGTCGCGGTCTTCCAGATCGAAATAGCCTTCGGCGAAAACGAGACCGCCGAAGAAATCCTGGTATTCCATGCGGCACGGATCCACGTCGCGAACGGCGTGAATGGTGTGGACAATGCGGGACACCCGGATCGGGTCGTGCGTCTGCGGATCGATCATGGGGTAAACATGGCTGGACGAGCGCCAAGTTGTCCAGTGATAATTGGAACATCTGTGTCAATTCGGCAAGCGGCTAACGCCCCCGCGCGCCGTGCCCGGGCGATGACAATTTCGAAAGCCTGAGGCGTATTCCAGCTTATACGACCTGCTCATGCCGGCGTGAGGCTGCCGGAGAGAGTGATCTTGTCCGGAGGCAGACGCAGGCTGTGAATCTCGAAGCCTTCAAGATAGGAAACAGGATGTGCCGGATCGAATAAGCGATCGTCGACGAATTTATCGGGCCCAAACTCGATGTCTCCTGTCCGCCACGAACTCCGGTGGGCACCTTCCTGTTTCATGTCCGTTACGGGAACGGAAACGCCCAGCGGCAGGGCAGCCGCGCGGTAAAGGTCCGGTCTATACACAGACCGCGCCACAGCCAGAAGGTCGACGGGTGCGGTGAGTTGTCCCCATCGGTACATTTGGCTGAGAATCCATACACCGTGTGAAACCCAAGGAAAGTTGGCGGCATGCCGATGGAACACGTGGTAGTCCGGGAGATCGGTTTCCGGTTCGCCGATGCCGTAACGACACTTTCCCAAGAGCGATGACTCGATGATGCCCGCCCCCATACCAACGTATTTATCCGAAGCAAGAATATCCGCAGCTTCCGCGAGATTGGTTCTGTCGTCGAGCCAACACGCCGCTTCGATCAAGGCTCTTATAAGGGCGAGATGAGTGTTGGGATTTTCTTGTGCCCAGGACTGCGACACACCAAGAACTTTTTCCGGTGCGTTATTCCACAACTCATACCCCGTGATGGCCACATGGCCGAGTCCACGGAGCACGGCGGCCTGATTCCACGGCCCTCCCGAACAGAACCCATCGATCGTACCTGCCGATAGTTCCGTCCCCATCTGTGGCGGGGGCACGACAATCAGGCGCAGGTCGCGGTCGGGGTGAA
>SCTM01000325.1 GCA_004297485.1 Rhodospirillaceae bacterium
ATTCAAGCGCTTGCGGCCGTGGATACGATATGCGTAAGCCTGAGCACTTGTCGTTTGATTGGACGTGTCTTCGAGCTTGAGGACAGAGGCGAACACACACTCAAAGGCTTTTCGCTGCCGCAGGCGGTTTGGCGTGTGTGCGGCGAATCCGGCGTCGCGAGCCGTTTCGCCGCGGCCAGGTCGGCGGCAGGAGCACCATTTATTGGTCGCGACCATGAAATGGGGTTGCTCATCGAGCGCTGGAATATGGCGCTGTCCGGCGAAGGCCAATTCGTGCTTGTAACCGGCGAAGCTGGCATTGGCAAATCGCGCCTCATCGAAGCGTTGCGCGAACGGGTTGGCAGTATTGAAAGTACAGTACTCACTCTTCAGTGCTCGCCCCACCAGGTAAATACTACCCTCTACCCGTTGGTAGGTTTTCTTGAAGTCGCTGCGGAGTTTGCGGCCGGCGATTTACCGGAGCAGAAGCTTGAAAAGCTGGAACGCTACATCCGGCGCACCGGCGACAACGACAATGCGACTTTGCCGTTTTATGCCGAAGTGATGTCGCTGCCGACCGTAGGAGCAGCGTCGTTGCCGGACGGTATGTCGCCGGGGCAAAGACGGGCGGCCACCATCGCCGCCGTTGTGGAACGCGTGCTGCGACTTTCGGAACGCCATCCCGTCTTACTTCTGTTGGAAGATGCACACTGGATCGACCCGACCTCAGTCGAGCTTCTGACGCAGGCGATCGACGCCATTACCGTCGCACGCGTGCTGATTGTCGTGACTGCGCGACCGGACTTTGCCTCTCCATGGGCGGGGCGTGGACATGCTACGCAAATCACATTGAACCGGCTTGGCCGCGCGCACTGCGTAGAGATGATTGCCGGCATGGTCGCGAAGCACGCCATTCCGTCCGAGATACTCGACGAGATCGTGAATAAGACTGACGGCGTTCCGCTCTTTGTCGAAGAACTGACGAAATCCATCCTCGAAACCGGGGCAGCGAGTCGTGACGCGATACCTGCGACGCTTCAGGATTCGCTGATGGCGCGGCTTGACCGGCTTGAGAGTGCGAAGGAAATTGCGCAGGTAGCCGCCGTGATCGGCCGGCAATTTTCGCGCAGGCTGCTGGCGGTGGTGACGGGGGCAAGCGATACCCGACTTGATGAAGCTATCAATCGCCTTATTAAAAGCGAGATCGTTTTTCCGCAGGGTAAGGCTGTTGAGGTCAGTTACCGTTTTAAACATGCGCTCATCCGAGACGCAGCCTACGACAGCCTCTTGCGTACACGGCGACAGAAGTTGCACGAACAAATCGGCAAAGCGCTTGAGAAGCAGTTCTCGAGGGTTGCCGACGAAGAGCCGGAATTGCTTGCCTACCATTTCGAACGCGCCGGGGTCGCGGATTCGGCGGCAACTTACTTTGAGCGCTCTGGCGACCATGCGGCCACCCGCTTCGCGTATAACGAAGCGACCGCTCACTTCTCATCCGCATTGGAGCAGATTAAGAAGTTGCCTGATCATGCATCGCGTGAGTTATCGGTGCTTTTGAAACTTGCCCCGGCGGTCATGATTATTAAGGGCCAACGCAGTCAAGAGCATGAGGAGGTTTCTCGCCGCGCTTTCGAAATTGCCCAATCTCTCGGCGAGTGTCGGGAGCTTTTCGTCGCGACCTGGAACATGTGGTTCACTGATAATCTCCGGCGAAGGTCTGCGAAAGCGCTCTCCCGGGCAGAGGAGTTGGTTGCGCTTAGTCACCGTTTGCAGGACGACGACCTCCTGCTGGAGGGCTTTCATTGCCGCTGGTCGACAGGCCTTTTTAGCGGTGCTTTCGCGGATACATATAGGGATGCCAGCGAAGGGGTAAGGCGTTACGACCCCGCGCGCCATCATAAGCTCGGTATAGAGTTCGGGGGGCATGATCCGGGCGTGTGTGCGCATGGTTGCCAAGCAACTGTACTCGCGATGTCCGGTGACGGCGGCGGTGCCAGAGATGCATTGGGGATCGCGCTCGCCCTAGCTGAACGGCTTGCGCACCCGCATTCCCTCGCCCACGGGCTTATGAACGCCACGATCGCGCTTCAGATTCTGGGCGACCCGGCCGCCACAGAGCTAATGGCCCGCCGACTGCTCGAAACCGCGGAAAAGTATAAAATGCCACCGCCGCTCGCGATCAGTCAGTTCTATTCGGCTTGGGTGTACACCATCGAAGCGAAAGATACTGCCGCTCTCGATCTTCTGGAACCCGCGTTCGAGCGCGTGATGAAACTGGGGCCGATGCCAAACATTTACGCCGCGATGATGGCCGAGGCCCGCGTTCGGTCAGGCCGGTTTGCGGAGGGCTTCCAACTGATTGAGCGGACTCTCCTGGGCCTGAAGGAGCCCGAGATTGGCTCTTTCTATCTGCCGAAACTACTGAGCTTGCGTGAGGAGTGTCTTGCATACATACCAAAAGGCAGCGCCGGTGATGTATCCGCTCCACCGGCGGCAGCGATGCGGCTTCTGCAACAGAATCAAAATCAATTGGTAGCGTTGAAGGCTGCGGCAGCCACTGCGCCGGCGGCTTGGGGAAGGAACGTTGCCGGTTGACAAGCGAAAACGGAAAACGTGCGACGAAGTTGGGCGGTGGGCGTAGTCCAACAGCTCCTCCGCTACCATCCTTTCCCAATCAGAATTGCCGTAGGCAGAACCGTACCTAACATCGCCAATGATCGACACCGTCTGTGCGGTCCGATCAGCGCTACCGCTCATGATCCTTGCCTTTGTCGGCGGGTTGTCCATGGGGTTGCGCGTGTTGCGGTGGACGAGGCTCTGGGCGTTGTTGAATAGGATGGGGTTGCGAGTGTGGTGGCGTGGCCCCCGATATGAACTCATGCCGCTCCGCCGGACGTGCCGGTTCGCCCCAAGCGGGGTGCATAGGGGCTCCAACCGGATGCCGGGTACCCTGCTCCGGCTGGATGGCCGGATGTTCGACCGGATGGTTTGGTGCGGCCATTTGATGTTCAGTTCGCACTGGCATCGCGTGCTCCTGCGGATGCGGAGGCTTGGCCGCAGGCGAAATGCCGTTGCCAGCGGATTGCAAGCGAACAACATTCGGTCCCTCGAAGTGGGCCGGTCGCTGCGTGGCGACGATCATCGGACGGCCATCGTTGTGGCGTGCCGCTAGCTCGGGTGTTGCAGCGGCCGCGGCGATATGCTTCGTCTGCTCCGTGGTCATCGGAATATGACGGTCCTGCGCCGCAAAGCGATTCTCGCTGGTTGGCGTGGCCTTGAGGCCGCCCGCGCCGCCGACATAACTGACTCTCGTGGTGTTGACGGTTGTTATATTCTTTTCATAAACATTCGTAATGTTGACCGTTCCAAGATTGTTGACCGTGCGATTGTAGACAAAACCGCCACCTTCCCACCGGCCGCCTTCAAAACCGATGCCGCCGTATCCGAAGCCGTAATTGATGCCGCCGTAAAAGCCGACGTGCGGTCCCCAATAGCCCTCATGGAAAATATAGGCACCGTCGCTCCAACCCCAGTAGGGGGGAGTCCACA
>SCTM01000326.1 GCA_004297485.1 Rhodospirillaceae bacterium
GAGAACGCGCCCGACGCCTTGCCCGGCCGTGCCGGTGCGTCGATCCAGCGCCGTTCGAAAAATCGCTCGACGATTTCGGCAAGTCCCGGCGAGAACCCGCCGTAGGCGTCCGTGACAATACGCCGGGCTTCAGTCCAGGGAATTTTGCGGTGATCACCCTGCGGTAAAGGCGCATTGCGATCCCAGGTATCGAGCTGGTCTTTCCCCAGCCACTTCGCTTTCATTTGATAGTAGCGGTGGGCAGTCTCGGCGTAGCTGCCCTTGACGGCGGCGACGAGAGCATCGACCACCTCGTCTTCAACCAGATTGGCCAGATTGCGCGACGACACCGGCCGCGGAAACTTGCGCCAGTCGTCCTCAATCGCCTTGTCCTTGGCGAGCGTATTGGTGATGAGGGTGAACAGACGGGACTTGTCGCCGAGAGCGGCGCCTATCCCATGAGCAGCGGTCTTGCGCCGCTCCGGCTGCGGATCGGACAGACGGTTGAGCGCTTCGGTGAGGGTCAGGGATTCGCTTCCCACCGCGCAGCGCATGGCGGCAAGGGTCTCGTCGAAAAGACGCACCCAGGCGGTACGACCGGTGGTGGACTTTTCGAGAAACAGACGCTCGAGATCGTCGCTCAGATCATGCTCGCGGGAGACGCGGAGATCGCGAACCCAGGGCGCATAGCGCGCCGCATCGGGATGCGCCATCTTGGCCGCGAGCACTTTTTCATCGAGACGGTTGATCTCGAGTGTAAAAAACAACAGACGGCCGCCTAAGTCGGTCAGACGCTCCACCGTATCCTGATAGAACCGTCCGCGCACCGGATCGTCCATATTCTCCTGCAGGAAAAGCTGCGCATAACTGCCGATCTTGCCCAGGAGTTCACTGACCTTCTCGTAAGCGGCGATGGCGTTTCCGAACGCCGCGCCGTCCAGAGCGGCGACCTTTCCGCGATGACATTCAAGGGCCGCGACCGCCGTCTCGGCGGATGCGAAATCGGCGACGAAGGCCGCGCTGTCCGGCCCGCTGTAAAGGTCGCCCAGGTTCCATTCCGGAAGATCGCTCAAGTCCACCGCAGTCAGCCCCCCGGCGGGGTCGTCCTTGCGTGGGAGCGGCAGGGAAAAATCAAGTCCGGCGTGGCGTGGAATCATGTGTGGGCCTCCAGTTCCCATATAGGGGTAATCGATCCCGCGCGCCAACGGCAAACCCATATCTGCTAGGTTTGGGCGCGACCTCTACACCACTCAACCGTCGTCCCAAGGCTTGTCCTTGGGACCCTGAGCTGGTGACGCGGTACGCTGCGGAGAGCACCGGTTTTCGGCAGCCTTCCAGCTTCGTAACCCTGGATTCCCGTGACAAGCACGGGAATGACGATGATGGATGTTGCGACTATCCGCCCATAAGCGGTGATCTCCACCAAAGGGAAAATTCTCGATTTAAACCTGACAGTGACAAAGTCAGGTTATCCGGCGCACCATAGCCGACGAACCATACGCCGACAAAAGGTCCGCCCGCCCATGGCCCTGCCCCGTATCCTCCGCCACTTTCGCGACCGCCCTGCCCTGATTCAGGGCATCGCTTCGGCGGTGGTCGCCGGAGCGATTGCAGGTTTGAAACTCCGTCTTTCCCAAGCGGTGCTGGTCGGATGGTGCTGTGGCGTTACCGTCTACCTCGGATTGGCGGTCCGCATGGCCGTGCATGGCTCCGCCGCCACTATCCGTCAGCGCGCGGCGCGGCTCGATCTCGGCATGGGCTTCATTTCCGGCGTGGCCCTGGCCGCCGCCGTCGCATCAATTTCCGCAATCATCATCGATCTGGGACAGGCGAAAACCGCCAACGGTCTCGCCGGCCTGTCCATCGCTCTCGCCGCCGCCACCCTTGTGCTGTCGTGGATGTTCGTTCAGACGGCCTTCGCCTTGCACTACGCCCATTCGTTCTATCGGAATCACCAGTGCCTGTGTTTTCCCAATACCCAAGAGCCTGACTATTGGGACTTTTTCTACTTCTCCGCGGTAGTCGGGATGACGGCCCAGGTCTCAGATGTGACAACGGGGACGGCGGGCATGCGAAGGCTGGTTCTGGTCCATTCCATTATTTCGTTTTTCTATAACACTGCGATCCTGGCTCTTGGGGTCAACCTCGCCGCAAGCCTCGCAGCCTGACGGCTGACGGCCGGATCGTGCTGGACAGAGCGGCTCTAAGGCCGAACAATTAGCTGCGGGGGACCAGGGAGGATATGCGGTGAACAAGCTGTCCAATGCCGTCGATATCCAAGCCGTGCGCAGCCTGCCGGGGATGTTCTATGCTCAGGCCGAGCGTCACAGCGCCCAGCCGTTTCTTTGGCATAAGGTCGACGGCACCTATCGCCCGTGGACGTGGCAGCAGGTGGCCGAAGCCGTCACAGCTGCCGCTCACGGCCTGAAAGCGGCGGGCGTGAAACGCGGCGACCGGGTGATGCTGGTGGCGGAGAACCGCCCGGAGTGGCTGATCGCCGACATCGCTGTGATGAGCATCGGCGCCGTCACGGTTCCCGCCTACACCACCAATACCGCCGTCAATCACCTTCACATCCTCAATGACTCCGGATGCGGCTTAGCCATCGTATCGACGCCGCAGCTCGCCAAGACACTGATCACCGCCGCCGTGGAGGCCGATCACAAGGTCGCCGTCTATGTCATAGACACGCCGGATCTTGTCATGACGTCGGAGATCACGCCCAAGTCGTGGGCGGAGTTGCTCGCCACGGGCGACGGACATGGCATGGCGCCGCCGGAAGACGTCGCCTCCCTCAATCGCTCCGACTTGTGTTGCATCATCTACACCTCCGGAACCGGCGGCCTGCCGCGCGGCGTGATGCTCAGCCACGGCAATATCCTGTGCAACTGCGACGGCGCCACGGACCTGCTCGCAACACTGGATATCGGCGATGAGGTTTTTCTGTCGTTTCTGCCGTTGTCGCATGCCTACGAGCACTCCGGCGGCCAGTTCTTTCCCATCTCCGCCGGAGCCGAAATCTATTACGCGGAAGGCGTGGAGACTCTTTCGAAGAACTTGACCGAAGCCCGCCCCACAATCATGACCGCCGTGCCGCGCCTCTACGAAAGCATGCGCCAGCGCATCATTCAGAACCTGAAGCGGCAATCGAAACTGCAGCAGTCCATGTTCGGACTGGCGCTCGAATTAGGCCGGAAGCGTTACGAGACTCCCAAAGCCATGAGTCTCTGGGATAAGACCCGGGACTTCGTCGTTGAACGGCTGGTGCGCACCAAGGTCAGGGCACGGTTCGGCGGACGACTTAAAGCCATGGTCTCCGGCGGCGCGCCGCTGAATTACGACGTCGGCTTGTTTTTCATCGCCCTCGGCGTCCCCCTGTTGCAGGGATACGGACAGACCGAGGCCGCGCCGGTCATCAGCGCCAATCCGCCCAAACGCGTCAAACTCAAAACCGTCGGACCACCGTTGAAAGGCGTCGAGGTCAAGATCGCCGCCGACGGCGAGATTCTGGTGCGCGGCGAACTGGTGATGAAAGGCTATTGGAACGATCCCGATGCCACCATCGCCGCTGTCGACGACCAAGGCTGGTTGCACACCGCCGATATCGGCCATCTGGACGAGGACGGTTATCTGGAGATCACCGACCGCAAGCGCGACATCATCATCAATTCCGGTGGCGACAACGTCTCACCGCAACACGTACAGGGCGTCCTCGACCTCGAAGAAAACGTCGCCCAGAGCTTCGTCTATGGCGACCGCAAGCCTTACATCACGGCGGTGATTGTTCCCGACGCGGACTTCGCGGCAACGTGGGCACAAACCCACGGCGTTCCGGGCGATCTCGCATCCCTCGCCGCCAACGCGGAATTCAAGGCGCTGATCGCCAAGCACGTCGAACACGCCAACACCAAAATGACCGTGACCGAAAAGGTGCGGAAGTTCGTGCTGGCGACCCAGCCGTTCACGGTGGAAAACGGCCAAATGACGCCGACGCTCAAGGTGCGCCGTCACGCCGTGCTGCGGGAATACCGCGACGCGCTGGAAGCGCTGTATGCATGATAAGGCATTTCGCAGTTCTTCTCACGGCGCTCATTACGCTGCTTTGCTTAACAGAAAGCGGTGTAGCCCAATCTACACTCATCAATACAGATGATTTGACTTGGATTCCGTTCGCTAGTCTTTCAGCGAAGGATCATGAAATAGCTGATCACTTCGCTAAATCATACGATCTGCGCATTACGGGACCCGACATTTTCAAAAATGCTGAAGAAGGGGCCGCCGCGTTCGCACGCGTAGGCGGCGGTAATGAGTTGATGTTATTGCGCTGGCAAAACACCGGTAGCTGCGGAGATTATAACTATCTTCTATTTGGTCCTGGTCCGACCAGACAAGAAATGGATGGTTTTTGCGCTGGTTTCTTAAAATTGCTCGCCACCAGACATCAGCCATTTCCAGACGTCATCGGGCCGCCGCTCGGACAACAGTACGACTCAATAACGCACGAGTGGTTGTCCACCCGTTACCGATGGAACGGCAAAAAGTGGGTCGTTCTATATACAAAGCCTTCAGACAAGATGCCCTAGTACCCCACCGCATCCAGATACACCTGCAGGAGCGATTCCTGCTCCTGGCGGTCGGAGGCATCCATTTTCCGCAGCTTGATCACTTGGCGCATGATCTTGGGATCATAGCCCGTCGACTTGGCTTCGCCATAAACCTCGCGGATATCGGCGCCCAAGGCCTGCTTTTCCTCCTCCAGGCGTTCAATGCGCTGGATGAAGCTCTTGAGGCGCTGTGCCGAAACTTCCTTCTTACCCGCCGCACCATCCGGCATGAAACGAACTCCTGCAACATCACGAGGTTAGGAGCGGACCATAGCAGCGATGCGCGCCGGAACAACGCCCGCGCCGCTGTGGATAACGGGGATAACGGGGGTAAGCGCCTTCAAACATGGGTGCTAAGGCGGATACAACCTACTCAACCGTCATTCCCGTGCTTGTCACGGGAATCCAGAGTTACGGAGTTGGAAGGTTGCCGAGAAACCTGCGCTCTTCGCAGCGTACCGCGTCACAAGCTCTGGGTCCCAAGGACAAGCCTTGGGACGACATTGGGCGTTTGACGGGAGCGCATAAGCAGAACTGTCCCTACTCCACGACTCCAATCTTGGCGTGCAGCGGCTTGGTCGCCTCGAATTTCTGTTCCTGTTCGGAGCTGGCGGATTTCTGGTACTTGGATTTCCAATCGCCAATGGGCATGCCGTAGACCGCTTCCTGGGCCTGGTCATAGGTCATGGGCGCGCCGTAATGCTCGGCGGCCGCCTTGTACCACTTGGCGAGACAGTTCCGGCAGAAACCGGCGGTGTTCATGATGTCGATGTTCTGAACATCCGTGCGCTTCTGAAGATGCTGCACCAGCCCGCGAAAGGCAGCGGCTTCCGCCTTGAGGCGCGTGAGTTCATCCATGGCATCGTCCTTAATCAAATAGCGTTCGATCCGGTGATAACATTTTCCATCCTATATCGAACGCAATAGGTCCGCGAGCAAGTCCGCCCATTGCGTCCGGCGTGCGCAAATTCAGAGGACTCTCGCTCAAATCCACGCGGCGGTGTAGTCTTGCCCTATGACCGACATTATATCGAGCCACCGCGGCCGCCGCGGCAAGATCATCGCCACCCTGGGGCCCGCCAGCCGCGATTCGGATACCATCGCCATGCTCTACGAAGCAGGCGCCGATGTGTTCCGTCTCAATTTCAGCCACGGCAGTCACGCCGACCACGCCGCGTCCGTGGCCGCCATTCGCGCGCTGGAAAAGGAATTCAAGCGCCCCATCACCATCCTCATGGACCTCCAGGGGCCAAAGCTGCGGGTCGGACAATTCGCCGACGGCAAAGTGGTGCTGCAGCAAGGCGCCACGTTCCGGCTCGACCTTGATTCGGCCCTGGGCGACGGCAAGCGGGTATCTCTGCCCCACCCGGAAATCTTCGCCGCCTTGACCGCCGGCGCGGCACTGCTGGTGGACGACGGCCATCTTCGCTTCAAGGTTCTTCGCTGCGACAAGGATTTCGCCGAGGTCGAGGTCGTGATTGGCGGCGTGATCTCCGACCGCAAGGGCGTCAACGTGCCCGATGTTACACTGCCGATCCCGGCCATGACCGACAAGGACAAGGCCGACCTGAAATTCGGTCTCAGCGAAGGCGTCGACTGGGTCGCGCTGTCGTTCGTGCAGCGGCCGGAAGATGTAGCGGAAGTACGCGCCGCATCCGGCGGCAAGGTCGGCATTGTCTCCAAGCTGGAGAAGCCATCGGCTTTGGACCAACTGGAAGCCATTGTCGAGATATCCGACGCTGTGATGGTCGCGCGCGGCGACCTGGGCGTGGAAATGCCCATGGAGCAGGTCCCCGTTCTGCAGAAACGCATTGTCCGTTCCTGCCGCCGCCACGGAAAACCTGTCGTCGTCGCCACCCAGATGCTCGACAGCATGATCAAGTCGCCGGTGCCGACACGGGCCGAGGCTTCGGACGTGGCAACCGCGGTCTATGACGGCGCCGATGCGGTCATGCTGTCGGCGGAAACCGCGTCCGGCATGTTCCCCGTGCGCGCCGTCGCCGCCATGCATCGCATCATCAAGCAGGTGGAAAGCGACGAGCACTATCTGACGCTCATGGCGGCCGGCCGCGGCGAGATCGAACACTCGTCACCGGCGGCCATCACCGCCGCCGCCCGCCAGATCGCCCACACCCTGGGCGCGGCCGCCATCGTGACCTTCACCTCGTCGGGTTCCACGACGTTGCGCGCGGCTCAGGAGCGTCCGGACGTGCCCATTCTCTGTATCACCCCCAGCCTGGGCGCCGGGCGACGCCTGGGCCTGGTCTGGGGCGTCCACGCGGTGGTGGGCGACTTCATCCATTCCGTCGACGACATCGGCGACGTGGCCGTGAAGGCCGCCAAGCAGGCGGGCATCGGCCAGGACGGCCAGGCCCTGGTGATTACCGCCGGCATGCCCTTCGGCAAGGTCGGGTCCACCAACATGGTCCGGGTGGTCTGGATCGGCGGGGAAACGGGCGCGGCTTGATTAGCCCCCTCACCCTCCCGCTACGCGGGGCCCTCCCTCTCCCCGCTGGGGAGAGGATCGGGGTGAGGGGGGTGGTTGCTCACACCTGAAACAACAAAAAAGCCGCGAACATTGTTCGCGGCTTTTGGTCGGTGGCGATAAGGCGGGGGTTAGCCCTGGCGCGCCTTGAACCGCGGATTCTTCTTGTTAATCAAATAGACACGGCCCTTGCGGCGGACAATCTGGCAGTGCTTGTCGCGCGTTTTGGCCGACTTTAGTGAGTTACGGACTTTCATCGCCGATTCCTTCGGTGTTGCGACCTGGGACCATCGCCCCGGCCGGAAAAGGTGCGGCTATATAGCTAATTGGCCGGCGCGACGCAACAGCGCGGTGATAGTTGCATTCACCCCAGCCAATATCGCATCACCGCCGTCACGGCGTAGGGCCGCTCCAGGGGTGACAGGTGGCCGCAGTCCTCGATCACCACCAGCTTGCCGCCGGCAATGCCCTCGGCCATCTCCCGGTGGAGTTCAACCGAACTCAAGGCATCCTCGCGGCCGCAGATCACCACCGTGGGCACGCGAATGGCCGCCAAGTCGGCACGGCCGTCATTGCGGGTCATGATGGCATGCTGCTGACGTTTAAAGGCCTCCTGCCCCACCCGGCCGGCCATCTCCATGACCACATCGGCCACGGCGGGGTCCTTCAGCCGGGAGGGATGGATCAGGTTGGGCAGCAGGCGCGGCGTCACCCCCTTGAACTTACCCAGATCCGCGAGACGGATGAGTTCCTGACGGTTGGCAACCTTTTCCGCCGAATCCGCCCGGGCGTTGGTGGCAAGCAAGGCCAGGCGCTCCACCCGCTCGGGGGCCTGGCGCATGATCTCCTGGGCCACGTAGCCACCCATGGACAGCCCCGCCAGGGCAAAGGTCCGGGGCGCCTCGGCCAAAACCCGCTCTGCCATGGCCGCAAGGGTGTCGTCGCGGGTGACGTCCGCGACCGTGACGTCCGCCGTATCGCTCAGGTAGCGAACCTGATGCGCCCACAGCGCATGGTCGCACAATAAACCTGGAATGAGGACTAAATGACGATTGGCCAATGACTTAACCATGTTGCAAGGAGGACGCAGGCGACCAATATTCACGGTCCCTGCATTGACTTGGGGAAACTAGCACCTATTATCCCGGCCCGTGAACCGGTCGCGCACCGCGCTGCCCGTCACCTGACGGTGCACCCTAGAGCCCCCTGAAAACCATTGGGAAGGCTTAGGCCATGATCATCGTGGAACACCGCGACGGAGAATTTCCGAGCCAATGTCATTTGAAGACCTCGGCCTAACGCCGGATACGCTCAAGGCCGTAACAGAGTCCGGTTACACCACCCCGACCCCCATCCAGGAACAGGCGATCCCGGTCGTGCTCATGGGCCGCGATGTGCTGGGCGTTGCCCAGACCGGCACCGGCAAGACCGCCGCGTTCACCATGCCGATGATCGACATCCTCGCGGATGGCCGCTCCAAGGCACGCATGCCGCGCAGCCTGATCATCGCCCCCACCCGCGAGCTGGCCGCGCAGATCGCCGACAACTTCATCAAGTACGGGAAATACCATCCCCTCAACATGGCGCTGCTGATTGGTGGCGAGTCCATGTCCGACCAGGAGAAGGCGCTCGACCGCGGCGTCGACGTTCTCATCGCCACCCCCGGCCGTCTGCTGGATCTGTTCGAGCGCGGGCGCATCCTGCTCAACGACGTCAAGATCATGGTCATCGACGAAGCCGACCGCATGCTGGACATGGGATTCATTCCCGATGTGGAGCGCATCGTGTCGCTGCTGCCCAAGATCCGCCAGACCTTGTTCTTCTCCGCCACCATGAACAAGGAAATCCGCAAGCTCGCCGATCAGTTCCTCATGAACCCGAAAGAGATCGCCGTTGCGCCCCAGGCCACGGCGGCAGCCACGGTCGTGCAGGGCCTTGTCATGGTCCGCAATGAGGACAAACGCGAAGCCCTGCGCCGTATCCTCCGCGCCCACAACGTGCACAACGCGTTTATCTTCTGCAACCGCAAGCGCGACGTGGATATCCTGTTCAAGTCGTTGGAGAAGCATGGCTTCAGCGCGGTCGCCTTGCATGGCGACATGCCGCAGTCCAAACGCAACGACATGCTGGCGAAGTTCAAGGCCAACGAAGCGGAACTGCTGGTGTGTTCCGATGTGGCCGCGCGCGGGCTCGACATCTCCGATGTCGGACACGTAATCAACTTCGACGTCCCCGTTCATGCCGAGGATTACATCCACCGCATCGGCCGCACCGGCCGGGCCGGCAAAGCGGGACATGCCTTCACCCTCTCCTCCCCGGGCGATCACAAACAGCTGGCCGCCGTGGAGAAACTTCTGAACGGTCCGATTCCGCCCCTGGTTGTAGCCGAGCTTGGCGCCTTGGCGTTGTCGGCGGATATCGCCGCCGCCGAGACCGAAAAGGAAGGACCTCGTGCACGGCGCGGTCGCGCGCCGCGTCGCCCGCCCCGGAAGACAGCACCTGTCGACGACATCGCTGTCGTACAACAGCCGACGCTGGATTTCTCGCCTCCGCCGGAAGCCGTCGCTCCCGAACCGGTCGTGGAGGAAGAAAAGCAGGCCGCGAAAAGCAGGCCACCGCGTGAGCGCAAGGACTCCCGACACGACCGCAATCGCGACGTACGCGGCCCGCAAGACCGCGCACGCAAGACGCGCCGCAATCCCCATGGCATTGCCGAAATGGATATCGACGACGATGTCGTCGCCTTCGGCGGCTTTACGCCGGCCTTTCTTTTGGTCGATCCCTATGGCGGCAAAGGCGCGCCGCAGGAAATTGCAAACGTACCCGAGGACGTCGATGACGAGGACGATCTCTCCCACGAGACCGTCTCGGCCAGTCCGGCAGAAACAAACTTGGACTTATCGCCGACCGGCGGCGACATAACGGAATTGGCCGCGCGGAGCAGCTGACGCCCGCAGGCACATCCTTTCGACACGCCGCTAATTCATTGGCGGAACGTCGTCTTCCTCAATCCGCTTTGGATCGATGTGCGCCTGACCGGACTGGTGATGGATCATATGCCATTCCCTGCTCCCGGCTGCCCTGACGAAAATGTTGGTCGCACAAAGCGCTTGCTGTGTCTCGTCACGACTCGTGATCACTTCCACGCACGTGACAATTGCCGTCGTCCCATAAATGCTCGCCACGGCTTTCCGGCAGGAGATATCAGGCGCATTTTGACCACCAAGTATATTGCGCCAACTGGCCATGACGGCTTCACGTCCCGTCAGTGGCGGCCAGCCGGGATGAATGCACATCACGTCACCGCTGGCCCAGAGGCGCTCCATCGCCTTGACATCACGCGTCGCGAAGGCGGCGTAGAAAGCCGCGTTGGCAAATAGCACTGTTTCCCGGTCGGACATCTTTACTCTCGACTACGACCCCCCGTATATGGCGCTATCCGTGTTTAACCTACCCTTACGTCAAGGTCATCATGTCAGTCGTCGACGCACTTCACGGTCCGGTACAACAGCCCGCCAACGGCCCCGCCACAGCCGCGGTCGTACTTCTGCATGGGTATGGGTCCGACGGCAACGACCTCATCGGGTTGGCGCCCTATTTTGCCAATGCCCTTCCCCGTGCGGTTTTTTACGCCCCGGACGGCCCGCACGCCCTTGAGGGCAGCCCGTTCGGGGGACGTCAGTGGTTTTCCCTGCGCAACTTCGATCCGGAAGTCCTGCGGGACGATATGAAGATGCGGGCCAAATTCTTCGAATCCATGGCTGGAGAAATCGATGGCGTGGCCGCGACGCTCAACACCTTTCTGGATCAAATCCTGGCGCATCATGGGCTGGCGGCCAATCGCCTCGTTCTCCTGGGTTTTTCACAAGGCACCATGATGTCGCTGCACGTGGGTCTGCGCCGCAAACAACAACTCGGCGGGATTGTCGGATATTCCGGTGAGCTGCTCGTGCCCGAGCGCCTGGCGGCAGAAATAAAATCCAAGCCGCCCGTGGTGCTCATTCACGGCGCCGACGACCCCATGATCCCGGCCGTGAAATCGCAGGACAGCGCTGCCGCGCTGACCGCCATCGGGGTTTCTTGTCAAACCCACATCATTCCCGGCTTACAGCATGGCATCGACGGTACCGGCGCCCAGTTCGGCGCCGAGTTCATGCAACGCGTCATTGGATAGCAGGCGCGCACCCGCTCTCCCGACCGCGATACCTTGAAGCAACGCGTCAGCGACGTCGGTCGCCGGGATGACCGAACCCCATGCCGTCGTCGTCCTCATCATCATGCTCTACTGCGCGCTCGTCGGCACCATTGTCGTCGCGTTGCGCGCGGGGACTGCGCTGGGTTTCCCGGATATGGTGGCGGGCGGCCTGATGCCGTCTTTCCTCCCGCTCGGCTTCCCGGCGGCGGGCATAAATGACGGCACCCAGGATGAACAGGCACAGAAGCACCCAGGGGGCCAGCGTGGTGATGATTTTTTCGGTCGCAAGTTGGCGGCGCACGGAATCCCGGCATTCAGGAAGGTCATTCTCGCAGGCCTGACGAGCCATTTGCTGGGCGCGGGAGTGGAACCACGGCAAGGCGAACCCATCGTCATGCATAACCTGGGCGCGAGATGGCGTAGGACCAAACACAGCCAAAAGCAGCAAGGCGCCTATGCTTATGCCCATTATGCCGCGGAGCACCGCTTGCACACGTCCCATAGCCTCTCCCCTCCCTAAACGCCCCAAGCAAGTATAGCAAAATTACACCGCCGGCTCCCTGGCAAGTTAGCACCAACGGAGCCGATGATGGGGCCTAAACCCCGGCTGTGGGACGACTCGGCCGACGGCCATGGACCGAACGCCCACATTTGCTAAAGTAGGGAGGCAAAGTGCGCGTGCCAATGCCCGTTCGGTGCCATGCAGATGCGTACAACCGGTCACAGTACCGCCAGTTTTATCCGCCTCCAGCGCGATGAATTGTCGACGCCACGACGTTCCGTCATCGGGCGTCAGCGTTCGCCACCTCAAGACCGCCCCAGGCATCCGTCACATTGTCGCGTGATACTGACAGGGAGCATTGCATCATGTCGGAGAAATCAAACGGGATAAGTCATGGGACCCGGTGCGTGGCGTTGGTGGGGCCGCAAGGCAGCGGCAAAACCACCCTCGCCGAAGCACTACTGTTCGCCGCCGACGCGATCCCCCATCGCGGCACTGTCGCCCAGGGCAACACCGTCAGCGATGCCAATCCCGAAGCGCGCGCGCGCCGCATGTCCACTGAGCTGACGCCCGTGCGTTGTAACTTCATGGGCGACGAGTGGGTGTTCATGGACTGCCCCGGCGCCGTCGATCTGATCCAGGAGACTCATCACGGCATGGCGATCGCCGACGCGGTGGTCGTGGTCGTCGACCCGGCTCCCGAACGCATGCTGGCCCTTGGCCCCATCTTCAGATTTCTGGACGACCGCAAAATTCCGCACATCCTGTTCATCAACAAAATGGACGGCGCGTCCGGTCCGGTGCGCGATCTGCTCGCGGCGGCCCAGCGTCAGTCCAGTCGCCCACTGGTTCTGCGGCACATCCCGTTGATGGAAAACGCGCGGATCACAGGGTATGTGGATCTGGTCGCCGAGCGCGCTTACCACTACGAACTCGATAAGCCGTCGGAGCGTATTCCCATTGAGAAAATAGATCCTGACACGGCGGACGACGCCCGCCGCGCGTTGCTTGAGAAGCTCTCCGACTTCGATGACGCACTGCTGGAAAAACTGCTCGAGGATATCGTCCCGGATAAATCCGAGGTCTATCGCCACCTCACGCAAGATCTTCAGAATGACCTGATCGTCCCGGTGTTGATCGGCGCGGCCGAGCACGAACATGGCGTGCGTCGTCTGTTCAAGGCGCTCCGACACGAAGTTCCCGGGCCAGAAACAACCGCCGCGCGCCTGGGAATCCCCACCGGCAAATTGGTGGCCCAAACCTATCGGGTGAACTACGCCCCTCATGTGGGCAAGCTCTCCTTGCTGCGCGTTTGGCGCGGAACGCTCAAGGACGGCGAGACCCTGGCCGGTTCGCGAGTCAGCAATCTGCAGGACGGGGCGGAGCCCAAGTTGGGCAAGGCCCGCCTGGCCGCGGCCGGGCCGGGCGCCGTTGCCGCCGTCGGCAAGTTGGAAGCCGGCATGGCGGGAACCATATTGACTGAGACCGGCCAGACCGTGCCGCAAAATTGGCCGCAGCCGCCCTTACCGCTCTACACTTTGGCTGTCGCCGCAAAGGATCGAAAAGACGACGTCAAGCTGGGCGAGGCCTTGCGCAAGATCGCGGAGGAAGATCCTTCGCTGAGCGTCCAACAGGTCAGCGAAACCTCAGAACTGCAACTGCGCGGCCAAGGGGAAATGCACCTCCTGCTGGCGATCGAACGCGTCAAACGTAAATTCGATCTGACGGTGGATACGCACCGCCCCCAGGTACCTTATCGGGAGACCATTCGCCGAGGAACGACCCATCACGCCCGCTTCAAGCGCCAGTCCGGCGGCCACGGTCAGTTCGCGGACATCAAGGTGGAGATATCACCCTTGCCGCGTGGCTCCGGCGTCACGTTCACGGACAGCATCGTCGGCGGGGTCGTACCGCGCAATTTCATCCCCGCGGTTGAGGCGGGCGTCCGTGACAACACCGCGCGCGGATCCCTGGGGTTTACGGTGGTTGACCTCAACGTTCGGCTTTTCGACGGCCAGTATCATAGCGTCGACAGTTCGGATCAGGCCTTTCGCACGGCCGGACGCATTGCGATGACGGAAGGACTACCGGCCTGCGAGCCGGTTTTGCTGGAGCCCATCTACGAAGTGCGCATCTATGTTCCCGCCGAGTTTACCTCGCGTGTGCAACGGGCCGTCACGCAACGGCGCGCGCAGATTCTTGGTTTCAATGCGCGCGAAGGATGGGACGGCTGGGAAGAAATTCACGTCAATATGCCGGAATCCGAAATGCAGGATCTGGTGACTGAGATTCGTTCCATATCCCAGGGCATCGGCACCTTCGCCACCACTTTCAGCCATTTTCAGGAATTGACCGGGCGTGACGCGGACAAGGTGATCGACCAGCGCAAGAGCCACCTTACCGCCGCCCATGCCTGACCTTAATCCGGCGCGCGGAGGCGATAGCCGACGCCCTGCTCGGTGAGGATGTGCTGGGGCTTCTCGCGATTTTCCTCAATCTTCTGCCGCAGCGACCTGATGTAAATGCGCAGATACTGCACATCCGTTTCGCCGTTCCATATCTCGCGCATGATGAACTTGTGAGTCAGCACCTTGCCGGCGTGCGTGATCAAAAGGCGTAAGAGATCGTACTCGCGGGGGGTCAGCTTTACCGGTTCGCCGCGGACGGTGACGAGGCGCCGCACCAGATCCACCGTCAGATCACCGCGGTGAAAAACCGGACGTTCACCTTGTTGCTGCAGGCGATGACGCTCCGCTGTGCGCATGCGCGCGAGCAACTCATCGATTCCGAATGGCTTCGTCACATAGTCATCGGCGCCGAGGTCAAGGGCGCGCACCTTTCCCGCTTCATCGGTGCGGCTCGACAGAACAATAATGGGGATCGCTATGCCGCGCTCGCGTAGACGCTTGATGACCTCGAAGCCATCCATGTCCGGCAGCCCCAGGTCGAGGACCACGGCATCAATCTGTGTGTGATCGCAGGCTTTCAGTGCATGTGCGCCGTCGTCGGCTTCATCGACCACGTAACCCTGAGCCGTGAGACTGGTACGCAGAAATCGTCGGATCGCCGGTTCGTCATCGACAACCAGAACGCGGAGCGCCGTTGAAACGTTCATCGCGCAATCTCAACGGCCGAGGCATCCCCTACCGGAGCCGGCAACGTCACGACGAATGCCGCGCCCTGTCGATCCGCGCGATTACGCGCATGAATCGTTCCGCCCATGGCACCGACAAAACCACGGCAAATGGCAAGGCCCAGCCCGGTCCCGGCACGCCGCCTGTCGGCCGTATGCACGCGGTAGAACATGTCAAAGATACGTTCGAGATCATCGGGCGGAATGCCCTCGCCTTCGTCGAGAATTTCAAGACGCACGTGGCGATCGTCACGGTAAGCCCGTATGAGAATTTCCGAACCGGCCGGAGCGTACTTAGCCGCGTTGTCGAGAAGATTAAACAACACTTGCTCGAACAGCACCGGGTCGAGTTTAAGCATCGGCAGGTCGCTCTGCAGATCGGTTCTGATTCGATGTGCCGCCAGCACTTTGGCGGAACGCTCCAGTGCGCTCCCGACGATGTCTGATAAATCGACCAAATCGAGGCGTGTCTCGATCGTTCCCGATTCAAGCCGCGACATGTCCAAGAGATTGGCGATAAACCGATTGAGGCGCTCCGATTCATCTTGAATCGTTGCGATGAGTTCGGCTTGCGCCTCGCGGCTCAGGGTATCGCGATAAACACGCAAGGACGTAGCGGAGCCGAGGATCGACGCAAGCGGCGTACGCAGATCGTGAGAGATTGACGTCAACAACGCCGACCGCAAGCGTTCAGTTTCCGCGGCCAGACGGGCACGATCCACATCCTGAGTCAGATTCACCCGCTCAATTCCCAGTGCAGCCTGATCCGCGAGGGCGTCGAACAGCCGGCGCTGGTCGGGCGTCAACAGCAGCCCGGGACGATCGCTGTCCAGCCCCACGACGCCTACCGGGCCGCGCCCCGTCACCATGGGAAGAAACAGCCGCTTCGCGCCGGGCAGCGTATCGGCCCCTCGCCCGGCCTCGCGTTTGCTCTGCCAACACCACTTTGCCGCGGCGATATCGGCCTCGTCCAAAGTGTCTTCGGGTGGATAGCCGGCGCGTACGCCGACCGTATCGCCGTCGGGAAGCAACAGGACCACGCGGACTTTGAGCATCAGCGCAACCTGATAGACCGTCGCCCATAGCAGGTCGTCCAGGGTGACGGCACTCGCTAGCTTGCGGCTGAATCGATAGAGGTCTTGAGTATCCTTTGCCCGGCTGCGAGCGAGAATCGCCTCGCGGCGCACGCGTACCGTCAGGTTGCTGGCAATCACCGCGACCGCGGCGAAGAAGCACAATGCAACCACGTTTTCGGGATCGGCTATGGTGAATGTGTACAACGGCGGCAGAAAGAAGAAGTTGAATGCCAGCACGCTGACAAGGCACGCGAACAATGACGGCAACAGGCCATAGGTGATGGCACTCACCAGGACCGCCATAAGGAACACAAGCGCGATATTCGAGACCGCCAGATACCGTTTGATAACAAGGCCAACCCCAAGTGCGACGACGATCATGGCCAGTGTGCCGAGATAGTCCTTGATGTCATGGGATTCTGTGGTCGCGGCGCTGTTCGCGCGCTCCGCATCGTCGCGGGGTTTGGCTTTTTTCTCCTCGGCCATGACGTGGATGCTGATGTCGCCCGCCCGTCGAACAAGGCGCTGCATGACCGATTGGCCGAATAGATCGGCCCATTGAGTCCCTTTGGGCCGGGCGATGACGATGTGCGTAAAATTGTTGGCCTGGGCATATTCGATAATGCCGTCCGCCACATCCGAGGCTGGGACAGTGATCGCCTCGCCCCCGAGCCGTTCGGCGAGGCGGAGGCACGCCGCGATGCGATCTCGATCCGCTTCGCTGAAGCGCTGGGAACGCGACGTCTCGATATGAACGGCCGACCATGGTGCGCGCATGCGATCCGCCAACCGCCGCGCGGACCGCACCAGCGCTTCGCCGTTGAGCCGCTCGTGCACGCACACCAGCACGCGCTCTCCCGCCGCCCAGGGGCCCTGAATCGCATGAGCGCGCATGTAGGTGACCATCTGGTCATCGACCCGCTCCGCGGTTCGGCGCAAGGCAAGTTCCCGAAGCGCCGTGAGATTGCCGGGCTGGAAATAGTGCCGGACGGCGCGCTCGGCCTGGTGAGCCACGTAGACCTTTCCATCCTTGAGGCGCTGGATCAAATCCTCGGGCGTAAGGTCGATAACTTCGATATCGTCGGCGCGATCGACCAGGGAATCGGGGATGGTCTCGCGCACGCGGATGCGGGTGATCTTGGCGACCACGTCATTGAGACTCTCGACGTGCTGGATATTCAGCGTCGTGTAGACATCGATACCGGCGTTGAGCAGCTCTTCCACATCCATGTAACGCTTGGGATGTCGACTGCCCGGGGCATTGGTGTGGGCGAGCTCATCGACGAGGACGAGCTTCGGCCGGCGCCGGAGGATCGCGTCCAGATCCATTTCCTCGAGGACGCGGCCCTTGTACTCGATACGCCGTCGGGGAATGACCTCGAGCCCGCCGAAAAGCGCCTCGGTTTCCTTGCGGCCATGGGTTTCCACAATGCCCGCAACCACATCCAGTCCTTCGGCGCGCTTCGCCTGGGCGACGGTCAGCATCTCGAAGGTCTTGCCGACGCCGGGTGCGGCACCGAGGAATATCTTCAGGCGGCCACGGGCTTCCCGCTCTGCCTGCTCCAGCAGGGCATCGGGAGAAGGTCGCTGGGTCAGGTCAGTGGGAGTGGTCATGAGGACATTAAAAAATGTGGTCCCACAAGCCTATCGTAAATGGGTCTACCTTGCACATCCTCACGTGTCGCGATCGGTCAATGGGCCGGTTGGGCATCCAGAGCCAGATTCAGGGCAAGAACATTCACATGCGGCTCGCCAATGACGCCGAGCAATCGCCCGGCCGTATGCTCGGTGACCAACGCGCGAAGCCGCGTCTCGGAAATGCCACGCGTCCTGGCGACACGTGGAACCTGAAACAGCGCCGCGGCCGGCGTGATGTCCGGGTCAAGGCCGCTGGCCGAGGCCGTGACGAGGTCCACCGGTACCGGCGCGGACGGGTTCTCAGCGGCCAACTTGGCGGTATCCGCCGTCACCCGGTCAACCAAGGCCTTTGCGGTCGGCCCCAGATTCGAGCCAACGGAATTGTCCGCGGCGTAGGGCACCGAAATGGTCTTGGTTGAATCGTTCGGGTCCGTTTCCGAGGTCGCCGATGGGCGGCCATGGAAATAGTTGTCCGCGGCGAAATTCTGCCCGATCAAGGCCGAGCCGACGACCGTGCCACCCTTCTCGATCAAGCTGCCGTTCGCCTGACTGGGAAAAAGCAGCTGAGCGATTTTCGTCATGCCGAGCGGATAAATGATGCCGGTGATAATCGTCAGGGCGACGATCATGACGATGGCAGGGCGGACTTCTTTCAACATGGTTCTATCCTCACACAAGACCAACAGCGGCAATCACCATGTCGATCAGCTTAATACCGACAAATGGTATGATGATGCCGCCAACACCATAGATCATCAGGTTGCGGCGCAGAATGCTGGCGGCGCCCACTGGCCGGTACGCGACACCGCGCAACGCCAGCGGAATCAGGAAGATGATGATCACGGCGTTGAAGATGATCGCTGACAGGATCGCACTCTGGGGCGTGGCCAGATGCATGACATTGAGCGCCTGGAGCTGCGGGTAGAATGCCAGGAACATGGCCGGGATGATGGCAAAATACTTGGCCACGTCATTGGCGATCGAGAAGGTGGTCAGCGCACCGCGCGTGATCAAGAGCTGCTTGCCGATTTCGACGATCTCGATGAGCTTGGTCGGATCGCTATCGAGGTCAACCATGTTGCCGGCCTCACGCGCGGCCATGGTGCCGGTGTTCATAGCAACGCCAACGTCAGCCTGGGCGAGCGCGGGCGCGTCATTGGTACCGTCGCCGCACATGGCCACGAGCTTACCCTTACTTTGTTCATCGCGGATGAGCTTGAGTTTCGCTTCGGGCGTCGCCTGAGCTAGGAAATCGTCCACACCCGATTCCGCGGCAATCGCCGCAGCCGTCAAAGGATTGTCGCCGGTGATCATGACCGTGCGGATACCCATTTTGCGCAGTTCCGCAAAGCGCTCGCGGATACCGCCCTTGACGATGTCCTTGAGGTAAATGACCCCCAGCAGACGGCCATCCCGAGCGACCGCCAGCGGCGTACCGCCCTGCTTGGCGATCCGTTCAGCGATGGCGTTAATCTCACGCTTCACCGCGTCCGGTGCTGTCGTTGTATAGGCGATGACCGAATCCACCGCGCCTTTGCGGATCGATGAACCCTCGACGTCGATCCCGCTGATCCGCGTCTGCGCGGAAAACGGAATAAAGTGTGCATTAAGGGGGGCCATGTCACGGCCACGGATCGCGTATTTCTCCTTGGCCAGCACGACAATCGATCGCCCTTCCGGGGTTTCGTCGGACAGCGACGCAAGCTGAGATGCATCGGCAAGGTCGCGATCGCTGACTCCTGAAACCGGCATGAATTCCGTTGCCTGGCGATTGCCGAGCGTAATGGTTCCGGTCTTATCCAGGAGCAGGGTGTCCACGTCGCCCGCCGCTTCCACGGCACGGCCCGACATGGCAAGCACATTAAAGCGCACCAAGCGATCCATGCCGGCGATACCAATGGCTGAC
>SCTM01000036.1 GCA_004297485.1 Rhodospirillaceae bacterium
CGGTGACAGAGTGCTGGCGAAACTCTCGCCGGCCGGTGACGACGCCTATGAAGCGCGGCCCACGAAACTCATCGCCGCCGCGCCGGCCCGGCTTCTCGGTGTTGTCGAGGCGACATCCGCCAACAACGCGCGCCTGAAGCCGGTCGACAAGAAATATCGCTACGACGTCGAGATTCAACCACGTGACATGGGTACTGCACGGCCGGGAGACCTGGTCTCGGTGGAGGTCTATGCCACGCCGCATTTTGGACCACAGAAGGCCCGTGTCCTCGAAAACATGGGGCCGCTGAAAGACCCGGTCACCGCCAGCCGCAATCTGAGTCTGATCGCGATCCACGCCCAGGGCTTGCCCCACAATTTCAGCGACGATGCTCTCGGTCTCGCCGCGCGCGCTACCGGTGCCCCGCTCGGCAACCGCACTGATTTGCGCCACCTGCCGCTGGTCACCATCGACGGCGAGGATGCGCGGGATTTCGATGACGCCGTATGGGCCGAGCCCGACACCGACCCCAACAATCCCGGCGGATGGCACCTGCTGGTCGCCATCGCCGACGTCGCCTGGTATGTGCGCGAGGGAGATGCGCTGGACCGCGAAGCCTTCGATCGCGGCAATTCGGTCTATTTCCCGGACCGGGTGGTGCCGATGCTGCCCGAGGCTCTGTCCAACGGCTGGTGCTCACTCAAACCCCATGAGGAACGCCCGTGCCTGGTGGCGGAGATGTGGGTCACGTCCGAAGGGCAACCCCTACGCCACAAGATCCTGCGCGGCCTGATGCGTTCGGCGGCGCGACTGACCTATACTCAAGCGCAAAATGCCAAGGACGGTCGGCCCGACGAAATCTGCGCGCCACTAATGACAAATGTCATCGCGCCGCTTTATGGCGCCTATGCCTCCCTCGACGTGGCCCGGCGCAAGCGCGGTACGCTCGACCTCGATCTTATCGAACGTAAGATTGTCGTGGACACCAAAGGCACCGTCGTCGATGTGGTGCCGCGAGAGCGTTACGACAGTCACCGCCTGATCGAGGAATTCATGATCGCCGCCAACGTCGCGGCGGCGGAAACCATGAGCGTGTCCACCTACCCGACGGCGTATCGGGTGCACGAGCCGCCCGACCCGGAGCGGGTGATGAACTTGCGCGATGCCCTCGCCACCCTCGACTTCAAACTGCCCCATGGCGCCAGTCCGAAACCCGGCGATTTCAACCGCGTGCTGACCTCGGTGCGGGGCGGTCCCCATGAGCACATGGTGAATACCCTTGTCCTGCGTACGCAATCCCAAGCCGTCTACAGCCCGGACAACAAAGGCCATTTCGGTTTGGCCCTGCGCAAGTATGCCCACTTCACATCACCGATCCGACGTTATTCCGATTTGCTCGTCCATCGCGGGTTGATCGCTGTCTGCAAGCTGGGCGAAGGCGGCTGGCATTCCGGCCGCAATCCCAATCTTGTCCCCATCTGCGAGCATATCTGCGTGACCGAACGCCGCGCCGCCGTGGCGGAGCGCCAAACCGTCGATCGATTCACGGCAAGTTATTTGGCCGACCGCGTCGGCGCGATCTTCCAGGGCCGCGTCAATGGCGTCAGCCGTTTCGGCGTGTTCGTCACCCTCGATCATAGTGGCGCCGACGGCATTCTGCCCTTGCGCCATCTGCCCCAGGATTTCTACGACCTGGATGAAAAGACTCACTCCGTTATCGGCCGCCGTCACGGACTTCGCCTGCGCGTCGGCGACCGGATCGCCGTGCGGCTGTTCGAGACTGACGAAATCGCCGGCAGCATCGTGTTCGAACATGCCGACGTCCCACAAAGCGCGACGCCGCGCGAAGCATCGACCCGTAACGCCGGGAAAGGCCGACCGCACAGGGGCCGTCAGCAGAAGAAACGTCGGCGATGATCCGCGCCGCGGTTCGTGTCACGTTGCTGACGGTCTTCGGCGGCCTGCTTTCCGCCTGCGCCGCCAGGCCCACCGTGATGGAACCGGATGTGGCCGCGTTGGCCGCGCCACTCGCCACCGGCATGACCGAAATTCGCGACAAAGCCGTCGATCAGCCGGACGTGGATCAATTGTTCACGGCCGCGTTGACCGGCCTCTCGGCCCTTGACCACACGCTACGCTTCGAGACGAACGACGACGCGCTCATTGTCCGGCACGGCGAAATGATCATTGCGCGGACAAACCGCCCTCAACACCAGGACATCGGTGAATGGGTTGCGAACATTCAGACTTTGATCGCCGCGGCGCGCCGGGTGTCCCCGGCCCTGGACACGGCGTCGTCAGAAACGCTCCTCCAGTCCCTGTTTAACGGGATCATGCCCCTGCTTGATCGCTACTCGCGGTACGCCGGACGCGACGAGGCCGCGCGTAACCGAACCGCCCGCAATGGATTTGTCGGCCTCGGCTTCGATCTTCAGCAAGCGCCGCTTGGGGCCCTTGTGCGCTCGACGTTGAAGGATGGTCCGGCCGATCGCGCCGGCATGATCTCCGGCGACATCATTACGCATGTAGACGGCGTCCGCCTGGCGGGACTGCCGTTGGCCGCGATTCTCCACCGCTTCGACGGCGCAGCAGACACGGTGACAACCCTGACTGTTGACCGTGATGGCATGTCACACGCGTTCGCCGTGCGCCGGGCACTGATCATCCCGGAAACGGTCGCGGCGGAAACAAATGACAGCGTGCTTTATTTGAAGGTGAAGAACTTCAACGTGCATACGGCCGCCGCCATGTCCGGCGCCATCTCCGATGCCGGACCAATCCGCGGCATTATCCTCGACCTGCGCGGCGACCCTGGAGGATTGCTCGATCAGGCGGTTGCTGTTGCCGACCTCTTTCTCGACCACGGCGTGATAGCCAACCTGCGCGGACGTGACCCAGCGGCGACCCAGTTCTATGCCGCAACGCCTGGCGACATCGCTCCCAATATCCCAATTGTTCTGCTGGTCGACGGCGTCTCAGCGTCCGCGGCGGAGATTCTGGCCGCCGCCCTCCAGGAAAACAACCGCGCCATTGCCGTGGGCACGGCCAGTGTCGGCAAAGGCACCGTCCAGATCCTTGTTCCGCTTCCCAATGATGGCGAGCTTGCTTTGACCTGGGCGCGGGTGTTCACACCCAATGGCACCCTCCTCAACGAGCGCGGAATTCTGCCGGACATCTGCACGTCATCGCCCCCCATCGGCCCGCCGGAGAGCGCCGGCGCGATCATCGCCGCGACCATCCGCGCGCGGGCAAAAGCCGCCGTCGCCAGCCCGCTGCTGGATGTCAAAACCGCCAGGAGCGCCTGCCGGCCAGAACCGCGTCCGGCACAGGCCGTCGATCTGGAGGTTGCGCGCCGTTGGATCGCCGATCCCAGCCTGCGCGGCGCGCTGGGGCCGCATCTTCCCACCCAATTTTCGGCAACCCATTGATTAGGTTTAGGTATCCAGGATGGCGCTTAGCTTGACTTGATGCCGAAGCGGTGTATTGTGCGCCGCTCATTCATGGGGATAGCGCCTGGGCGTGCCCCGTGCGCTTCACACATTCGCAATCGGGACGACGACCATGGCTAAGCCAGCCACCATTCAGATCAAATTGGAAAGCACGGCGGGCACCGGTTACTACTACATAACCAAGAAGAACCCGCGCAACATCACCGAGAAGATGACGATGCGGAAGTACGACCCGGTCGCGCGCAAGCACGTGGAATTCAAGGAAGGCAAGATCAAGTAGATCTGTCGTTTCCTGACCAATGAAAAACCCGCCGCGGCTGAGCCCGGCGGGTTTTTTCATGGCAGGTGAAAAGCGCGCTATGCCGCCGCGGGAGCGAGAAACTTCGACACGGTCTGCAGGAAGCTTGCCACGGAGATCGGCTTGGCAATGTAGCCGTCGCAGCCGCCGGTGCGGATTTTCTGCTCATCACCCTTCATGGCGAAGGCCGTCACGGCCACCACCGGAATATGACGCAGGTCGTCATCGGCCTTCAGCATCTTGGTGATTTCGAGGCCGGAGATTTCCGGCAGCTGAATATCCATGAGGATAAGATCAGGACGATTTTTCCGCGTGATCTGCACGACCTCGCGGCCGTCCTTGGTCTGCAGGGTGTTGTAGCCGTGGGCTTGTAAGAGGTCGTTGAACAGTTTCATGTTCAACTCATTGTCCTCGACGATGAGAATGGTTTTAGACATCATTGCTGTCTGCCCCCAGGACCGCCGTTGGTCGGGTTATTTCGACTCGAAATATAGTATGTCTCCCCACGTCGGGCAATAGCCTAGCCTGCGACGCCGCTTACCGGAATACCACGGTTTTGGCACCGTTGATAAGGACCCGGCGTTCGGCATGCCAGCGCACGGCCCGGGCCAGCACCAAGGTCTCCAGGTCACGACCGGTGGCGATCAGTTCGGCGGGGCCCTGGGTATGGTCGACCCGTTCCACCGCCTGCTCGATGATCGGCCCCTCGTCGAGGGTGCCGGTGACGTAATGAGCCGTGGCGCCGATGATCTTCACGCCCCGTTCGTAAGCCTGTTGATAGGGCCTTGCCCCTTTGAAACTCGGCAAGAAGGAGTGGTGAATATTGATGCAGCGGCCTTCCAACTTTCGGCACGCCTCCGGGCTCAGCACCTGCATGTAACGCGCAAGCACGACGAGATCCACATCAAGCTCGTCCACCATCTTCAGCCAGGATGTTTCCTGGTTGGCCTTCGTGGCGGCGGTAACCGGAAGGTAATGATAGGGAATGCCGTGCCATTCAACCATGCGCCGCATGTCATCGTGATTGGACACGACGCAGACGATATCGATGGCGAGCTGCCCCGTATGCCAACGATGCAGAAGATCGTTCAGACAATGGCCGAAGCGCGAAACGGCGATCATCACGCGTGGGCGGCGCTCAACAGGCACCATCGTCCAACTCATGTCAAAGCGCCGGGCCGTTTCGCCGAAACATCGTTCGATTTCGGCAATTGGCTTACTTGAGGCCGCGACGGTGAAAACCATGCGCATGAAGAATCGCTGGGTGGCCGGATCGCCATATTGAAACGACTCATCGATGAAGCAGCCTTCATCCCGCAGAAAGCCGGCAACCGCCGCCACCAAGCCGGTGGCGTTAGGACAGGTGATGGTCAGTA
>SCTM01000037.1 GCA_004297485.1 Rhodospirillaceae bacterium
TCTCCATGCGTGGGCTTCAAAATGATTCGAGCGTACCCGGCCGAAGCCGGCAGGCTGACCGGCGCGTTTCCCAGCGCTCGAAAATAGTATTTGAAATGGATCGGCGCGCGGACACGCGCGGTAGATAAGGAAGGATGACGACATGGTAACGCTTCCGGAAGCCAAGCTTTATATCAACGGCGTCGTGCGCAAGGCCGCGGGCAATAAGACCTATGACACGATTAGTCCCTGGACCGGCGAAGTGATCGGCAAGGCGGCGGATGCTTCGCCCGCGGATGTCGAAGAGGCGATCGCGACGGCCCGCCGGGCTTTCGACGAGACCGACTGGTCGACCAATCATCAGCTCAGGCACGGCCTTCTGACCAAGCTCCGCGATCTGTTGGTCGCCAATCGTCAGCGGCTCTCCGACATCGCGCTGCACGAGATCGGTGCGGCGCTAGGGTTCATCCCGATGGCGCAGGTCGATGGGGCGGTTCAGGGTTTCAGTACGCTCCTTGAGGTCTTCAAGACAGTGAAGTGGGAAGAAGACCGGGGCCGCATCGAGTTTTACGGGATGAAGACTGATCGCATCACCGTCCATGAGGCCGTCGGCGTTGTCGGCGCCATCACGCCGTGGAATGTGCCGCTATACGTCAATATCGCTAAAGTCGCCTCCGGTCTGCTCGCCGGTTGCACGGTCATTTTGAAGCCGGCCCCGAACACGCCCAGCATGGCCACGATCATGGGCGAACTCGCGGCGGAAGCGGGATTCCCCGCTGGGGTATTCAGCGTCATCTCGTCGAAGGACCCGGTGGTAGCCGGCGAAATGCTTGTCACAGATCCCAGGGTCGATCTGATCACTTTCACCGGCTCGACCGGGGTCGGCAAGCGGATCATGGAAAAGGGCGGGTCCACGCTGAAGCGTGTGTTCCTGGAACTGGGCGGCAAGTCGGCGAACATCGTCCTCGATGACACGCCGGATTTCGCCCAGGTCGTCGGACGCTCGGCGTTGGCGACCTGCTCTCATGCCGGCCAGGGCTGCGCTATTCCAACCAGGCTTCTGGTTCCTCAGAGCCGTTACGCGGAAGCCGTGGCGGCAATTGAGCAATCCTATACCGCCAATGCGTCCGCCTGGGGCGACCCCAAACAGCCGACCCATGTCATGGGCCCGCTCATTTCCAAAGCGCAGCTTGACCGTGTCATGGGCTACATCGAACTGGGCAAGAAAGAAGGCGCAAGACTGCTCGCGGGCGGTAAGGCGCGTCCAGACAAGGGCGGTGGCTTTTTTGTCGAACCGACCTGTTTTGTCGATGTGAAGAATAGCATGCGGATCGCGCAGGAAGAGATCTTTGGGCCGGTGATGGTCGTGATTCCGTTCAAGGATGACGAGGATGCTATCCGCATCGCTAACGAGAGCGACTATGGCCTTGCCGGCATGGTCACGTCAGGCGACAAGGCACGTGCGACCCGCATCGCACGGCGTATCCGCGCGGGCAATATCAGCGTCAATGGCGGCATCATGATCACGCCCGATATGCCGTTCGGCGGATATAAGCGTAGCGGTATCGGCCGTGAATGGGGCCGTGAAGGCATCGAGGAGTACATGGAAACCAAGGTGATTGCCACCGGCGCATAGCCGGATGCAGCCGTTCCCACAGCTGCGCGTTCCTGACCGTAGATCACAGGCGTCGCCGTAGAGGAGTGAGGAATGCGCTGGGGTACGGCTAACCCATGTGGGGGAAGGACTTTGCGTTGGTGAAGGCTGCTCATTCGACAACCGACAAGGAGTCCCTGAGCCATAACCTCCTGGGCCAGCGCCTTGGACGAAAGGGCCGTGACACGCGCGAGCGGATTCTGGCGGCCACGGAGAAGTTGCTCGCAGGCCCGCCCGAAACGGCGATTTCGTTGAGCGCCGTCGCGCGTGAAGCCTCGCTCGGCATGACGACGCTCTACCTCTATTTCAGCGATCTCCCCGAGCTTCTGCTCGCCGTGCTGGATCCGATCATGGCATCGGCGGAGAATTCCTACGTCGGCCATTTGCGCATGCACTGGCCGGACGACTCTTTGACGGAGAACTGCCTCAAGTTTGTCGAGGCCTTTCACGCTTTCTGGGTGCGACACGCGCGGATTTTGCACCTTCGCAACAACTACGCCGACAATAATGATGAGCGCATGCGCGCCTACCGCATATCCAGTTCACAGCCCATGATCACGTTACTCATCAAGCAGATGGAAAGCGATTTACCGCCGGGCCGTTCGCCCGTGTCCGCCATGGCAACGGTCCTGATGACCGGTATCGAGCGTACGATCACGGTGGCGACCGACGCATATTTCCAAAGACTGATGACCACGGATCCAACAATCCACGTGCACAATCTATTGGTGGCGGAGGCCCGCATTCTGGAGCTGGGTTTACGCGATGGCCGGGCGACTTCCCGCCGCGGCTCGGCATCCACCTAAGCGCACAAAGGGCTCGTCCCGGGCTCAGCGGAGGGACGGCTTCCCGGCCAAGTTTGCCGAAGAAGCCGTACACGCGGCCGTGGTCAGCCGCCCTTCCCCTTACTGCCGAGGTTGGCGATGTAGCGTTCCATCCCCGCGAGATAGTCGGGACTCAGCATCAGGGCGCTGTTGGCCATGCGCTCAACGTGGCGCGCCTGTTCGAGGCCGACATCGCGCGCCATCTCGATGGTAATTTTCGCCGTGCCCATCTGTTCGGCATTCTGCTTCGCCAGATGCTGGCAGAATTGCATGACGTCCTGCTCGAAAGTGTCGTCCGGGAAAACCTCGTGAACGAGCCCCATGATCAGCGCCTTTTCGGCGGCCACCTTCATGTTGGCCATGATCAGCAGACGCGCCCAATGTGTTCCACAGATGCGGGTCAGGCGGCTGACACCGTTCGATGCCGGAATGACGCCAAACAACCCTTCAGGAAACGAGTAGTGTGCGCTTTTCGCCGCGAGACGGAAATCACAGGACAGCGAGAGTTCCAGTCCGCCACCGACACAGGGCGCATGATGAGCGACGACGATCGGCTTCTCGATGTGCTCCATCTCATCATAGATGCGATGCATGCCGCGATTTCGCAGGCGGTGCTGTTCACGGATCTGCGATCCCTTGGTGTGAGGCTCGCCCTTCCCCTCACGCAGGTCGGCGCCCGAACAGAAATAGCGGCCGGTCGCGCGGATGAGCATGACCTTGAGCGCGGGCGTGTCGCGGAAGTGAATCAACGCGCGCTCGAACAGCTCCATTGTCTGATCGCTGAGGGCATTGAGCTTATCCGGCCGGTTAAGGGTGCAGATGATGATGGGTCCGTCTTCTTTGACGAGCAGGTGTGGGGCTTCAGACAAGCGTCATTCTCCTGTTTTAAGCACGGGTCCGTGGCAACCCGAGATTACGTTCGGCGATCATGCTGCGGTGAACCTCGCTGGTGCCGCCGTAGATGCGTGTCCCATGGGCATGACGATAGCACTGATTGAGGAACCCCGCCGGTCCCGTGCGTTTCGACAACGAGTATGGCGCGGTCAGATTCAGCAGATCGGCCGCATCTTCGAGGAACTTCTCGGATGAGAACATCTTGGCCATCGGCCCGAAGCCAGGACTAGGCTTTTTCTCGACGCTCGCCCACAGGGATCGATTGCCGAGGATATCCGACAACGCGACGTGGGCGGCAACCCGCGCCAATCGTGTTTGCGCGGATGGATCTTCGATCAGCCGGTGCCCACGATAGGGGATTTCGCGACAGAACGCTTCGGCGGCATGCAGCATGTGCTGTTGGGTCTTGGCGAATCCGCCGCCGTGCTCTAGCTCGAGGCTCGCGGACATGACCTTCACGCCACCGTCCACCTCGCCCAGACGGTAACTGTCCGGAATCTTCACGCCGTCGTAATAGGTGATGTTCGTCCGCTCGTCCTGGAAAGTATAAACCGGCTGAATCTCGATACCGGGCGTTTTGAGGGGCACGATGAACATCGTCAGGCCCTTGTGCTTCGGCACATCGGGGTTCGTACGCGTGAGCATCAACACATAGTCCGCGATATTCGCGCCGCTGGTGAACATCTTCTGGCCGTCGATGCGCCAGCCGTTGCCGTCGGGCGTCGCCCGTGTTTTGGCGGCGAACACGTCCGACCCCGAGCCGGGCTCGGAATAGCCGAGGCTACAGATCGATTCTCCGGACACGATTTTCGCCAGCACCTCGCGCTTCAGCTCGTCGCTGCCGAAACGCCGGATAATGGTACCGACCATGCCGGTCGTGCCCAACGGATGACTGGTCCACTCATGCTCTTCCCACATCAACCTGGCCGCATTGACGGCATAAGGGGGGGCTTCCCGTCCGCCCAGTTCCTTTGGCCAGGACGGAAACAACAGGCGCGCGTCCGCAAGCTTGCGGTGTATGCCCGGATCGTGTCCATCGAAGGAATAATGCGCCTTGGCCTTCAACTCAGGAGTCAGGTTCTTCTTGAAGAACGCATCCACCTCGGCGGCGAGTGCGCGCGCCTCCTCGCCCAGGTCGAAGTCGATGGAAACTTCACCCACATCCGGCAGTGCCGCATTCTCACCGGCATACAGACGCCGGCCCGCCTCTTCCAGCAGACGCGACGGGTCGCCGAACACCAGCGGCCAAGCCTTGGCACGCAAATTGTACAGATGGATGTCGTAATCCATCGTCAGGCCATAGCCGCCGAAGGTCTGCAGCGCCTGGGCAACCGCGCGCCCGGCGGTATCGGCGTTCCACCACGCCGTCAGCGAAATCTCCGCGCCCGCATCGTTCGTCTTGTCGGCAATGTCGCGGATCGCCTTCCAGGTGAAGTATTTGCCGCCATCGATGCAGCAGATCAGGTCGGCCAGCGGGTGGGAAATGGCCTGATAGGTTCCGATGGGCTGACCGAAAGCCACGCGCTCGCAGGCATAGGCGGCGGCGAGCCGGACCGCCTCGCGGGCCAGGCCGGAAAGCGCCGCGGCCATCAGCAGCTTCCACTCTTCGATACCTTGCGCGAAGACTGTCAGACCTGCTGGCGCGGCGGAAAGCACCGTGCGCGCGGCACCGCCGAGATTGAGTTCCGCGATCGGCGTCGACGCCAGAGTGGCCTCGGCCTTGCGCGCGCTCTCGGGGATGGCAATCAGCACGACCTCTTTGCTGTTACGGGCAATGACCGCCTCGGCGACCGTGCCGCCCGCCACCCATTGCACCGGCTCCTGAGCAATGTCGCGGAACGCGATGCTGACGACGGCCTGTCCGGCCATCACCCGTTCGAGCAGATCGTTATTCCCGGCACCGCCGAGCACAGCCAGCAGCCGCGCGGCCACCAGGGTTTCCGCGACCGGTCCCGATGCCAGAGTGCGGCCCGCCTCCTCCATCAGGATGGTGGCATCCAGCACGCCGAGACCAAGACCGCCGGACGCTTCCGGCACGCGGATGGAAAATGCACCAAGCTCCGCGAGGCCCGTCCACAACGCCGGATCGAAGCCGCCGGGCATCGCGGCGCGCACCCGCGCCATGGTGCTCTGCTCGGTCAGAAAACGCGCGAAACTCTCGCGCATCATTTGCTGGTCTTCGGCAAGCTCAAGTTTCACGGCGGACGTCTCCCGGATAAAAAAACCGGCCTGCTCCGCGCTACGCGGGTGCCTGCTCGGCGTGTGGTCGCTTTAAGCGGCGCCACCCATCATGGCTTTCATGTCGACCTGACCGGTCGCGAGGCCGCCCATGAATCCGCCATCCACGGGAAACGCGACGCCGTTGATGTAACTTGCCGCGTCGCTGTTCAGGAAGACCAGCGGCCCGGCTTGTTCCTCGGGCGTGGAGCGGCGGTTGATCGGCTGCGTTGCGGCATCGATCACACTCACCGCCGTAGCGGATTCGAAATCGGCCATCATGGGGGTCTGCGTGGGACCCGGCAGCGTGCAGTTGATGCGGATGCCGCGCTTGATCAGGTGGGATGACGTGAACATGGTCCAAACGATCATGGCTTCCTTGGAAAAGGAGTAACCCTCGGCGACCGTATCCTTGTTGTCCTCGCACCATTTGACGGCGCCCTCGAAGGTGTCCTGCTTGAGCAAGCCCATGATCACCGGTATCCGCGTCGACCATCGAAGGCCGGCCGTGGAGGCAATGCTGACCACCGCGCCGCCCGCGGACATCAGCGGCACCACCCGCTCGGTCATCCGGCGAGCGCCAATGTAATTCACCTTCATGACCTCCACCGGCGGGAAGGTCTGGGGCAATCCGGCGCAATTAAACAGCGCGTCGACCTTGCCGCCGATTTTTCCGACGGCCGCATCGATCGAGGCGGGATCTCGCAAATCCACATGGGTGAATGAGGCAAGCTTAAGCTTGCATTCCTTGTAGTCCAGACCGTGGACTTCAGCACCCAAGGTCAGGAGCAGCCGGGCCGTGGCTTCCCCCATCCCAGAAAAGCAGCCGCTGATGATGACGCGCTTATTCTTGTAGCTCACGAAATTTGACATGAGTGCTTTCCTGCTGGGCTTTATCGGCTTGCCGCGACCGCGATCAAAGGCCGGTTGAGCTATTACTCTTCGATAGTGATGATGCGCTCGGGACAGGCGCGGGCCCCGCGTCGCGCACGCTCTTCCTTGCCGGGAGGAACGTCGATTTCCGTCACCGCAATGTATCCGTTCTCATCCAGCGGAAATATATCTTCCGCCACCGCCGCACACCGGGCGTGGCCTACACACGCTTCTTTTTTAACGTGAATCTTCATAAAAAAAGCCTCTCTCGAGCCCCAATACCATCGCGGAACTCGCTTTCGAATAGAAAACAAAACCCTATAGCGATCAACCGGACTTTGGCGCAAATCGCCCCCGCGATGGGAGTGCCGGCCGGTGATCGCCAGGACAATCGCCGGGGCGTTATTCTACAATGAGATGCGGCGGCGGATTGTGTTTAGAAGGCAGGATCGCACACTTAATAGCAACGCGCTAGGTTACGCGACCGCCCTTCGTGCTAAGTCATCGAACGGGTTTCACGGCTATGGCGAGAAGATTAGGTGATACTGTTTTGATGCTGCCGGTGGCGCTGTCCACACCATACCACCGGAACGCTTATTTGTTGTCGTATTGGGCTTTCTTTGCCGGAGATTCCGATGGCTAACGCTGCCGCTCTTACCCCCGTAGTCCCTAAGCCGGCGCACGTGCCCGACTCGGTCGTGTACGACTTCGACATGTTCTATGACCCGGCCTACGTGGCAAACCCGCACGAGCGGCTCCTCGATCTGCATAAAAAGGCCCCTCCCGTATTCTGGACACCCCGCCAAGGGGGACACTGGATGCTGATCAGCCATGCCGCCAACTTCAAGGCCTCGCGGGACTGGGAATCATTTTCCAATCAATTCATGTCGAAGGCGAAGATGGCGGAGATGACGGCCATGATGCCGAAGGGAGGGCCCCACATTCCCCAAGCGGTTCCGATCAATCTCGACCCGCCTGATCACAGTAAATTTCGCGCACCTCTCCAAGGCGCGTTTTCACCAAAGGCAGCGCTCGCGCTCAGGGATGATGTCCGGGCGCTCGCCAATGAACTCATTGATAAGATCGTCGATCGCGGCCATTGCGAGTTCATGGCCGAGCTCGCCGAACCGCTGCCGGTGCAGGTGTTCCTGAAGTTGCTGGGATTACCGCTCGAACGGCAGGCTGAATATCGTGCGCTCGTGCGATCGCATTTGGCGAGCCTGGCCTCCGACCCCGCGACGGCAATGAAAAAGACGATGGAGATAGCCGCGGTCATGCGCCCCACGATCCTTGAGCGCCGGGACAACCCTCGTGACGACATTTTTAGTTTGCTGTGGCAATC
>SCTM01000333.1 GCA_004297485.1 Rhodospirillaceae bacterium
GCTGCTGCGAGGGCTGCGTGGGCTGCTGCGGAGGCTGCGAGGGATGCTGCGGAGACTGCTGCGTGGGCTGCTGCGTGGGCTGCGAGGGCTGCTGCGAGGGCTGCGTGGGCTGCTGCGGAGGCTGCGAGGGATGCTGCGGAGACTGCTGCGTGGGCTGCTGCGGAGGCTGCTGCGGAGGCTGCGAGGGCTGCCTTTAACAGCAGAATGGCGGACAAGCTCATACATCTGATGCGGGATGCGTGAGTGAAGTATCATCAATCATTAAACAGGAGAGCAACATGGAACATACCCCAACCGAACAGGAAGCCGATAACGCAGGAGCGTACCTGGCTGCGGCGAAAAAGCGCCATGATGAATTTCTCGCCGTTCTTCCCGCTTTTATGGCGCCATTCGTAAACGGCCTGAACGTAACAGGCAAAATTCTTGATTATACGCTTTTTGGGGACGTTTTTGATCACTTGTTTTATGAAGAGACTAAGCAGGCCGAAGAAGTGATTGGCGGATTTGAAGAACAAGAGGATAGGAAACACCGCCGGATAGAACGGGAAAATTGTCATGAGTAACGACCAACAGTTAGATAAACAAGCGCTTCAAGCCATTGTTTTGGATGAAGCCGCGCTTGATAAAGCGGATGCCGCATATATGAAGCATGACAGCCTATATTGCGCCATACAAGCATATCTTGCCGCCACATATCCCGCAAATGCGTCTACAGAAAACAATTGCTGTAAAGCTCTCGATATTCTGCACGCTATCATTGTGAATTGCGAAGGTGGCCATCCTTTAAGTGAAGCGAATTATACATGGGCAAAGACGTTTCTGGAAGAGGCCGCAAACGCGCCTGAGCATGTTGTGACGAATGACTTAATAGCAGCATCCGCTGAACTTGCTGATGTTGTAGACGCATTCAGGCGCGATATGGCCTTACGTCACAATGATTACATATTCTCTATATCCGGCAAGACATATTCCGTCTCTCAACTGGACGGCCTTATGCGTAAAATAGCGCAATACAAAAGCAAGCCGAAGCATGTTGTGACGATGGACGTGGCGCAGATACTCAAGAACAACGACATCATCTGTGATGATTTGGAAGGCGTAACAAAAGCTGTCCAGGCGGGAATAAAACGTTATCTCAAAACATGGCTGAAGGCTGTATTACAACTGGATGGCATTAAATTTCACGTAAAGGAAAAAGAAAATGACTGAAACACAGAAAAAGCAAGAAACAGTAGAGAAAATCAAAATGAATGTCTACCAGTGCATAAACGCGGTGCAGGCCGAACTTGCGAAAACAGGCATAGGCAAGGACAGGAAAACCACGGGCGGAACCATTTACAGTTTTCGTGGGATAGACGATATATACAATGCCCTTTCCCAGCTAATGGCGAAGCATGGGTTGTGCATTATCCCTGTGCTAAAGGAACGGAACGTCATAGAGCGGCAATCCAAAGGCGGCGGCGCGTTGTTCTACACTACCGTCACTATGGATTACCAGCTTGTATCAGCCCATGACAGCAGCAGTGTCACTATGACCATCGCTGGCGAGGCAATGGACAGCAGCGACAAAGCCACCAACAAGGCATTGAGCGCAGCCTATAAGTACGCCTGCCTGCAAATCTTTTGCATTCCGGTCAAAGGCGAAACTGTGGACAGCGAAAACGAAAACCATGAAGTGAAACTTGCGACTGTAACGGAAGAGCAGGAAATGGAACTGTGCGCCAGGGCGGAAAAGCACGGGCAGGAATATGTGGCAAAGTTCCTGAAATACATGAAGGTAGAAGGATTTGACCGGATACTTGCCAATGATTACAGCAAAGCAGTGAGGGCGCTGGACAAGAAGAACGAAGCAAGTAAGGGAAGCAGCAATGGATAACCAACCCCAATTCACCCCAGGCAAATGGCTTACAGGGAATGCTAATGTGCAAGGAGTTTTTTCCGAAAATGGTTTTATCATAGCGGATTGTTCAAATACGCGGACAAAAAATGAATGCGAGGCCAACGCCCGCCTGATAGCGGCTAGTCCAATTATGTATGAGGCGTTGCTGGCGCAGGAGGAGGCGAACGAGCTGTATAGGCAATATGATCAAACGGGCGGCGAACCTGAAAAATGGGAAAAATTTAGCGTGGCTGAAGATAAAGCCATAGCATTACGCAAAGCCGTTTTGGCGGAAATACGCAAGGCTGAATAATATGGTAACATTATGAAAAATATTGAAGATTCATATACTGGGCGACTTCTGGCGGGACGTGAAGATTGCTCGCAAAGAATCAAAAGAAAAAAACACGCAAATAGCGCTGGCGAAACTGGAAGCATCCGGTTTGCCTTACCAACAGTTTTCAGAGGAGCATTACCGTGTAGGCGGTGTGGACTTCTGGCCTTCCACGGGCAAGTGGATAGAAAAAGGTGGTAGGCAAGGCAGGGGAATTGATGGATTGCTGAAATATATAAAAAATAGGATCGCTGCGGCATGAAAGTCGCTTGTGGCGCAAGTGAATAAACTAGAAGCTGAAAGCGGCACGTTTACGCCTCCAAAGAAAGACTGCTATGCAAATTTACGATATTGAGCAAGGTTCTGAATCATGGAAAAAAATCAGGGCTGGCCTCCCGACCGCTTCCTGTTTTGACCGGATCCTCACCCCCACAGGCAAGCCTTCTACGCAAGCCGAGGCGTATGCTCATTTGCTGATTGCGGAAATACTGACCGGCAATCCCGTGAACGAATGGGAAGGCAACGCCCATACGGAACGCGGCAAGGAACTGGAAGAGGAAGCGGCGCTTGCTTACGAAATGGAAATGGGGATTGAGCTACGCACGATTGGCTTCTGCACGAATGACGCGCGGACGGTGGGATGTTCCCCTGACCGCCTGGCGGGGGATGACGGACTGGTGGAAATAAAATGCCCTGCGGCGCACAACCACGTCAGGAACATGCTGAACGGCCTGGATATGGGGTACTACCCGCAGATACAAGGTCAACTGCTGGTTACGGGTAGAAAATGGTGCAACTTCTTATCGTATTATCCCGGCATGGAACTCGTCATAGTAAGAGTAGAACGAGATAAAGACTATCTTTTTAAACTCACGGAGGCGCTTGAGGGATTTAACGCGCTTCTGAAGGGTAAGCTAAAGACATTGAAGGATAAGGGCTATGGCCAATAAACAATCCGATACGGCGTATTTACAATGGCTCCGTACCCAGCCATCGTGCCTGGACGGGCAGTTCGGCTATACCGTCAATGGTGAGGGCAGGAATGAGTCCGCGCACATCCGGCGCTCCAATAATGCGGGGATTGGGATAAAGCCGCAGTTCAGCGCCGTGCCATTGACGAAAATCCAACATCAGCAGCAACATTCGGCAGGCGAATTACAGGTATTGCAGGCGTA
>SCTM01000038.1 GCA_004297485.1 Rhodospirillaceae bacterium
TGCTGTTCATGGGCGGACCGTTGATTGCCTCGGTAGAAAAAAGTCTCGGAGATGTTTTTCGCGGGGCATAATAGTGGATATCGTGGCATCACAAATCCGGAATATCCAAGTGTATCGATGATTGTCCTGGCCTTCGACACCGCGCTCGCCGCCTGTTCCGTCGCCGTCTGGCGCGACGGTGCTGTGCTTGCCATGGAGCGCCGCCTCATGGAACGCGGCCAAGCGGAACATCTGGTGCCGATCATTGCCGCGGTCATGGATCGGGCCGGGATCGGCTTCGATGCCCTCGATCGCATCGCCGTGACCGTTGGACCGGGGTCCTTCACCGGCGTGCGCGTGGGCCTGGCCACCGCACGCGGGCTGGCCCTGGCGTATCGCATTCCTGTGATCGGCGTTACCACCGGCGAGGTGCTGGCCGCCGAAGCCGCCGCGCAACCGAACGATGCAAGTGGTATCGTCAGCCTGCTCGACAGCAAGCGCGGCGATCTCTACGTGGAATGTTTCAGTCCCACAGGCGCGGCGCGCGGTACGGCCATTGCCATGCCCGCCGCCGCGGTCGGGCCCTGGCTCGCGACACAGGGTTTCGCGGGTTCACTTCTGCTTGTGGGCGACGGCATGCTCGTCAATGAAACACGGGAATCGCCCGCACGCTTTTGCCGCATCCCCGACGTTGTGTTTCCCGATCCGGCCGTGCTTGCCGGTCTGGCCGCCGCACGCGTACCGTCCGATGCGGGGCCGGTGCCGCTTTATGTGCGGCCACCCGATGTCACTGCGCCGGCCGCCAACTCATGAGCAATAAGCGCGTCAAACCAGTGGCCGGTCTTCAGGTCGTCGCGGCAACAGTGAGCGATGCGGCCCTGCTTGCGCAGTTGCACGCCACCAGTTTCCCGGCGCCCTGGACGGAAGAGGACTTCGCATTGTTCCTGCGCCAACCGGGCATGGCGGCATGGGCAGCAGGTTATGAAAATCCCAGCGGATTTATTCTGGTGCGTTCCGCGGGGGAGGAAGCCGAGATCCTGACCATCGCCGTGGCACCGCCGGCACGGCGGCATGGTGTCGGCCGGATTCTGCTGCGGCACGCCCAGGAGCAATTGCGTGGTCTTGGCGTCGCGTCCTTGTTCCTGGAAGTGGCCACCAACAATCAGGCGGCGTTGGGTCTCTATAACGTCCTTGGTTTTGTCGTCTGCGGAAAACGCCGCAACTATTATCGCAACACCGTCAACGCTTCCGGAAATGATGCGACGGTTATGCGATGCGACCTGTGACGATCAGCGGCGGCGGATGGTGAGCAGGTGGGGATCGCGCGGCGCGGCGACGGCGCCCAGGGTTTCGGGCACCAGACTAAGCACCTCATGACCATGGGCCGCGACGGCACGGGGCACGTTATCCAGGGGCTCCTTACCCCTTAACCGCACGGTGGCCACGGCGCCGGGCGGCATCCGCTCCAACAGCAACTTGGTTTTCACGAACGTCATCGGGCAGACGTCAGCCGTGATATCGATGAAATAATTGCCTTCACTCATACTATTACTATGCATCTTTGGACGGTATGCGGTTCCGGCAAGGATTTGCCTTGTAAGCGCGCGCCACTTATACACGGCCCTTACTGATGCGATCCCGACGCTTGAAATTCAAGCGCCGCGACGCGAGGCGGGCTTGCCGTTTAAGTGCCGACAGCTGCGGAAATTACGGCCGACGCCGCGCATTTGAAGTTTCTTAAATAACAATGATAAATCAATCACTTGCAGTCATGTCCGCCGTGCCGGCCGGAGCCATAAGTCCGCCGTGTAACTTGGCAAGCCGGGGGCGGGGCTCCTATGATGGCCTTAATCCTCCGGCCCATACCTGAAAGCGCCCCGCCATGCCCGTGAGCTCCCCCTCGCACCTTGAGCAGCGCTGTATCCAGAGCGGTATGAAAATGACCGGTCAACGGCGGGTTATCGCCCGCGTATTGTCGGACTCCCTCGATCATCCGGACGTGGAAGAGGTTCACCGCCGCGCCAGCGCCGAGGACAGCCGGATTTCCATCGCCACGGTCTATCGGACCATGCGGTTGTTCGAGGACGCCGGAATCGTCCAGCGCCATGAATTCGGTGATCGCCGGGCACGTTACGAAGAAGTGCCCGATTCTCACCACGATCATCTGATTAATATTCGAACCGGCAAGGTGATCGAGTTCCGCAACGAGGAAATCGAGCGGATTCAGCAGGAAATCGCCAGGAAGCACGGGTTTAAATTGGTGAGTCACCGCTTGGAATTATTTGCCGTCCCACTAGATGAAGGGGATGTAACAGATCGATAACGCGACATTTTGTGTCGTGTGCGTTATGATGTTTTTTGTGAATATATGGCACCTTGGGACTTGTCCCAACGGGAGCCTGGTCCCTGGCGTCACGCCGAGGAGTTTCCTTTGACGGTCATTGCCCTTACCAAGTCGACGCTCCGGTCGACGGTTAAGTTAACGCTCAAGACGAAGTCCACCCTGTCGTCGACTCTTCAGTCGACGCTCAAGCGGCTCAGCCCCGGCCATCAAAAGAGACGGCGGCGCGATACGGTTGCCAACCGGTTGACGGTGTTATCCTCCATGCTGCAAAACGCGAAGACGGTCACGCCCATACGCGAAACGGTGCTGCCTTTTACCCCCGCCATTGCCGGAAGCCAGGAAATCCGTCTGGCCAATTGTCCGGCCGAAATCGACGCCGCGCAGGCGCTGCGCTACCGGGTTTTTTACGATGAGATGGGCGCTGTGCCGTTGCCCGACATGGCGACGCGGCGGCGGGACTTCGACCACTTCGACACCACCTGCGATCACCTCGTCGTCCTTGACCACAAGGATACGACAAAGGCCGAAGTTGTCGGCACCTATCGGGTCATGCGCCGCGAGCAC
>SCTM01000039.1 GCA_004297485.1 Rhodospirillaceae bacterium
GGGATCCCCTAACGGACAAGCGGCGTCAGGAATTCTTCGAGCGGCAATGCGATGCTGCAGCACGGCGTTCCGAGCTTATTGTGCAAGTGGCCAATCGTCAGTACGTGGAGAGGCGCAATGCCCCGACTGTCGCCGATGCGGTCGATCGTTGGATTGCCGACAGGGAGGGTAAAGTTAAGGCGCGGACGCTTAAGTCATACAAGGAAGTCGCTGCTTATATCCGTGGCCCGCTCATCATAGCCTCCGCCAAAGAGCGAGCTGCGATTACTTCGGGACGGTTGACGGCAGCGGGGCGGACCGTCGTACCTATGCTGGGCACCCTGAAGCTGACCGACCTTAAGCCGGGAGATATCCGGGATTGGCACAGGACGCTTTTCCAGGAAGTGGGAGCCTATTCCTCACATCGAGCAAAATCGGTGCTCCGGGCGGTCCTGGCGCTGGCGGAGGAAGACACCGGTATACGTGCGGTTACCCTACCGAGGAATCTCAGTCGCGCGCGCCAGAGGCCCAAGAAGGCCATCCTGACCCCATTCCAGGTATCTCTGGTCCTGGCGGCAGCCCGACAGGACCGCGCCCAGGGCATCTACTATGCTTTTCCATTCCTCGTGGGTACCCGCCCAAGCGAGCAGTTGGGGCTGATGTGGGATGACGTGGATTTTGAGGCGAATGTGATCCGCATCCGACGCATCCAGGAACGGGATGGCAGCCTTACCGATATGACTAAGACGGTCGCCGGAACCCGTGACGTACCAATGGCTGCGGTGTTGCGGGAGATGCTGCTGGAGTGGCGCTTGAGCTGTCCCCGAAAGGACGGGGAGCTTCAGAGGGTATTTCCTGGGCCGGGAAGGCTATCTCCGTGGCCTAAGCCCCGCCGAGGGGGTGGCGGGCCGCTTCTCTACCAGAACTTCAGGAAAAGGCTTTGGGCGCCCGCTTTAAAGAACCTCCCGATACCCTACGTCACCCCTCACAGCGCCCGGCATTCATTCATCTCGATCCTCCAGGCTCAAGGGGTGGAGGTTGGCTTGGTCGCGAAACTGGCTGGTCATGCCAATGCGACCGTTACCCTGGGGCACTATACCCAGGCTGTCCGTGGCGGTGAGGAGGCTGTCGCCAAGCTACAGCAGGCATATCAGACGGCGGGCTAAGAGCCTGAAACCCGCGACCAGGCGATGAGTTAGTGGCGGCGTCTGGTCGTCGCTCCAGCAAGGCCGATGGCAACGCCTGCAAGGAATTTGGCTATAGCGCCAGCCGCTCTGCCGCCAGTTGCTGCCTGTTCGTGCCAACTGGGCTGAGCTCTTTTTCCCGCCAGTATCTCGCCAGCCTTCAATGCAAGTTCTGTTCGGCTTTTTCCCTTATAGGATAAAGGAAGCTCCACCCACTTCTGACGCGGGCCGTACCATACGAGTAGGTTTCCTCTGGCTTCGGCGGCTAGGGACATCTTGTGTATCTGTTGCTGGCGGGAAGTTAGGGCCTGCCCGGCCTGGTCCGTTGGGAGTCTGCTCCTATGCCTCATGTGTCCCTCGCGCGCGGTTTTTTTGTTTGCGATATCGAGGCGGAATTTGAGCACGCCCCTACCTTTCAAACAATCGCGTCAAGACGCGGCGCGAGATATCCGGGACGCATGACTGTTTGTAATTTCGAGCGACGATTACTTAAACGAGCTGGCTGGAATGGATTAGAGTCCGCTTAAAACGCGGTATGTGATGCCGTCGTTATCGGCCTTTGAAATCTCGATCTTCAAATTGCGGAAGGTGAGGGTGGTTGGGAATGTCGCTAGATCATAGACGACATCCTGCGAAAAAGCGGGGCGTGCTAAGTCATTAATGAATTCACGATAGGCGAGCTTCAAAGTGCCTTTGCTTATGCCCTGATAGAGCAACTCGTATTTGAATGACGGTCGCCCGGAAGATGAGGCCACCAATTCCGGACCATAGTGTAGCGGCGGAGAGATTTCAGATTCGCGCCAAGCAAAATCGGCATGCACAGTCGTTTTTTCAAAAGCACCATCACCATCTGCATCGATGAAATAGGCGGGCACAGCACCAGCTACAGATAGCTGATTTGATTGTTTTTCGGTGATGTATATTTTCTGATCGCCCATTTTGGAGGGGATCAAGGCATCACCCTCGTTAACATTAATAGTGCCTTCGTAGACCTTCATAATGCGTGACTCTCGAAGGACGTATTTCCCATCCTGCCAGTATTGAAACTGCGTGTAGAGCACGCCGCCCACCGTAGTGCTTGACGAGGTATTCAGCTTGGGTTCCGCCCCGGCGGCTAATTGTGGCCCGGCGAACTCGGGAATGGGATTTGCTGCGCAAGACGCCAGAAATATAGCTGCCCCGATTGTCGCAGGTAGAATCCGCTTACTCTTCATGTGATGCCCCTTAGCTTAAAATGTTGTTTTCGAAAAAGATTTTATCAGATCCAAATAATTGGCATAAGTCATTTTGTCGTTTTAAAGCGGTGGGCTATAAAACGACATAGGTTTCTTGTTCTCGGATGGATATCCGGGAAATATTTGCCGCGAATTTACGGCGACTACGAAGTGACAGGGGGCTGTCGCAAGAGGAGCTGGCACATGAAGCGGATGTAAACCGCACCTACATGAGTAAGCTCGAAAAAGCGGGCAGTTATGTCGGCCTTGAGATTATCGCGAAGTTAGCAAAGGTGCTCGACGTTGAGCCCGCAGAGCTTCTAAAGATTAAGAAAAACAGAGGCATTAATAAAAAACTTTGATTTTTTCCCTCTACTCAAACGCCCTAATGATTTTTGAATTGCCCTCTGATCCGGTCTTCAGTGTCAAAAATTATAGATTCTGGTCGACCCAATTGGACATAACTGGTGGCGCTGGTTGTTGCTACGGCAAGCCTGAATTCCGCCTCCGCCTGTGAAGTTGGTACTCCTATTTTCCCCACTTCATTCAAAACATTTCGAAACACTTCGGTTGCATCTCGTTGAGGCCAATTGATCGCATTATTACCGTTTGTGTTAATCCGTATATAATCATCGTGAGAAATCAACTTCTGCGATTCTAATCGCCGGAGAAAATCTGTTAGGAGCGTCATCCTAAGCATCCCGCTCATCACATCCATCCAGGTGGTTGATGCATCGAAAGCTTTAATTACGCCCGGAATATACTCGGCCACTCTGTGCAAAAGACGCGCAACCAATATTGCCGCCTCTCCTGCATAAAGGGGTAGGAATGAACCAATAACGGTTCGTGCCCCTAGGAATAAAAATCCGTTTGCGGTAGTTGCATGATTGATGTCCGTCGCGTGCGTGTCACATGCACTTAAAAACACAATCGGCGGAACCCTTACTCGATTTCGCATTTCCCAAATATCTATGCTTTCGTCTTGCAGCCAAAGTTTTCCGGCTTCCTCTGCGGCGTGGCTGCCATGTCCGTCAAAAACAGCAAATACTCCTGAAAAAGAGTTTAGGGCATCAACAAACTCTGCGCGCGACTTCACTTCGACGTTAATCAAACGAACCTTATCGCGCAGTATTGGGTCATATGATTCGAAAGCCACTTCAAATAGACGGCGAATGGGATCGGTACGCTTGAGTGCGCCTATTATCAAAATCTCTTGGAATGCCTCCGGCCGTAGGTGAAGGATTTGCTGTCCGACTATGCTTCCAATAAATAAATTTCCTGGCGTTGAATTTACACGAGCAACATTTTTTGCGAGGGAGAGCGGAAGTCCCTCAATATCAAGCCACTCCAAGGGAGCATCCGAAATAATCCTTACTCCGGATTTGGAGCGTTTAATAATATCCAAGAATTGCTTCGGTACCGCCTTGGCTAGGCGCTGCTGCATGTCCTTAAAAGTTTTGAGGCGCTTTCTGTCCGATGGGTTGCTTCCGCGCCGCTGCGCAGCAAGCTGTTTGACTTGCCCACCAATGCGATTGATGTCGTTTGGTAGTCTGACAATGGCAGAAATTTCTGATGCAGCGAGTAGTCCAGCGGCGGCTGTGTTGAGAGAGAGTTCTTTGGACCGCAAGGTGATAATGGGATTCAAGATCGGCTTGTCGGAATCTTTTCCAATTGAAAGAAGTGATTTGAATTTTTTACCGCTCGTTTCAATTCGATATCCTGTCTGCGACTGAAGTGCCTCAATACCTGCTGCCCAATCTGTTAGTTCAAGATCGGCTCGTTTAGATTTAAGGTGCGCGAGCAGTCTTGTGTTGGGATACATCGATGGACTGAATAAATTTATGTCCGGGGATGGCGGGGTTACTCGGAACATGTCTCTATCCCCAATTCTTTCACGTTCATCGAGTATTGAGTTAGCGGTCGCTAAGATCACATCTATGTACGGCTTGTCTCCATCGCTCATGGCGGGTGTAAATGGCCCTGGGCTTTCAATGTCAAATCCAGCGGCCAATAATGCCATTTGATTTGGGATGAATGCATTGTGCCCTTCAATTGGATAGCCTAGCGCTCTCCCGCCCTGAAACCTCCATGCGCTAATTGCATCAATAAATTTCGATTGAATTTCTGGCGGCCATTGCGGCCCTACGCTTTTGCAAATTTCGAGGCAGTGTTTTTGAACAGCGGTTAGGTCAAAATCTTCATAACGTACATCGCCACCATTACTTGCGACGATAAGTGGCGGAATGGCAACGCTGGCTCTCCATTCAGAGTAATCCGAGACCTTCTGATCCGGCCCCAGCAGAATGATTACAAATGGAGCCTCTGGCCTGAGAAAAGGCACTTGGTCGTTAGGCAGATGGCGGATTGCGTCGGCATTTAATGGCAACCACCAAATCGGTGCTGTGCCAGTTATTCTGCGGGCTAAAGCCGCATCTTTGTCGTCGAATGAGAATTCGAAAATATCGCTCGGCATCTGCACTAATGATCTCAGAAGCCCCGCGCTGTTGCATAAACTCATGGCAAGGCCCTGTAATGGGCTCGCTTCTGCCGGATCGCCATCACTTACCGCGACGAAAAAGAATATGCTTGGAATGGGAACTGGTCTGTCGCTCATAACTTCCCGGAAATCAAATAACCATTAAGTTGCGACGGCCAACCGCAAATGCCGTTTATTCCGGCTCATGACCAAACCAAGAGCTCGTGTCCACTTCATACATCGTATCTGCTAAATCGAGGTTCCAGGGGCTGTCCAATGGCGCTTCAATATCGCACTGAAATGGAAATCCCTCTTCCAATTCGGCTCCATCACCATTTCTGAGGTCGGAATTCGAGCCCCATTGAAGAGTGACAGACAGCGACCCGACAGCTCTATACTTCACGGTGCTAGGGCCGATCTCATGCACTTCGATGTTATGAATGTAGACTTCATCTACGCTGTGATGAGAGGCCAATTCATCAACAGCCAAAACAGTTTCGGAAATTAGCGCATCTACTGCGGCGTCATCTAATTCCTCGCGAATTGGGTCAATGATAGCATTTCTGCAATCATGGTAGGCGGACAAGAAGGCATGCATTGCCTTGATAACATTCTCGACCGCGGAATACTGAGCCTCCAAGCCCTCGATAAGGTTGGTTTCTCGACCATGCACTTGCTTGCTTAGCTCATCGACCGCAGATATTAGCGGCCTCCTAAGTGATGCTGCGTCTACATCAAGATTTTTCTGAACGAATAAATCAGTTAATCCGCCCTGTACTGCGTATTGAACTTTCTGAGCCCGTGTAGGCCGTCCCGCATCATCATTTGCCTTAAACCATGCGCATTGACGCACCAGCTCATCTGGCGACAACTTGCCAGTTGTATGTTCGAATAAAATTCTCATCGCTACACAGAAGAAATTAAAGCGCAGTGGATTTGCGTGGTCGGCTAGAGCGCCACTAGCTCCTTTAATTACCTTTCTTGAAAACTCGTCAATGGTGAGACTTTCGAGCGCGGTGAGGCTCTCGCCTAGATCAACTGCATTAGCGACCACGATCTAATTTATCCATTCCTGAGGAACGAGCTTCTTGCCTTTGCGCCACCGCTCAATAACGGCGTCCGCAAACCACGACTGCTGTAAATCTGCGTGGTCCATTACAATGATCTGTAAGTCTGGCGCCAACTCCTTGCCTGCATCTGCAAGCAGCTTAAATAGTTGGGCAACTGCTGTACGATCCTCATTAGAAAGAATATCTACCGACCCCTCAGCGTCCTGTTCGGGCGGATAATGAGCTTGTGATGGTTGGTCAAATATTACAAATCCGGGGACTGGTCTGCCCTTCTGCCTGAACCATTTATGGAGGCTGATGTGAGCCAGAATATGATAACCGACCCAATTCTCGCCGCTTCCCATTCGATACAGTGGCACTGCACCATCCAATGTGTCTGCGACCACCGTTAGCTGCCGAATGTCGAGACGGAGTTGACTTCCCTTTTGCTCCAATTCTAATGACTGCGAATAATCCGTCATGTAGCGTCCGATAATATTCAGGAACGCGCTGA
>SCTM01000040.1 GCA_004297485.1 Rhodospirillaceae bacterium
CAAATAACTGGGGATTCGTCGCGATGCTGCGGCAAGGCGCGCAGCAACCCTTGCCGCGTGGACGGGTCGTCGGTGGGTCCAGTGCCCTCAACGGCACGATCTTCACCCGAGGTTTGGCCGAGGATTTCGACGGCTGGGCCGGTGCCGGCAACGTTGCCTGGTCTTACGACGCGGTGCTGCCGTTTTTCCGTAAGCTGGAGCGCGACAGCGACATAGCCGACGGTCACCACGGCAGCGAAGGACCGATGCCCGTCCGCCGCGTCCGCCGCGCCGACTGGTCGCCTGCCTCGACAGCGTTCGCCGCCGCCTGCGAACAAGCCGGCTTTCCCTATGACCCGGACATGAACGCGCCCGGGTCGATCGGCGTCGGCGCCCTCCCGATGAACAGCGTCGATGGAATCCGGTTCAATACCGCCCTCGCCTACCTCGACCCGATCCGGGATCGCCCCAACCTCCATGTCATTCCCGAGACGGCGGTGTTGAAACTCATCATCTCCGGTGACCGAGCGATCGGCGTTCTGGCCCGGCGCGGCGGTGAGACCATGGAGATTCATGGCGGCGAAGTCGTCCTCTGCGCGGGCGCCATCAAATCGCCTCACCTCCTGATGTTGTCGGGCATCGGTCCCGCCGACGAACTTGGTGCCTTTGGCATCCCCGTTCTCCACGAGTTACCTCACGTGGGAAGGAACTTCACGGACCACTGCACCGCTCATTTGCCCGTACGGGTGCCGGGGCTATCGCGAATACACATCGACCCGACAAAGAACGCCCTGGCCCAAGTAGGCCTGCACTACACCGCCCCCGACTCCAGTGAACACAGCGATATGATGCTGATACAGACTGCGGTCCCCCGTAACGCCGCCGTGCTCCAGACGGCCACACTCCCTCAACGCCTGCGTATGTTCGCCCTGGCCGCGCGCCAACTGTCGTGGGCCAAGCTTAAAGATCAGCTGATTACCGAATGGGACCTCTCCATCTCGGTGATCCTCATGCAGGGTCGCAGCCGAGGCGAGGTGCGGCTGACCTCCGACCAGCCGCTGGCATCACCGGCGCTGCACTACCACTACCTCGAGGACCCCGAAGACGTCCGACGGCTACGGGAGGGCATGCGGCTGGCGGCCCGCCTTGTGGCGAGCGCGCCCTATCGGAAGATCAAAGCACGCCGGACTGGACCGAGTGACGACGTGCTCGCTTCGGACACGCTGCTCGACGACCACCTCCGCACCCATGTCAGCACGTCGATCCACATGGCCAGCACGTGCCGCATGGGGACATCGCGTGTGGACTCGGTCGTCGACCAGTACTGCCGGGTTCACGGCGTCGCTAATCTGCGGGTTGTCGACACCTCGATCATGCCGACCGCGGTGCGGCGCTGCCCGGCCGCCACCGCCGTCATGATCGGCGAGCGGGCGGCGGCATTCTTCTCATAAATCGCGCGCCGACCGCGGTTAAGCCACCAGCGCCGTTTCGCCCTCTGCTCGCTCCCATATGGGCTTGAGCTTCGACGTTGGCCGTTCGGTGACAATCCATTTGCACATACGCCGAAGCGGCTCGATGCCGTCCTGCGGGCCGACCAGACCGGGACCGGTGAAGGCATAACCCAGGGACACAAAGCGCTGCCCGCCGTGCAGCGCCATCTTATGGCGCAGGACCGGCATAAGGTCGTCAGGGAAAATGCCGACGGTTTGGGTGTAGGAGTCCACCGCAGCAAGCACCTCGTCGAGGGTATCGACGGGAATAAGATTGACCGTGCGGTCGGCCAAAGCCTCTGCGAATTCGACGGCCTCGGCCGTATGCGAGACAATTACCGCGCCCTCGCCATCCTGACCGCCGACAACCTCGTACCAGTCATCGTTCATGCGCAAGGCGTCGACATTCGCCTTGAGCTGAGGATCATAACGCTTCGGCTTCGTACTCAGGTCTCCGGGCAATTTCATGATCCCCTCATACACGAGCTTGCCCAGACGGCTTATCTTTTCGAGTCCGGCCTTGTCGGTCCCCGACATCACATAGACGACACGGCAGCTTGAGCAGGCCGTCTGGTTGCCGACGCCCACGTCGCACGCGATCCGCGACGCGGTTTCACGCAACAGGGCATCAGTCTGGAGCGCGCCCTCGCCCACAACGCTGGCGCTGCGTTTCGGGTCGAGCGAAATCAACTCCAGCCCCGGCTGGATGTATTTGGTCACGTGCTTAACGGAGGCCATGCCGCCCCAGGCCATGATCTTCTCGATGTTATGGGGCTGGTAGAGCTTCTGCTCGAACTTCTCGTCGCCACCGCGCCAGTACGCAACAGTGAGGTGCTTCGTAACCGGGTGATCCGGCGCGAAGTCGGCCATGGTGCGGGCGATCGCCGCGGTGGTGAACGGGTCGTTGGATGGCACCTTGATGATCGTGTCGCTGCGGGTCACTGCGCCGCGAAGGAGCGTCAGAGCCCCCAGCATAGGCCCATTGCCGGCGACGATATGCAGGGCCCGGGAGCCATAAGCACGAATGGAAACGATCGAATCGTTGATCGGCGTTTCGACCCAGCCCTCGAGATAGCGAATGCCGACGCTCAGCTCGCACCAGCGCTTGATGCGCTCCCGCTCGAACATGGCCGGCATGCTGACATAGGCGCCGCGGACGAGACGCGGCGTCTTTGGCGAGGTGAGATAGCTCAGCTCGCAGGCCTCCTGCATATAGGCGTTCTTCTGGAAATCGAGCAGCTTTCCGAGCTCCTCGAGATAATCGAGAATTTCCTCAAAGCTCAGCTGGTAGAGATCATCGAGCTTGCTCGGATTGCCAAGCGGCAGCTGTCCAATAAGCTTGTGCGGATCGGGAGCCTGGAAGGCGAGATCGCCGCCGCGCCCGCCGAACTCGACAAGATCCGTGTCGATGACTTTGCCGCGGATGACCGCGTAGGAAATGTTTTTCGTGCTCATGATGCTTCCCCGTGTGTGATGGGTAATGAGATCCTCAAAGCTCGAACGAGGTAAGGTAATCCAAGGCTTCGGCTTGCGCGGCCGGGGTGGCGGCACACGAAATCTTGTCGTCGCCCCCCTGAAGTTCGCTGACGCGCTGAATCGTCGGTTTGATCGCGACCGAGGTTCGCCCGCAGGGGCACGGCGTGTCCCAGTCGACGGTGATCTGATCGCCGGTGAGTATGCCACCCCAGGTGCCATCGTGGGTCATGTCGAAAAAACCCGCCCGGCCGGTCTGTGTGCCGCTGCGCGGCTTCGGCTTGCCGGTGTCGAGATCGAGGATGAAAAGCGTGACCCATGGCAGAAGGTGATAGTGGCCATGCTCGCAGGTGATGGAGAAGGAGTTCATCTCTGTCATGCCGTAACCCATCAGCATGCGCTCGAGGCCGAAGAATTCGAGACAGTCGTTCTGCCAGCCCTCCGGCATGACCATGCCCTTGTGGCCGCCACCACCCATCAGGATAGAGCCGGGGCCGAACTTGTTCCGCGCGCCCTCGGCAAGACCGCGCCGTGCGACGTCGTAGAACATGGGCGACGTGCCCATGGCGAAGACCCGTTTGCCCGTCAGCTCTTTCGCAACCCTGGCAATAAAAGCCGATTGCTGACCCGGCGCATCTTTCTGCATACGTTCCAATTCCGCGCGCCGCGCCAGAAGGACCTCGGGCACGTCCACGCGGGTGACGTCGCCCTTGGCCGCGGCCGCCCGCAGCCTCGCCGCAAGCCACATCAGGTCGCTGCTGATCTTGTGAGGGAAAGCGACGTGCAGGTAATCCTCGTCGCCAAGACAAAACACTTTCTTGAAATATTCCGGAAAACGCCCCGACGAGGTATGGCCGTCGCGATAGCTCGGCGCGAGCATATGAAGCTTGTCGTGGAGATCGCCATGGGTCGGCTCCGCACCGAATTTCTGTGCGAGCTGCACCCGGAAACCCACCACCGACGTGGTGTAGTCGCGCTTGGATTTCGGGAAAAAGGACATGGTCCCGCTTGTGCCCGACGACGTCGCGACATCGAGCGGCGTCGCGGCCTGAAGGGTCATCAGCCACTCATCGATGGACTTGCATTTCGACACATCGACGCCGGAGACGTCGTGCGTCGTGAGCCGGCCAAGCCATTGCGTGAGTTGGTCGTACCGCTGCTTGGCAAGGAGGGAGACGGGATAGGTCTTGTAGACGTTATGCTCAAAAAGCAAAGGCGCCATGTCGTCCAGTGACGCAATACGCCGGATATCCTGCGCGTCGGCAAACTTGGCGAGCACGGGGATCTCCGCCCGGCGCTTCTCGAGCAGAATGTTCATGGCGGCGAGCTGGACAGCTTCCGCATCCCGCCGCGGCACCGAATGGACCCGCGTGTTGGACATGCCGAAATAAGCGTAGGGATCGCTCATCCACGAACTTGCATCGCTTTCGAGCACAGCACCGGCGCGCGGGGGTTTCGCGGTGGTTGGCGCGGCAATCGTCATTTGTATTACTCCAATATTTCCTGCGTATCACTTGATCGGCTTTGGCGCTCCACGGCCCATGTATTTGGCAAGGGTCTCGTGAAAATTGATCACGATGCGCTCCTGGATCGGATTGGGCCTGCAGCCACGGAAGCCGCGTGACTTCATGCCGGCATGCACCTCTTGCATGTTGCCGAAGTCCTGCATCAGGACCTGGAGCCACTTTTCCCGGGTCATTTCGGGTTCATAAATGTTTTCCGTCTTCGGTTCCTGCCCTTCCGGGAAGCGCTCGAGCACATACACCTCGAAGATACAGCTGTCGGGATCGTAGCCGTGCGGACGGGCGCGATAACACAGCGCGGTGGTCAGGCCCGGTAGAATGTTGGTGTTAGGGAAAATATTCCAACCGTTTCCGGCATCCGTCAGGGTTTTAGGATCGACCTTGGGCCAGATCACCCCGCGTGCGGCATCGATCTCCATGGCACGCGTCATTAGATGTCTCATCACCTGATCGGACGGTGTGTTCTCAGGCAGCTCGTCGACCAATCGATTGGCGACGTCCACGATGGTCTGGGTGGTCGATGCCCGCAACTCGGCCCACATCTCGGTCAATGACTCCGCCAGTGCCTTGCGTACATCCGACGTGAACACCTTAGACGTCGATCCGCCGAAGCCACCTGTCGTCTTCGCCCCGAAGGCGCCATGACGACCGTACTCCTTGCTCCAGGTGAGACCCGCACCGCCCCATCGCGTGAGCTGCGGGTGGGTGCCGAGGACGTGGTAGCCTTCCATGAAGGCTTCAAGCGCGGTCTTCCAATTGCACGGGAAGTAAAGCCACTTACGCCATGCGTAGCGCATCTTTTCCAGCTGGAACGGATTAAGCACCGATACGGCGGGCTCAAGATAGCTGTGCAGTGACTCGCAATTCGGGTCCATGTTGATGAAAACATAGCCGCCCCAGGTATCGAGCTTCACCTGTGGCAGCCGCAGATTCTCGTCGGTGAGCGCGCCGCCCCACTCGTCTCGGCACAGCGCGTCGATATTCTCACCCTCGAGATTCCATTTCCAGGCATGGAAGCCGCAGACGAAACCTTTGGCATGGCCGCATCCCTTGGTCAGCCGGCGCCCGCGATGCTGGCAGACGTTGTAATAGGCGGCGATCCGGTCGGGTGTAACGCGGACGACGATGATTGATTCCTCAAGAATGTCGTACGTCACATAGTCGCCGACCTTAGGAATTTCCTCCACGCGACAGGCGACCTGCCAAACCTTACCCCAGAGTTTTTCGTTTTCCTCACGGGCATAGGCTTCGGAGTGATAGGCCTCGGTACCGATGATCACCGCTTTTTCGGTGGGGGATTTGGTTGTCACATTCATTGCAGTCTCCGTTGCATGCGCTGGTCGTGATGCCTTCAGTTGATTCTTTTCGTATCGATCGGAACACCCTCGGCGAACGGCGCATCGCGTTCCTTGAACGCGGCGGCAAGTCCGATCTCCTTGGCGCGAGACATGAACGCCGCCATCTCCGGTGCCTGATTGGCGATAGAATCCATTGGAGCGGCGAATTCCTGGAGGGCGGCGCGCCCCATGAGGTCCAATCCTTTGTTGAGGACGAACTTGTTGATGGCGACGATGTCGCGTCCCATGGCGGCTACCCGAGATGCGAGCGCCATCACATGCGCGCCAAGTTCGTCGGCTGGGACGGATTCCAGCGCAAAGCCGATCTTCTCGGCGAAGCGGCCGGTGAAGGTATCACCGGTGAACAAGAGCCGCTTCGCCCATTGCGGGCCGATATTATAAAGCCACATGTTCGTCGGCGGCGTCCCGCCCATGCGTAGTGCGGGGAAGCCTATGGTGGCGTCCTCCGCTGCAATGACGAGGTCGCAATGCAGTGCGAGGTCCGTGCCTCCGGCGAGGCAATGACCGTGGATCTGGGCGATGATTGGGATGGGGGAGTTCCAGATTCGCGACCAGCCCCGCGCCATGGCGACTGTCGCCATAGCCCGACGGGGAAGCGACATCGGCTCCGCATGCGTTGTGTCACCCGCGCCGCCGGCCGAGCCGCTGATGTCGTAGCCACCGCAGAACGATGAACCGGCGCCGCGAATGACCACCACGTTGACACTGGGGTCCTGCGCGCACTGTTCGACAGCGGCAACCAGCTCGCGCTGCATGACCTGCGAGATCGCGTTACGCCGGTCGGCTCGATTGAGCGTGAGGCGAACGACACGATCGAGCTGTTCGACAAGCAACGTCTCGAAGGATTGATCCGTCACCCGCATGGTCATGCCGCGCTCCCGCGCGCTCCTCGTATTCCGGCCCGTGTTTCCGATTGCAGATCTTGCGGTCGGGACTGTGACGAAGCCGACTGATTTCCTGAAAGCTGTTCCTTGGCAAGCCTAACCGCCTGAGCCCGGTCCGGCTTACCCGTTGGCGACCGCGGCACCTCAGGGACGAACACGATACGCCGCGGGATCTTGTAGCCCGCCAACTGTTGGCGTACTCCGGCCGCGATGTCTTCACCCGTCAGCCCTTTGTCGCGCACCGACACGACGGCGGTGACGGTCTGGCCAAACCGCTCATCCGGTGTTCCAACCACGAGGCAATCAACCACGCCCGGGATGGTGCAGACGATTCCCTCCACCTCCTCGGCAAAGACCTTCTCACCGCCAGTATTGATCACCGACGAACCCCGTCCGATAAGCACGACCGTTCCGTCGTGCTCCATGGTTGCCCAGTCGCCAGCCAGCACATACTTCTTACCGTCGATCTCGCGGAACACCTCCGCGGTCTTCTTCGCGTCCCGGTAATAGCCTGCGGCCACTGTGGGGCAAGCAAGTAGACCCCGTTCACCCGTACCTGGCTCGACGTCCGTGTCGTCGGGGCGTAACACGCGAACGCCCGGGAAAGTGGTGAAGCCTGGGTTCAGGAGATAATTGCTTTTGGTGAGACGGCGGTGGCCGAGGCCACCTTCGGTTGATCCTGCCTGGTCGAGGATGGTGACGTCCGGCATGAATTCGAAAAGACCGCGTTGCGCATCGGTGGTGAGCGCCACGCCCGAAGTCACAATCACACGCAGTGATGAGAAGTCGTAGTGGATCCCCTGCGCGCGCGCTTCTTCGAGATGGTGAATAAGCGGGCGTGCCATGGCATCACCAACGATAACCATCGTTGTGATGCCATGAGTGCCGATGGACGTAGCCAATGTCGCCGGTTCGAAACTTGGACGGGGCAAGAAGACGATCGTACCGCCGGTGCATAGGGCGGGAATGGCACCCAAGGTCAAGCCGGCCGCATGCATCAGAGGGGCGACGGGACAGGCCACCCGCTTCTCACCACGTCGATGCAGTTCGAGAGCGAAATCAATGAACTGCAGTCCGGGCGGACGGTCCAACCCGAGAGCCCGTTCGGCAAGCGGCCCCATCAGCATCCCGCCCGCGGTCATACCCACCTGTAACGCAACTCCCTTCGGAAGACCGGTGGTCCCGCCGGTATAGATGAGTACTGAATCAGTCGGGTCGCGTTGTTCGCGCTCGCGCCGGGGGAAATCGCGGAGGATGGAGTCATACGTAATGTGTGATTCAACGGCAGAGTATCCGGAGCCGTCGTCCACCTGGATCAAAAGGCGTAGCCGATCCCGGCGGGTCGATGCGACCTTCTCCATGCGTTCGGCGAAGCCCGAATGGTAAACCACGGCCGAAGCCTCGCAGTCATCGAGGAGATACCCGAGTTCCTGGTCGATGTACCGGTAGTTTATGGTGACCGGTACAGCGCGGATCTTTAGGGTCGCGTAAAAGGTCACCATCCATTCCGGACAGTTGTAGAGATATACGCCGACCTTGTCGTTTGGACGAACCCCGGCGGCGAACAACGCGGCGGCGAGGCGAGATGCCGCGTCATCAAACTCCCGCCATGACACGGACCGTGTTCCTTGCACCATACAGCTTGACTCTGGAATCGCATCCGACATGGCCTCGAAGATATTTGCGAAATGCAGATTCACCTCAGTACCTCCCAAGAGCAGCGGCCTCGAGCACGCGGCGCGGATTGCCCACCAGCATGGCGTCGGTCTGTACCTTTGAAATGCCGCGTGGGTGTAGTGCCGAGCCAAGCGATTTTAACACGTATGTCTTGCCGCACGCCTCGAAAAACCCTGCCGGCACGACGTCGCAATAGCAGTTGTGGTCATGTGGCCGCGGGATGCGATCGGTGCGGCCTTCGTGAACGAGCGTAACGATCCCGCCCAAGACCTTGTTTTTCATGTCTTGGGCCATCCGAATCGCCGCCCGGTACGGACTGCCGCTCGGCAAAGCCCCGATGCCCGGTGAGGCATGCGCTGAATCCGGGGCCGAAGCGCCACCCACCAATAGAGTCCGAAGATCGCGTACCGATTTCACCGTAACGGTCCTCCCGCGGCCTACGTGCTTAAGTCCAACGATAAAGCCACGCGCAATTGAATCTGTGCTCGATCAACGTCGGCTCAGACCATCGCCATTGTTCGCGCCCAAGGTCAGGACAGGGGGTTGCGAGCCGCCCGCCGGATTGGTGCAAACCTCGAAGTTGGACATGCCAATGCGATCTCCCCACCGCACCTTGCCGATCGACTCGACGGCCGTGTAACCGCGCACGTGGAGAACGATGCCATCGCTGGGCGTGTGATGCAGTACTCCCGTTTCACCATTTTCAAGCGTGAAACGCGCTTCGCCCGCGCGCGGACTTATCGCGTCGTAGTCTAGCGTCGCAGTGACGTCCATCTTGGTCATGGAATAAGGTACGCCATCACGTATGACGTAGCCGTAGGCGCCGCCGTAGCCGCTCTCATGAATTGAGGCGGTCGTAAATGCGCAGAGGTCGGGACCGAACACCGACGGCCACCAACGCGTGCCGCGTAACCCTTCCCAGCGCCGGCCGCCCCACGACCGGTCCCGATAGCCGAGCGCGTTGATCTCGATCTCCCGCCCGTCGATACGAACGCGGCCGGTCATCCTTCCAGCGACTTCAAAATGGTGGCTGGGCTGTCCAGGCGGCATGGGCCTGTTGGTCAGCACGAACCAATCGTAGCGCGGGAAGAAATCATCGAACTTCAGCGAGGCTTCGCAGCCGGGGAAGTCAGCCTTGATCGCCAGCCGATCCAGATCAACGCGCAGGGCCGAGCCCCAGCCCATATGCGTTTCGCTGCGGTCACCGGCAACCATCGGCACGCCGGTGACGTTGGAGCGGAAACGCACGCCGTCGGCCGTGAATATCCCGAAACAGGAATTCAGCTTCCCGATAACCGCCTCCTGGCCAAGCCTCCAGAAGCCGCCAACGCCGGCCGTCAGGTCATGCCAGACAAACAAGGAGCTTTCCTGAAAGGTTGGATCTTTGTCAGGCTGGTGGGGGCAGTCGTGTACGGCGTCTAAAATCGGAATGGTTCGCATAATTCGGTTTACTCCAGTCGTTTATCGGTTAGCAGGGGTTAGCTGCCGATCAGCGCGGCCAAACGTTTCGGCACGGGGTTTTCGGACTCATCCGGAATAACGTCGGCCTTGTTCATCTTGCGCACGAGATACCTTGCCCGGTCTGAGATCAGGCTGTATCGCCAGGTCGCAAAGACCTCGTGCCATTCCATGGCTTGTGCCTTGCGGCCGGCAAAATGCTCCCACACCTTGATTGTCTCATCGCGACCCCCGAGGCCCTCAAGCCGAGGCACGCCGATGCCGTCGGAAACGAACCAATCAAAAAAGACCCACCAGCCGAGATCGGTCTCGGCACCGCCCAAAGACACGGTCTCCCAGTCGATGACCGCTCGGCATGCGTTGTTGCGGAAGACCATATTGACCGGGCGTGCATCGCCCCAGGCCAGGCCGGTTGGCCGTTCAAGCGGGGCATGGTCGCTCAGCCACTGACGCACGCGTTCCTGAATCGGTAATATTGGCGCGCCCGACCAGCGCATATATTCATCCCAGACCGCGATCTCCTGGTCGAGCCCGGTTGGCCCCAGGGCCGGACGCGCAAGGAACTGAAAGGGTTTTAGGTCAGCGCGATGAATCTTGGCCATCGCCTCGATGCCCGACAGCCACATCGTCGCGCGCGCCGTCGGCGGCACTTCAGTGAACAAGCCCTGCGAATGATAAAAGCTATCAGGAATTTTGCCTTCGGCGCGCTCCATCAAGAAGAATGGCGCGCCCAGCACCTGCCTGTCGGGTTCGTACCAGAATGCCTTCGGCACCGGCACTTCACCGGATTGGGCCAGAATCTCCATCACACGAAATTGGCGCTCGACCGATGGATCCTTGTAGATTTGAAAATCCGTTGCTTCGATCCGCAACACCCAATCCTCGCGACGCTCCACGCCACGCTCCCGAATCATGGGTATGAGGAAAAAGGTATCGCTTGAACCCCCGGCATCGGGTTGGCGCGGCGTCGGCAGTACAATCTCATCGGCGCCAGCAATGTGCTCGTGCAGCCATGGCAGAATGGCTTGTCGCACTGTCTCGGGATCACGAAGGTTTACAAGCGCCATAGTCTGCCTCTTCTCGCCGGAATCGCCAAAATGGCGAAACCTCTGGCGAACATCACACCCGCCACCGGCTAATCCCTTGTCGGCGGCGCAAGTTTCGTGACGACCATATGCTCGTCCGTCAACTTTTTTGGAATATGGAAATCGCCGGCCGTATCGCGAATTTGAACGATGTTTGCGGCAATATCTTCGGCGGTGGCCGGCTGCTCACGCGAACCTTGCCAGCCCTCGGTAATCCCGATGAATACACGCGCCATCCGTCCGCCGAGTGACGAATAAATAGAGTGAGTGGTCTTGCAAGACTCACTCGCCAGATAGACACCCATGCCGGTTGTGAATTCGGGCTCCAGGGACTTGCCCAGCGCCGATAAGAAGGGCGCCTTCTTCTTCATCACCTCGGGGTCCGTGTCCTTAACCGTCTTCTCACCCATGCGACCGGTGGCATTGGGCATGAGACCGTTACAAAGGATGCCGTAAGGCTCGCCCTCCTGGGAGAGCACGTTCATCAGGCCGGTGATCCCGGCCTTCGCCGCGCCATAGGCGGATTGCGTGGGATTACCGAGCATGCCGGCGGCTGACGTTGTAAAGACGATGCGGCCATATCCCTGCGCCTTCATATGAGGCCAGACCGCCTGAGTGACGTTGAAGGTGCCGGCCAAATGCGTCTCAAAGAGCGAACCGCGGTCTTCCTGACTGACATTCTCAAACAATGCGGTACGCAGATTGCCGGCATTGTTGATGAGCGCGTCAATGCGCCCGAAACTGTCGAGCGCCGCTTTGACAATGCGGGATGCACCGTCCGTCGTTGCCACACTGTCGTAGTTCGCGGCCGCTTTACCGCCTGCCGCCTTGATTTCAGCAACGACCTTGTCTGCGGCGGCGTGCGAGCCGCCCACGCCTTCGATATCGACGCCGAGATCGTTGACCACAACCGCCCCACCGCGCCGCGCGATATCCAGCGCATAGGTACGGCCGAGCCCATTGCCGGCACCGGTTATGACGACGACACGGTTCTGGAATGAAATGGTCGTCACAATTTTACTCTCCCACACTGCTATTCGGGACCGGCTGATTCCGAGCGTGAAATGACCGAATCAAAGATTTCAACGTGTGCCATCGGGTGCGCGCACACCAACAGCGCCGTTCCGCTTCACGCCACGACCGCAGCGTCGACCTCCGCTTCGTGGAGGGCGACCCTGACTAGCCCTTGGCCGCCGCGGCTGGCGGCGGCCAGTCATGATCGTCCCAGATGTCATCACCCCGCACAACGCAATCAGCCGCGCCGTCAACAAAGAGCATCTGTCCGCTGACAGCCGTACTGCCGGGTGTCACCAGCCAAACCACGGCAGCACTGAGATCGCGCGCCGACATGACGCCGTGATAGCGCATCGGTACCGCAGCCTCCATTTTCGCGCGGCCAGTCGGGCTGGCAAGCCAGTCCTTATTCATTGGCGTGTCGGTTATGCCCGGCGCCACACCATTGAGCGCGATGCCCGCGCCGCCCCACGCCTCGCTCGGCGCCTGCCGCCTGATCCATCGGGAGATGGCGCGCTTTGATGAACTGTATGCCGAGCGCCCGTTGTTGCTCTTCTGGGCAATTGCCCTGGCGCGATCCTCATCCATCCCGAGACACGCATCCACCATTGCATCGTCGACAGAATTGATGAGCGCGAAAGAGGCGAGAGCCACCGCGCGTGGCTTATTGCCCTTTGCGAGCAACGGGCGGAGCCCGTCCAAGGTCGTAATCGCGCCGAAGTAGTTTGTGCTCACCACCGTTTCCGCGGGAAACCACGAACCGATGCCCGCGGCCGCGACGACGCCCTCGAGTTGCCCCCCTGAAATCTTGGTCACAGCCTCGACCATATGCTGCCGGCCTGCCGGAGAAGATAGGTCGGCGATAACGTCGGCATCGCGGAGGTCAACGCCAATCACGCGACCGCCCTGCTCGGTGAGGAGTTCCTTGGTCGCTTGCCCGATTCCCGCTGCGCTTCCCGTGACAACATATGTACGCGCCATAAAGCCCTTCTTCCCTCTTCCTTGTGCAGCGGTCGCTCTTCTTTATGGGCGGCGGGCACACGCATCGCCACGAATTCGCGTTGCGCCCATCGGACTTCGAATGAACCGGGACGATAGGATTAGCGCGGAAAACCGCGCAGTTCCCATTCGTTGCCGGCCGGATCGGCAAAGGTCACGACACGCAGGTCGCCGCCCTGTCCCGTCTTGAATTGGATTCCGGCCTGACGGAGCCGTTCTTCGATCTCGGGGAGTTGCTCGCCGTAATCGATCGCCACATGGGGCGTTGGACTGATGTGGACTTGGCAGCCCCGATCGTCCTCGAACCAGTTCGCGCCCAGGGCGCGAAGGCGATCGTCAACCTCGATCCGCCGGTACCCCAATATGTTGAGCAGGAAGTTCTCCTCCGCCTTCACATTGTCGGGCGTAATCGGGAGATTCACGTGATGAAAGCGAGGCATAGCTCGATGCTCCACCGCTAGGATAATCGTAGACCAAAGGCCGGCTCAGAGCCGCCCAGCGCCGTCGCGGCATAGAGCGCATACCCGTAGCGTATGTTCTTCATGCTCCCTCCCACCAGCGTAGTTTGAATATGCCGCATAACAAAGCCGGCATCATTCGGCTGCCCATGCTCATTATGCGCAGGCTGAGCCTTCGGTAAAATACAAGTTGCCGACGGCAGGTATATCATAATGAGATAGGAGCGGCATCTGGTAAACCGCCCTGGCAGGCGATTGTCCTCGGCTGCAAACGCCCCGGATATTTGGGATCGGTCCCACTGACGATACCCAACACGCGCCGGTTGTCCCTAAGCGGAAATCCGGCACCTCACCGGCGGCTTTCGCGGCAGAAGTCGAAACCCTTATCCTTACAGGCAGTAACGCTGAAGGATCGCGTGAAAACGCTCGCGCAACTGAAGGGCCCGTTCCTCCGGCGTTACCCTGGCGGTGTCTGCCGGCAAAACCCTGGCCAATTCGGAGCGTTTGACCACTTGGGTGCGGAAAACGGTGCCTACATCACTGAAAATATTTCTATTCGCCAGATGACCCTTCTCAAAACCCTGGGTGTCCATCCAATTGTGATAGCCCGGGTCATCATGACAAAGGATCATGCGTATCTTGCCGTCGCTATCGACCGTGGTGCGGCTGGGCGTGTAACTCACCGGTCGGTAAAGATAGTCCATGCTGCTGAAGAACACGCCCATGTTTGTCATCATCCAGAAGATGTCATTGTTGTCGAATTCAATGATCAATGCTTCGTCGGGTGCGAGCTTCCAACACATGGTTGCCGCCGAGCGGCCGCGCCGTTTGTCTGATTCCTTGTTATAGACGGCATTTGCAATCTCGCGAGGCTCGGTTGGAAATTGGTTGATATTCACCGGGTCGATATCCGCGACGTAAGCGTACTGCCAGTCAGGACTCTCCGCGATCGCGCCCACGACGAAGCGCCCCGCCCAATCCATCGCTTTCACCATATCCTGGGGTGTCGGCATTGGTCGCGGCCCCGTCATGCCAACACGCTCGATCCGCATGCGCACCGGCAATTCGGACCAACGGTCAAAACCCTGCCGGAGAAATAGCTTGCGCGAGCCAGGCGTCGTCGGCAGCCAATTTGGGCCGCGCTTGGGACCACCGATATAAAGCTCAAAGCTTCCGTCCCATTCCGTCACAAGCTCCTGACCAAAGAGATTGGCCTCAGGAACATCGCCAAACGGTTCGTGCTTGTTCGGCCAGCCTGTCTTTGGCTGCTTGTCGTGCCTTGGACCCTGAACCGTAAAGTTCAGGAATCGCGCCGTGCCCCTGTTTCCGGAGATCTTGTAGACCGACTCGCCATCGATCCACGCCTGCTGATAGATGAAATCGGCATTGTCACCGCCGAGCTTGCAGAACGGTGTGCAAAAGGCGTGTATGACCGGGAACTTCGTGTCCTTCGTCTCCAGTGCCAGATCAAACGCTTGGCCTAAGTTCTGCGTCAGGAACCGGAAAGCGTCCGCCCGTTGCAACGGCGTCGCCGGATTATTGTCCTTGAAGGCGTGGTCGCCCGCCTCCTGCAGGCGTTGACAAAACGTCCTCCAGGCGGCGCGCAAGTCTTCGTCACCACGAAAGTCTCCGAAGGTCATCGACCAAGCTCCTCTAGATCACGTACGTCGAGCAACCATTCCCGATCAGACGCCGAGCGATTGCAATATCTCGCCCAGGTTCTTCGCGGCCCTGCCGACCGCCGCAACCCGCCCCTCGTTGTCGATCCGTGGCCCCAGCAGTTCCAGATCGAACGTGCCTTTGTATCCCGCACGGAGCAGCCAGTCGCAAAGCCTCTTGATGGGAATGGCCCCATCTCCCGGGACAGCCCGTGCCGGCAAGGATCTGTCGCCGTACACGTAGTCGCCGACCTGCACCAGGGAACAACGGGGGATGGCGCGCTCAATCGTCTCGCGCAGCCCCGCTTCCGTCCAGCAGGCATAGAGGTCGGCACAAACGCCTATGCCCGCCATTTCAGCGGCCGTCACCGCGTCGCGCAAGTTATGCGCGATGTTACTATGCGCGTTAACCGCCGGCGAACATTCGATCAACAGCGGAACGCCGGCCTCCTTGGCGTGCGCGACGCACGGTGCAACCGCGGCACTGAAGCATTTGGCCGCTTCCTCCCAGGTCAGCGTCCCATGACCGCCGGTCACCATGTAGATCGATCGCGCGCCGATTGTCTTGGCCCAGTCGATGACGCGTGAGAGCCGCTCCCGTGGGTCGCGCCAGGTTTCCTCGCGCGGCTCAAGGTGACCGGCGAGGAACTGGTGCGAAAGGGTTTCCATCTTATAGTCGCCGGTGGCGAGCGCCGCCTGCGCAGCCGGAAGCCCTTCATCGAAGATCGTGCTGGTCATCAGACTCACGCGGTGCGCGCCGAGCTCTCGCCAATAGCCCGTCAGTTCGCGAAAAGGCGAACCCATGAAGCAAAGGGCGTTCACCGAAACTCGGTCATGCATATCGCGTCTGCTCCCCAAATGACGTCGACACTATCTGACGGTTATTTTTTCGGCTCGATCTCCAGACCATAGCGCGCGCGATAAGGCGCAAACTCCGCATTCAGCGCTTCGATGTCCTCGCCGATGACGTCCGTCGAGTATCTGAACTTGCCATACCGGTCGCTCTTGTTGTTCTTCAGGTAGTCACGCATGGCAGCCTCGGTCTCCGGGCCGAACGGAACATTGTACTTCTCGTAGAATCCTCGAAGCGTACCGACGGGATCGCGGACGAAGTCCTGGTAGCGAACGTGATGAATCCGGGGATCGGAAAGCATCGGGTCCTTGAGAGCCCGTTCATAACCCGCGCGCGTCGCGGCGAGATGAATCTTCGCGTGCTCTTTCCAGTCCAAATGTCCGGTAAGTTCCTCGGCAAGTTCGCCGCTCAGAACGATGCGGGACGCGATTACCTGAACCGGGTCACGATGAACCCAGATGATGCTCGCATCCGGATACGCTTCAAACAAGGCCTGAACCCGCGCTTGGTGAAAACCTTTCAGCACCCAGTACTTCTTCGGCCGCGCATATTGGCAATGCTGCAGCATCATCTTGTGGATCCGGTATTGGGCGCGCGGATCGGACGGCAGGCCGGCGAATTTCGGTCCTATCGGCACGCGCCACCATGCGGTCGGAGTCAGCACCCGAAAATCGAAAGCCCAAGTGCGCTCGCATTCCGGCAACCCGTTGCCGAGCATGTCGTTGTAGGGATGGCTGATCAGCCACTTCGGGAGTCTCTTGAGAATTTCGCGCCAGTCATCATCGGCCTTCGCGCGCCGCGGATCATCGGGCCCGGCCAGACCGGGCGGCGGCGAGGGATACATAACTTCCCAGAATCGAAGCGCACGCCCATTGGGATCGACGGACAAAAGCGCGTGCAACAGCGTCGTGCCCGAGCGGCCCTCACCGGTGGCGAAAAGCGGCCTTTCGATCTTTTCCTGCGCGATCGGATAACGTTTGAAATCCTCGAAAAATGCGAGACGCGACGTCAGGAGCCATAAGCAGACAGACGCCGCGGCGCGCTGGCCGTGTTCGTCCATGCCGGCGTCGCGGAGGAAGGCGACTGCTTGTCCGAATCTCTCCGGCAATGAGTCGTCGCCATAGTCTTTTAGTCCGGTCTGCGCTTCCGCCTGCTTCAACAGCGCTGCGGCATTCAGAATATCGTTGCCGGCGAGCATCAATTTTCCCCAACCAGACGCATCAATTCGTCCTCTGCCTCGCGCACTTTCCGGCCGGAGACTGCCCTGAATTTCGATCCGGCCTGGCCGCCGTAATCGAGGATCTTGGGTACGCGTGCCCCGGCGTCGACGAAGGTCTTGTAGTAACGGGCAATCTTTTGCGGTGATCCGTTGGGCACGATCGCGCGGATCGCATCGACATTCACGCGCTTGAGCAGGTCGACAATAATATCACGCGTCAGCAGGCCTGGATTGATGTCATGAATGCCGCGCCAGTTCTCTCCCATCGGATGCGCAAAACCGTGCTGTCGCATAAGCGCAGCCGGAATCTGCAGCACATAGGCTTTGATGAGCGGCGCTTGGAGCATCTCCGCCACCTCCGCGTCATCGCCGATGAGACTGGGGGCCATGAAGGTCGGCACGATGGCAAGCGGGTCACGCCCGGCCCGTTCAGCGGACTCCTGGATGATTTTCAATTTGGCCGCATAATCCTCCGGCGAGTGGACGCCGGCCGGATACCAGCCATCGGCATAGCGGCCGGTGATCTCCAGCATGCGCGGTCCGACGGAGCCCACATATATCTTTGGGAAGCGCCCCTCGAAGGGCTCGGTGTCGAGACGGGCGTGATGCAGCTTGTAAAACTGGCCTTCGAAATCCACCGGCCCGTTGGTTTCCCAAAGCAGTCGGATAACCTTGAGCGACTCCTCGAAGCGGCTCACGGGTTTTGAGAAGTCGAAGCCGTAAGGCACCGTATTCTCCAGCTCGCCGCTTCCGAGGCCCAGAATGAACCGGCCCCGCGACAGGTGGTCGATCGTGAGGGCTGTCTGAGCGAGCAGCGAGGGGTGGCGCCGCACCGTGTCCACGACTTTGGTCGCAATCGGCACATTCTTGGTTAGGACGGCGGCAGCGCCGGCAACCGCGAGCGCATCGAGATGGCGATGCGGCGAGGGCGAATCAATCGCAAGGTCGGTGAACTCGGGCGTCCAGATCGAGTCCGGCCAGAAACTCACCATGTGGTCGGGAAGCCAGACCGAATGATACCGGCCGTCGTCCAAACCCTTCAGAACGGAAAGATCCAGAGGAAGCGTCGTTCGAAGAAATGCACCAAGCTGAACTTTCATAGTACGCCTCCCTTTTGCCAATTCCGCGACGATGCCGGGAAAATGCATATACGCTGATTGAATGGCCTATCCGGCTACCCCGCGGCTCACATATGCGCCGACAGCACCATCCGTAAAGTACAAGTTAGCGACAGTTTGTATATCAAAATGCGATAGATCCACCACACGCGTGATGTGTTCAACCGAGCCTGAAACCCCGGTAGCCGGCCACTGCGATCTCGGCGCACTGTTGGCGGTATGTCGGTATGCCACCGAGGTAGGCGAGGAACACCCGCTTCTTCCCGGGCACGTTGGCACCGATGTACCAGGAGTTGCAGCTCGGCTCGAGAAACACAGTACCCTCGGCGGCGGACCATGTCTGCTCGGTCCACGCGGCCTGAGCCTCGGGCGTAGCCTCGATCGCGCGGTGGCCGTGATCGCGCAGATAGGCCAGGCACGTTGCGATCCACTCGACATGGTCTTCGATCACGAGGTTGACGGTCATCACCGAAGGGCTTCCGGGTCCGGTAATGGTGAAGAGGTTCGGGAACCCGGCGGTCTGGAGTCCCAGGTAGGACACGGGTCCCTCGGTATCCCAGACATCGCGCAAGAGAGCGCCGCCTCGGCCGCGGATGTCGATCCGTTTCAGGGCACCGGTCATGGCATCGAAGCCGGTCGCGTACAGAATGACGTCGAGTTCGAAGAAGCCCTGTGTGGTCTGGATGCCGGTTGGCGTGATCCGCTCGATTCCGCCTTTGCGAAGGTCGACCAGCGTGACGTTGTCGCGGTTGAAGGTCTGAAAATAGCCGAGGTCGACGACGGGCCGCTTGCAGGCCAGCGGATAGGTCGGCGCCAGGGACGCTGCTGTGGCCGGGTCTTTCACCACCCGGGCAATGGCCTCACCGTACAATTGTCTGGCCGCGTGGTTAGCCTCCTTGTCGGTGAAGGTGTCAGACCAGGCGACGGCCCCCCCGACCCCACGTTCCTCAATGGCACGCAGCTGTTCCTCGCGAGACGCGGCCTTCAACGGCGTCATGCCGGTGTGCATCACAGCAAAGGCGCCAAGACGGGCCGCGCCAAACCGCGAGGCTCTCTGTTCGGCCCGAATCTCGTCGTAGCGCGCTTTCAGGTCATCAAGCTCGCCGGGCGCAAAGGGCCGCGCGGGCGACGGGAACGTGTAGGCTGCCGAGCGCTGGAAGACATGGAGGTGAGCTGCCTGCGCGGCCACTACCGGGATGGATTGCACGCCGGATGAACCGGTGCCGATCACCCCCACTCGCTTGCCGGAGAAGTCGAAGCCCTCCTTCGGGAAGCGGCTGGTGTGAAGCGACACGCCTTGAAAAGCACCACTCCCGGCAATGTCGGGCTCCACGGCAGCCGAGAGAACGCCGGTAGCCGCGATAACATACCGGGCCGTGAAACGCTCGCCCCTGTCCGTCTCGACCGTCCACGAGGCGTCCGCCTCATTGAAGGTCATGGTCGTAACGGTCGTGTGCAACTGGATGTCACGCCGCAAATCGAGGCGGTCGGCGACATGGTTCAAGTAAGCCTCGATTTCGGGTTGGGTGGCCATGACATCGGTCCACACCCACTCTTCCTGGATCTCCTTCGAGAAGCTGTAGGAGTACTCGATGCTCTCGGCGTCACAGCGAGCGCCGGGGTAGCGGTTCCAGAACCAGACGCCGCCGACACCGCCGCCCTTCTCAAGCACTCGCGCCGAGAATCCGAACGCGCGCAGCTTGTGGAGGGCATACAGGCCCGCCATGCCGGCGCCGATGATGACAACATCGAATAGCGACCGCCCGGCCCCTGCCGCAACGGGCTGCGCTGCAGGTGTCATAGGACGGCTGCGGTTCCGCGGCTATTCCACATCGCTCAGCGGCGGCGCAGCCGCAACCCGCTTTGCGAAGGATTTCTCGAAGAAGGCGTCATATTCCTTCCGGCCACCGATCGTCACGCCGTTGTGCGTCCGCTCCCGCTCTGCGACGGCGCGCACGCGCTTTAGAATCTTGTCGAGATGACGTAGCGGAATCACGATCACGCCTTCGCGGTCACCGACAATAATGTCGCCCGGTAGAACGCAGACCCCGCCGCAACTCACTGGAACGTTCAGCTCCCCATGCCCGTTGAGCGTCGGCCCACGCGGGGTCGTCGTCCGCGCGAACACCGGATACCCTAACTCCTCAATCCCTGTCGCATCGCGTGATGCGCCGTCGATTACGACACCCGTAACCCCCAGTCCACGCGCCCAGGTACTGTAGTAATCTCCCCAAACGGCCCGCGAGGTATCGCCGCGCCCGTCGATCACGAGCACGTCGCCTTTCCGAACCTTTGTCAGGGCAGCTGAAATCATCACGAAGTCGCCGGGCGGCACCGTCACCGTCACCGCCGGGCCAACAATTCGGGGAGCATTCGGATAGATCGGGCGGATCTGGCGGTCCATGAGGTTCAGTTGCATCGAATCGCTGATCCACGCCACCTCGTAAGTGAGGAGCTCGTCGATGAGAGCTTGCGAGGGCGGGGGCGGCAATTCGCCGAAAGTAAAGGAACTCGTCATTGATAGTTTCCTCGCTGATAGGAGTGAGACCTCAAGCCGTCCGCG
>SCTM01000041.1 GCA_004297485.1 Rhodospirillaceae bacterium
CGCATGGGCCCGGCCGAGCCCGGCGGCGGCGCCAGTGACGATGGCAACACGACCCTCGAAGCTGATCCCCATGGGTCCCCCCGCTATTGGACAAAAAATCGAAGCAGCGTCCGCCATCGTGCGAACGCCGCGCTCACCTCTGGTAATTGACTCCGTCGATCACATTCAAGCTGCCGACCGGTGTGTAGGCGACATTCTGCACATATGAGATTTCTGTGACGCGGTCATCCATCTGGCACCCAAGCAGCGCAGGCCGAAAAGCGGCCGCATTTGACGGCATGCCTTCCGCACCTTGGCACCCCCGGCTTATATTCGCTATTGCTCGACCCATCAATTATTGGCAGAGGGAAAGGGCTGGCGCGAGCATATGAGGCCGCGCGGGCGGCTGGACGTCAGGATCATCAATGAAGATCGACCTTGCGCAAATTCAGGACCTGATGCGGGCCGAACCGCAGATTCTGCCGTTCAGTTACGACAGCAAGGACGCGATCCTTTACGCCCTTGGCGTCGGCTACGGGCAGGACCCGCTTGATGAGCGCGAACTCCCCTTTGTCTACGAACGCGGTCTCCGGGTGGCGCCGACAATCGTGACGGTACTGGGGGGAGGCGGGCAGGTCCCCAACGTATTCCTCCGCATGGGTCTCGACCTCAGCCAGATTCTCCACGGAGAGGAGAGCATTGAAATCCATCGGCCCCTGCCCACATCCGGCCGCATGGTCCGCGAAATCCGCCTCACCCAGGTGTTCGACAAGGGCCGCGATAAGGGTGCGGTGATCTATACGCAGAGCATACTGCGCGATCAGGACAACGGCGCGGCCATCGCGACCATCGAACGGTCGGCAGTCGCGCGCGCCGATGGCGGATTCGGCGGCTCCTCGGCGGGGCAGCCCCCGCCCCACCCAATCCCCGACCGCGCGCCCGATTTCGAAGTCGCGCTGCCCACCGCACCGTCGCAGGCGCTGCTCTACAGGTTGAGCGGCGACCTCAACCCGTTGCACGTCGACCCCGCTTTCGCCCGCAAGGTCGGTTTCCCCCGGCCGATCCTGCACGGCCTCTGCACCTACGGCATCACCTGCCGCGCCGTGCTTCAAGCCGTCGCCGACCTGGACGCAAGCCGGTTGAAAGCGCACGCCGCCCGGTTTTCGGCACCCGTCTTTCCGGGCGAGACGATCGTCACGCACATCTGGAAGGACGGCGATACGATCTCGTTCACGGCCAGCGTACGCGAGCGGCCGGGAACGGTCGTGATTCGTAATGGGCGCTCGATTGTGTCAACGTGACGGGCGCCGAGATCGCAAGAAGGAATTGCCGATGACGCAGGCGCTGAACCCGCGATACGACAAATATCGCCATCTTAGGCTGTCGCATAACGGCGGCGTACTGACGATCACGCTCTCCAACCCGGGCAAGAAGAACGCGTGTACGCCCGAGATGGGATACGAGTTGAGCCTTATCTGGGACGACGTGGCGCTGGATTCGCAGGTCAAGATCGTGGTCATCACGGGCGATGGCCAGGACTTCTGTGCCGGCGTGGACATGAGCGACCAGAAACGCAAGTTCGCCGCCGAGCGAGAAGGCGGACCCGTCCACCCCACCACCCGCCGGGCGCGGCACCTCATCATGAGCATTCTGGAGTGCGAGAAGCCCGTCATCGCCAAGGTGCGTGGTGCCGCTTACGGCATGGGCGTCAACATCGCGCTCGCCTGCGACATGGTGTTCGCCGCGCAGGGTGCGCGCCTATGCGATTCCCACGTCAAAGCGGGAATGGTGGCTGGCGACGGTGGCATCCTCCTGTGGCCGTTGGCGATCGGCTTTCATCGCGCCAAGCAGTATCTCATGACCGGCGAGCCGCTGACGGCCGAGAAGGCCGAGCAAATCGGTCTCATCAACAAATGCCTGCCCGACGATCAACTCGACGCGCAGGTGCAGGAAATGGCCGAGCGGCTGATGGCACTGCCACCACATGCGGTGAACTACACGAAGGTTGCGTTGAACGTCGCGCTCAAGCAGATGACCGCGAGTGCCTTCGAGGCTTCGCTCGCTTACGAGGTATACACGATGGGCACGGACGATTTCAAAGAGGCCACCACGGCCTTCCTTGAGAAGCGTCCACCCCTCTACAAGGGCCGCTGATGCCTCAGGCGCCCGCGGCGCCGATGATCGTGATCGAACTGACGTTCTGGCTCGGCATACCACCCAGGTTATGAGATAGCGCCAGGCTCGGCGGCGTCTTGCGTTGACGTTCGCCCGCGCGGCCCAGAATTTGCAAATAGTTCTCATAGATCATGCGCAGCCCCGAGGCGCCGATGGGGTGGCCGAAGCACTTCAGTCCGCCGTCAATCTGGCAGGGGATCTTGCCGTCGGCGTCGAACAGACCATCGAGAACATCCTTCACCGCCCCGCCCTCGGTGCTGAGCCCGATGTCCTCCATGGTCACCAACTCGGTGATCGAAAAGCAGTCGTGCACCTCCGTGAGCGAGATTTGCGCGCGCGGCTTGTCAATGCCCGCCTCCTTGTAGGCACGCTTGGCAGCAATGCGCGTGGTGTGGACATAGCTACCATCCCAGCCCATGCCCTGCAGTTCCCAGCCGTTCGAGACTGAAATCTGCAGCGCCTTGACTGTTACCATCTCCTTCTTGCCAAGGCTCCGCGCGATCTCGGGCGTGGTGACGATCGCGCAGGCGGCCCCATCGGAGACGCCGCAGCAGTCATACAGCCCGAGCGGCTCGGCGATAATTGGCGCGCTGATCGCCTGCTCCTCGGTGATCCTATTGCGCAGGTGTGCCTTGGGATTGCGCGCACCGTTCTCGTGGCTCTTGACCGAGACGTGAGCCATTGCGCGCTTGAGGTCATCGGCGCCGATCCTGTGACGCGCACGATAGGCGCCCGCGAGCTGGGCAAAATATCCAGGCGCCGAGCCGATCACGTTGCTCATGTCCCAGGCCGGCCCGCGGCTGCGCACGGGCAGACCACCGTAGCCCGTGTCCTTTAACTTCTCGACGCCCATCGCCAGCGCGACGTCGCACGCTCCGCTTGCCACCGCATAGACGGCGCCGCGGAAACTCTCCGTGCCCGAGGCACAGTAGTTCTCCACCTTGGTGACGGCGATGTTCGGCAGCCGCAGCGCGATCGACATCGGAATGCCGCTGGGTCCGACGTTCTGGGTGTCGAAACCGACGCCCAGCCACGCGGCTTCGATGGCAGCGGCTTCGACGCCCGCATCCTTCAGCGCTTCGTCGAACGCTTCGACCATCAGACTGGCCGCGTCGTCGTTCCAGCGTTCGCCGAAACGGGCACACCCCATACCGAGAATTGCGACTTTGTCCTTGATGCCCGATGCCACTGTCCGCTCCTATTCCGCCGCCTGTGCCGCGTCCGCTCCGCCGACCGCGAGATAGTCGGGCGTCGCCTTCCAGAAATAATGGGTGAAACCGCGCAGCGTATCGCGCGCCTTGACCCTGAACATCATTCGCATGGGCGTGCCGATTTCGATGCGCTCGGGATCGACGTCGACGAACTCCGCGGTCATCCGCCCACCGCCTTCGAATTCGATCGCGCCATAACAACACGGCGGGTCGGGGCTATAGGTAAGACTGTCCGCGGTGAAGGTCACGACACGGGCCTGGCGGTCCGCCAACGGGTGGGGTTCCTGCGGCCCGGCCTCGCCGACGGTCTCGCCGACCATCAGCGACGTGGGCGGATATTGGACAGCGCCTGTCTGTGGATTTCGCACGCCGACCAGCCCAAACACCGCCCTGCGGTTCCGATAGAGCACCGTGAGCGGCGTCTTTTGATCGAACTCGGCGCGCATCCCGCTCTCGAGTTCAAGCTCCCCCTTGAGCGCCAAATAGCGGACATAGTTGTTCTCGGGCCTGCGCCGCGCAAGCCAACCCGATACGCCGAGGCCGCCGACCGCGGGCTTCCCGGTGGCACGGAAGACAAGCACGTCGCAGCCGGCGCCGAAACTGACCACCAGAATGGTTTCACCGGCCTTTGCCCGCTCCAGCGCGTGGACGAGCATAAGCAAAGGGTGGGTGGCGCCTGAGTCGCCCATTTGGTCCATCAATGCATCGACCACGCGGTCTGGTGGGATGCCCACGGCCCGGGCCATGGCGGCATTGACGCCGCGCATGGGCGTGGCGGCGATGAAGTGATCGACCGCATCGGCCGCGATGCCGACAACTTTCAGCGCGTCGCGGATTGCAGAGACCACGATTTTTCCGTAGCCGTCGTCGCGGACCCAGCGTGGCTCCCAACTGTAATCATAGCGCCGGCCCTCGGCGCGGAAGTGATCGACGAAGTCGATCGCCACCGTGTGCGTGCCCAATAACTCTGCGGCGAGATTGTCGCCGCCAACCAGCAGGGCCGCAGCGCCATCGGCGCTGGTCAGCTCGGTCTCCGAGCCCGGCTTGGCGTTCCGCTTTTCCGAAGCCATGCAAAGCGTGCGGTGTCCAGCCCGGGCGAGGTCGAGCGCTTCGATCAGCGCGCTCGTCCCCGCACGCTGGCTCCCGCACAGGTCGAGCACGCCGACCGCATCGGGCAGGTTCAGCGCCTCTTTGACGATGCCCGCGTTCTGGCGGTCAGCGAACGGATGGCTGGTCGACGCGAGCAGCACCTTGGACACCGCAGCGCGATCATGACCGGTCAGCGCGTCGCGCGCCGCCTCCACCGCCATGGTGATCGCATCTTCGTCCCAATTGGCAAAGGCCTTCTCGCCCTTCGCCAGCGTTTTCAGCCCCGGTGCAAACCAGGCGTGGGCGTCTGCCGCCGACCTGCGCTGCAACCTACGGCATGGCACATACGCTCCGGCGCCGACAATCCCAACCAACCCCATCGCTCCATTTCTCCTTGCGCTTGCGCTTCTTTTGTCAACCCAGGGAGCCCCGACATCACTGCGCGCGGCGCCTATATTCCGCGCTCATCGCCAGCGCCGGTCCCTGCGGCCGATTGTTGATGCCGCCATTGAACGTGTCGCCGGAGCGGACAGATGCTTTCGCTTGCCCGTTCCCCTGCCGTGCCTCGGCGCCGGCATAGCGATTGATCGCGGCCTTCAAGTAGCCGGCCAGTTCACGCTCGCGCTCGCGCATCACTTGGCTGATCCCGCCGATTCCGATCGCAAGCGGCCGCTGCCCCGCAATCGGCGGCAGCGGCGCGGCAAGCATGCCGGCGCCGGGTGTGATGCTGTCGGTGTTGAACGCGTAACCTTTGCGGCGGACCTCCGCGATCTTTTTCAACAGCTCCGCGCGCGCGACAATCTTATCGGGTGCGGACTCGGCGTTGATCCGGTGCAGCAGCGCGGTGATCTTGCGATCATCGAGCGTGCTCAAAATAGCGTGACCCGCCCCGGATCGCGCGAGGGGTCGGGTGGTGCCGAGCGTCACGTGAAGACGCGCGCGACTGATCGCTTGGACAACATAGATATACTGGCACTCTATCCCGATCCGCCCGATCAAAACGATCGTGTCGCGGGTCTGCTGGTTGAGTTCCTTCATGATCTGGATCAATGGTCCGTCCTGCACGAAGTTGCGGTCGACCCAGCTTCCCAGCAGTGCAACCCGGCTCGAGGTGATATAAGTGCGCGCCCGCAGACCCTGGTCCAGGTAACCCATGCTCGCCATCGTCCGCAGCAGCATGGATGCGCTGGACTGCGGATAGTTCAGCGCGTTGGCCACCTCCATTACCGTGGCTTCGCGCTGGATGTCGGCGAAAAATTCAAGCACTTCAAGTACGCGCGTCGCCGACTTCACGACACGCGCCGGCAGTTCCGGGCGGGACGAAATCCGGCCCTTCAGATCGATGTCGGATCGGATACTCATTGTGCCGCCTCCTTGCGCCTCGCGACCTGCGCCGCTGCGCAAATACGCCGGCTTTTCGCGGGCGACGCTATCACACGCCCTGAGGGCCCGGAACGGCAGCTAATCACATATGTGATTGACGTCACAAGTGTGATGGGCTTCATCCAGAGGTTGCGGCAGCGATTTCAGCCGGCTGCTCGCGCCACGTGCCGATCACACCAAGCGCCTCGAGCCGTGCGATTTCCTCCGGAGCGTAGTCCAAGGCTTGCAGGATTTCGGCACTGTGCTCGCCGATCATGGGCGGACGTGTGCGGATCTCGCCGGGGGTTTTGGAAAGCCACAGTTGCGGCCCCGCGGCCGGCGCGGGCTTGGCGATCCCGGGGAAGTGCAGACGGCGCAGCATGCCGGTCTCGGTGATGTGCGCGTCCTCCAAGACTTCCTGAGGGGAAAGAACGGGCGCAGCCGGAATCCGCGCCCGCTCCAGCGCTTCCACGCATTCGGCCACGCCACGTTCGCCGCACCATTGTTCCATGCGTTGGTTTATCGCGTCGGGGTTGTTGCCGCGGCTGATGTCGTCCTTATAGCGGGGGTCGTTGAGCCAGCGTTGTTCGTCGCCCACCAGGCGGGCCCAGCGGCGGTACACTGGATTGGTGGCCGCCTGAACGATCAGCCAGCCATCGCGGGCCCTGAAGACGCCCGAAGGTGCCGACGTCTGCGAGCGATTGCTATTGGCGGTGCGGAATTCGCCCAATACGCCTTGATCCATGAGGAAGGCGCTCGCGAACATGAGCGCGGTCTTGAGCAGGCACCCTTCGACGATCTGGCCTTCACCGGTCTGATCGCGGTGTCGCAGCGCGATGAGAATACCGACGGCCGAGGCTAACGCGGTTCCGAAATCGGTGTATTGCGCGGCGGCCTTCACCGGTTGACCGTCGCCGGTTCCATTCAGCCATATCCCGCCCGACATTGCCTGGGCCACGCCGTCGAATCCCACACGCGGGGCGTAAGGACCGGTATGGCCGAAGGTCGACATGGTCGCCAGGATAATGTCGGGCTTCACCAACTTGAGGCTCTCATAGTCCAGTCCGAGCTTGGGCAGCGCATCCCAAGGAAGGTTGGCGATCACCACGTCTGCGGTCGCCACCAACCGGTTCATGACCTCGCGCCCCTCCGGCGTGGTCGGGTCGAGCGCCAGCGAGCGCTTGTTCCGATTGTGCTGCAGGAACATCGGACCTTCGCCGGTTTCCGCCAGATGCGCACCGACGAAGCGATCCTCGCCGCCGGTGATCCGTTCGACGCGGATCACCTCGGCGCCAAATTCGGCGAGAACGCAGGCGCAATAGGGCCCGGCGATAAAGCGCCCGAAGTCCAACACCCGAATGTCCTTAAGCACACCGCCCACAGATCGACCTTTCAATCCGGAAATCCGACGCTCGACTTACTTCATGAGATTGCGGGCAATGACCCACTTATGAATTTCGGTCGGGCCATCGTAGATCCTCATGACGCGCACCTTGCTCGACAACGCATGCAAAACCAGTTCCTTGGTCATGCCCATGGCGCCGAATGTCTGCATGGCGGCATCGACGGTTTCATAGGCCATTTCGGTGGCGAAATACTTGATCATCGATATTTCTTGCCGGACATCGCGCCCCTGATCGAGCTTCCAGGCGCAGTCGTATGTCATCAGTCGCGCCGCATGAATGCGTGTCGCGGCTTCGGCCACCCACCATTGGATTGCTTGGCGTTCGGACAGCGGCTTGCCGAAAGTCGTGCGCTGGGGCGCGTATTCGCAGATCATGTCGAGCGCGCGCTGCGCGATGCCAATGCTCCAGGCCGCAATCTCGATACGGCGGGTGCCGAGCCGCAACTGCATCGGCGCGAAGCCCTCGCCCAGCTTGCCCAGCAGCTTCCAACCCTCGACACGACAATCCTCGAGCGCAATCTCGTAGGTATAGGCACCGCCAATCATCTCGATTTTGCGCAAGACGTTGAAGCCGGGCGTATTGCGATCGACGATGAAGGCGGAGATACCCCCGCGCGTGCCCTTCGCCTTATCGGTGACCGCCATGACGATGGTGAAGTCAGACTCGGCCGCCCGTGTGATCCAGATCTTACGGCCGTTGATGATCCAACCATCGCCGTCCCGCTCGGCGCGCGTGATCATTCCTGCCGGGTCTGCGCCCGCATTCGGCTCGGAGATCGCGATGGCCGACGTGACCTCGCCGCGCGCATAGGGTTCGAGATAGGTCCGGCGTTGGCGATCGTCGACCGTCGCCACCAGCATCCGCAGGTTGGGGCTGTCGGGCGGCAGAATATAGGGAGTAATCGTGCGCCCAAGCTGCTCCTTGACGCCGACCAGCGCCGTCATCGGCAGGTTTGCGCCGCCATATTCCTCCGGCGCGTCGAGCCCCCAAAGCCCAAGGCTGCGCGCCTTGGCATCGAGCTGCTCACGGGCTTCGGAGGGCAGCGTCAGCCCCATCCCGCTCGCCTCGCGCTGTAACGCAAGGGCCTCTAGCGGCATGAGATCCTTCGCGACGAACTTCGCCGCAAGATCCCCTATCATGCGGTGTTCGACACTGAGTTCGAAATCCATCTTCCACCCTGATCACCTGACTCGCGTCCCGACCCTTAGTTCGATGCGCGGCCGAGGTCCACTTGTTCAGGCCTGATTTCACATATGGGATATGGTGCCTTCGCTTCATCCCATACGGACGTTGCGCGGCGGCGCGGCGGCGCGGCGGCAAAAGGGGCGCACATTTGCCTACGTCCCTTTGGCAATGCCCTCTTGAATGAACCGCCGCAGTTCGCGGTGAGTATTCGAGATGATCCTCTCAAGCACCGGATTGGTGCGCGCGGCGTGCCAATGTCTGGTGCGCATCCCGCGCTGCACATCCGGGATGTTTCCAAAATCCTCGAGCAGGAAGGGCGGAATGAGATCGCAGCTCCGCCAATCGCCGAAGATCTTCTTCTCCACTTTCGGCTCAGCGCCCGGCGTGAAGCGCTCGAGCGCGTAAATGTCGAAGATGCAGCGATTAGGGTCGTTGTTCGGCGCGGGCCTGAAGCGGTACCACAGGCCGGCGATCGGCGTCGCGATAACGTTGCTCATGTTGGGAAAGAAAGCCGTGACGCTGCCCGCCTCGAGGATCTGCTGCCGGGTAAGAGCGGGGTAGCCCACGCCGGCCGCGCGGGCGGCCTCCGCTATGAACTGGAAGCCTTTGTCCGCCGCCTCTACCCAGGAAGCATCGGGCGGGATTTCCTGAAGGATTCGGCTGGCGGCCTGATAGTCGCGGTCCGTGATGACCGATTGGATGAGGTCCTTGTTGATGCGCAGCATTTCCAGGAAAGCCTTGCGCGCGTCAGAGAACTGCGGCTCTCCGCCATAACGGCTGATCACTTGCGTGCCGGTGTTCTTGACCAGCACCCCATGCGGCCCCGCCGCGAAGGATTTGCCGGACCGTGTATCCATGTGTGGTTCCAGGCGGCTGTGCGTCGTCTGAACGTGGTACATCTCGTGGAAGGCTTCTTGGCAGGTCTTCCAATTGGCCTCGACCTCCACCGAAATGTACCAGCGATAGCGCTGCTTCTCGAGTTCCATGCAGTCGAGCCGGCTTGGTATGTCGCCGAGAAAAGTGTCAAGGCTCTCGCAATCGGGGTCCATGTTGATGAACACGAACCCGCCCCAGGTCGCCACCTTGAACTCGTGGAGCTTGAGCTCGGCGGCTTGAAGGCAGCCGCCCCAGTCATTCTGGTCGACGACGCGCTTGTTCGTGCCGTCCAGTCCCCATGTCCAACCGTGGAACCGGCATACGAAGTTGGGGGTGCGCCCCTCGCCGGTCGTCAGGCGCCGACCGCGGTGGAGGCACGCGTTGTTATAGGCTTTGAGGACCCCGTCCGCGGCGCGAACCACAATCACGGATTCGTCTAGAATGTCGTAGGTCACGTAGCTGCCGGGCGAGGGTAGATCTTCCTCGCGGCACGCCATCTGCCACACGCGCGGCCACAAGTGCTTGCGCTCAAGCTCGGCGAATTCGCGCGAGACGTAATCTTCCTTCGGCACCCAGTCGTCGCGGACCTCGTCCGGCGGGAATGCGGGCGTTGCCGTTTGAGTCTCCTTGCGATTGCGCGGCGCTTGCATGCTTACTCCTCACAGTCGGAACAGGCGCGAGCCCGCTCTCGGCACCGACTCAGTTTTACAGGCTTACGAGCATGCACGCGAATGCCAGGCATCACATTCGTGAACACTGTGTTTTAGCCTGCGTCATGTACGGTCCGCCGCCCCACCCGCGGCGATCCTGGGCTCGAGGAGATTGCGCAGATCCCCCTTGCGGACCTTCTGCGAGCCGGTGCGGGGAATCTCGTCGAAGCCCATGAAGAAGATGTGCTTGGGCACCTTGTAGGACGAGATCTCTTTTTTCAGCGCCTCACGCAAGGTTGCCTCCTCCAGCGCCCAGCCCTCCATCGGCACGGCCACAGCAACCACCACTTCACCCCTAATCGGATCGGGGACACCGAAGACAATCGCCTCGCGCACGCCTTCCAGCTTCGACATCGACGCCTCCACTTCACGGGGCGAGACATTTGCGCCGGACGTCTTGATCATCTCCGTGCGGCGGCCATGGAAATAGATGTAGCCGTCCTCGTCTATCGAGACGAGATCGCCGGTCGCGAAATAGCCCTCGCGTGTGAAGGTCTCCTCCCGCTCGCGCTTGTAATAGCCGATCATCAGCGCCTGACCGCGGACATAGAGCTCGCCCGCCTGCCCAACTGCCACGTCCTCGCGGGTTTCAGGGTCGACGACGCGGCGCTCCATACCGGGCACGCAGCGCCCCCAATTTCCCGCCTTGCCGGCCGGCGCGGCCACATAGTAGCGCTCCATGCTGTGCATGCCGAAAGTCTCGGTCATGCCCATGGCGATTGTCTGACGGTCGCGTGGAATCAGCTGTCCCCATTCGTCGCACTGCTGTCCCAGACCGCGGCGGATCAGGCTGAGATCGGCGCCGACCTTAGCTGCGTGCTCGGCGATGCCGATGCCTTGGGCCGCCCATAGCGAGAGCATTGTCACCCGCTCGCGAACGATGGTGTCGACGATGTCGGCGACGTCCGGCGTGCGCGCGAAGCAGAGACAATTGCCGATGAACAATGCGGGAATGATGTTCACGTTGAGTCCGCCCACCCAGAAGAAAGCCTGGCCTGTGTAGAGACGGTCGTCCGGACGGTGATTGAAGAAGTGCGTGAACATCCGCACCGCCCGCAGCGCACCGCCGTGGCTGTGGACAACAGCCTTGGGCTCGGCAGTGGTGCCCGAGGTACAGATCGTCACCAGCCAGTCGGCCGCCACGACGTTGGCCTCAGTCGCCGCCAGAAGTGTGTCGTCGAATTGGGGGCGTGCGTCAGCGGCGGCATGGAGGCTTGCCGGTCCTTTCAGGGCCCAGGGTCGATCGCATTCACCCCAAACGATGATGCGGCGCAGAAAGGGATGCGAGGCAAACGCAAGCTCAGGCGTACGCTGGTCCGCCAGACCGGGGATCGCGCGCTCCAGTCGTTCCAGATAGTCGGCGTTCAGGTATTTCGCCGAGATCAGCAGGGTATCGATATCATTGTGGCGGATGCCCCAGGAAATTTCGCTGCTCTGGAAAAAAGTACTGAGTGTTACCGTCAGCGCGCCGATACGACTGATCGCAAAGAAGGAGGTCACCCAATCCGGTCCATTAGGCATCAGCAAACCAACGCGCGCGCCCTTGCCCAGGCCCATGGCCAATAGCCCGCGCGCGAGTCGTGCCGACTCCCGTTCCGTCTCTGCAAAGGTCAGGCGCCGCTCGGGCCCGGCGAGGTATTCGCGCGTAGCGTGCGTGCGTGCGGCGTGCTGGATGAGGGCGGGCAGCGTAGGCGGAAAATCGGCATCGAACAGTTGGCGGGCGTCGCTTAGGGCCATTATCGAACTTCCACTATGTGTGTCCGGGGATAATCCTTAATCGCGCTTCAACGGATCAGGCCAGCCCTTCGAGAATCGCGGCGCGCGCTTCTCGCGGAAGGCGTCGATCCCTTCCATGAAGTCGCCCGTCAGTAGCACCCGGTGGGCGACCATGTCATGCACGACCTGTTGTTCGGCGAGCATCAGGTCGCGCGCGAAGCGTACGATCCTTTTTGTCCCCATCAACGCCGCGCGCGAAAGGCCGCACATCAGTTCGGCTTTGCGCATGGCCTCGGCCATCAGCGCTTCGCGGGTGGGCATAACCTTCTGGACCAGTCCGAGGCGGAAAGCCTCAGGCGCGCCAACCCGCTCGCCCGTCAGCATCATGTCCAATGTCGCGCCGACTCCGATAATCCGCGGCAGAACCACGGCGGCCACGCCGGCGATGAAGCCGCGGCTCGCCTCGGGAAGACCGAACCACGCGTCCTCCACGGCCAGGCGGATGTCACAACACAGCGCAATCTCCAATCCACCGCCGACAGCGAATCCGTTGATCGCCGCGATCACCGGCTTTTCGCAGGCGGCCAAGCCACCGATGTCCGGTTGCTTGGACCGTGGGGCGCGGCGTCCGCCGCCGTCTTCACCGCCTAAACCCTTGAGGTCGGCGCCAGCGCAGAATGCTTTGGGGCCGGAGCCGGTGACGATCAGCACCTGCTGACTTAGGTCCTGATCAAAGTCCGCGACGGCCTCGCGCAGCGCGGTGCTCATGGACGTATTGATGGCATTGTGTCGCTGGGGCCGGTTCAGCGTGAGGATCGTGATGGCGCCCTGCTTTTCGATAATGAGTTCACTCATCGGCTTGACCGCCCCCCCTTGTCTTAGACGTCTCCGTTGCCACGTCCGGGCCAGACCTATGTCGGACAACACCGCCCGGCCGACAATTGTTATTGAGTGATAGAACAATTATTCAATCATTCAAATCACGTATGTGAAACGCTTTTTGGATGGAGAAAGCCGGCAAACCACAAAGATTGTGGCTGTTTTTCGAGATTTAACTGTACCGCCCGCATGCCCCGAGGTGACGGCCGACCAGTCCCCCCTCTTGATTTGGCGCTCGAATTGATCACAACGGATGTACGGCGCAGCGCGACCCGGTGGTCGCTCGCCGGTTGCGTTTCGGCAGGCGCGGACTTCACGCCGGCCTCGATTGGCAGGAACAAGTGGTGACGACAGATTTTGACGATCTTCTGGCGGCATTCTCCGAGAGCGTCTCGGAAGTGTTGCGATCCAAGTGCGACCGACGCACGGTGCACGGCTACTATGACGGCAAGAACGATCTCGATGCCGCCTTGTGGTTGACAGCGGTCGAGTTGGGTTGGCTCGGCGTGGGCGTGGATGAGGCCGCGGGCGGCCTTGGGCTCGGCGTGGCGGGCCTCGACGTGCTGCACCGGCAACTCGGCGCGGCCGCCGCGCCGGGGCCGTTTCTTTCCACCCTGGTCGGCGCGCAGTGGTTATCCCGCCAGGCAGGCAGCGGTGAAACCGCCGCTGTCGTTCAGCAGATCGTTGCCGGCGAGCTGACACTCGGCATCCCCGTGGCACCGGGCGGAGCTGCGACACCTCTGCGTGCCGGTCGCCTCGCGGGCACCTCCGCGCCGCTGCTCATCCCCGCCTCGGCCGGGATGGCGGTGATTGAGGTGGAGAATGAGGCAGGGCGAGCGCTTGCTTTGGTGGCGGTCGGAGAGAAGTCGGCAAGGCTCGAAGGGATCGAGCTTTGGGACCGCACGCGCCGCGTCGGGCGCCTGGCGTGCGAAGGCGTCGCGCCGCTGCTTGTCGTCCCGGACGCTGACGGCGCGGCCGGCAATCTCCTGCGCCGCTATTTCGCCCTTGCCGTCGCCGGTGATTGCGTGGGCGCGGCACGCGCCATTGCCGGGCAGACCGTCGCCTATTTGAAGGACAGGCAACAGTTCGGACGGCCACTGGCGAGCCTGCAGGCACTGAAACATCGCGTCGCCAAAATGTTCGTCGCGATCGTCGAGGCTGAACAGCAACTGGAACACGCGATCGAGGCCGCAAGCCTCGAGAGTCCGTCGGCGGTCCTGTGGGCCTTCCTGGCCAAGGCGTCGGCGAGCGAAGCCTTCTATTTCGTCGCCGACGATTGCCTCCAGCTTCATGGCGGCGTCGGCTTCACCTGGGAGTTCGATTGCCACATCTTCCTGAAGCGTGCGCTCCTCGCCCGCGAACTGTGCGGTGACAACCGGGCGATGCGCAATCTGGCCGCTGAGGCGCTCGCGCTGGCGGCACGTGAAGGACGCAGCACCGCGGACATTGCAGCATGACCACTGTGATCGCAGAGCCGGCCGCAAAGCAGCCGGGTGGACACGACATTCTCGGCAAGGCGCGTAATCCCCAAGCGTTTCGCATGGCGGCGCGGAACTGGTTGGAGGAAACAGTTGCGGCGGAGAAGCGCGCTTTCCCGGATCGGACCGCCGATGATTTTTACAAGCGTCAGCAGTGGTGGATGGCGGAGCGCAACAAGGTAGGCATGGCCACGCCCCATTGGCCCTCGGCCTACGGCGGCGCCGATCTCAGCCTGTCGAACCAGGTAATCGTGGCCGAGGAAATGGCGCGCGTTGGCGCGCCGCCGATGTCGCTGTTCACCGTCTCGCTGAATCACATTCCCGCTACGCTTATCCGGTGGGGCACGCCGGAGCAAAAGAGCCGCCACTTGCCCGGCGTCTCCAAGGGCGTGGTCTGGTGCCAAGGCTTTTCGGAGCCCAACGCCGGGTCTGATCTTGCCTCGCTCGGTACGCGAGCGGTTCGCGACGGCGATCATTATATCGTCAACGGCCAGAAGATCTGGTCGTCCTATTCGATGTACGCCGCGCATTGCATTCTGCTGACGCGCACCGATCCGCAGGCCTCCAAGCACAAAGGGATCACTTATTTCCTCATGGATATGAAGACGCCGGGCGTCGAGGTCCGGCCATTACGCCAGGTGAACGGTTCCGCGAAATTCGCGGAGATTTTCCTCACCGACGTTCGCATTCCGGTGGAGAACAGGGTCGGCGAGGAGAACCAAGGCTGGACCGTTGCGCAGACCACGCTGTCGGCGGAACGCGGCATTCTGGCGTTCGATGCCGGCGAGCGACTGCGCTACCAGATGGAGGCCTTCCATGCCGACGCGCTCCGCGCGGACGCGGCCTGGCTGCAGGACCCGGAGATGACGCGCGAGTTCGCACGCCTGTTCGCCGAGATGCAGGGGTGCCGCCGATTGTTGCGGCGACTGATGCGCGAGAACGAAGCGAACGCGGCCTCGACCCTTGAGACCGTGGTTTACGTGAAGGTGATCAACACCACGCTGAAGCGCAAGGTCGGCGACTTCATGCTGCGCGCGCAGGGGCTTCAGGATCAGTTCCATCTTCACGGCGCGGAGGAGCGGCCCGACCAGCCGATGAACGTCTACATCACGTCCTTCGGCGGGACGATCGCCGGCGGAAGTAATGAAATCATGCTTAACGTGTTGGCCGAACGCATCCTGGGAATGCCGAAATCTTGAACCCAGGACGGCGTTCACCTCATTCCCTTAACTGAGAGGCACTGACAGCCATGACGATTTCACCGCGCTCCTATTTCGGCGTCATGCCGCGCGGCAGGGCGATCCGATGAGCCGGCCACCCCGCGCCTGTATCGCCGGAGCGTTCGAGCATCCCTTGCGCGATGCGCCGAATGCGACCACGACGCAACTCCATTACGAGGTCGCACGCGGCGCGCTGGACGATGCCGGCCTCGGTTTCGACGACGTGGATGCGTATTTCTGCGACGGCGCCGTTCCCGGTTTCGGCCCACTCAGCATGATCGACTACATGGGCCTCTCGAACGTCCGTCACGCCGACGCCACCGAGCTCGGCGGATCGACCTACATCGGCCATGTCGGCCGCGCGGCCAGCTTGATCGCGGCAGGAAAGTGCAAAGTTGCGCTGATAACCCTGGCCGGCCGGCCGCGGCAGCGGAAGGAGGCATTGATGTTCGCCCCGGCGAAGGGCAGCGGCTTGACCGACGGCGCACCGGAAGCCGGCTTCGAGCACATCTACGGCGGCATCACCGTCGCCCTCTACGCCGCCGCCGCCATGCGCCATATGTACGCCTACGGCACCACATCGGAACAACTCGCGTGGGTCAAGGTTGCTGCCAGCCATCATGCGCAGTGGAATGAACGCGCGTTCCTGCGCAAGCTGGTGACCATCGAGGATGTGCTGAAGTCGCGGTTGATCTCCGATCCACTCCATTTGCTGGACTGCTGCGTCGTCACCGATGGCGGCGGCGCACTGGTGGTGGTCGCGCCTGAAGTGGCCCGGAGTCTGAAGCGGCCCGTCATTCAGGTGATCGGCACCGCAGAAGCGCCCGGCGTGCAAAGCGGTGGCCGGAACGTCGACCTGACGCGCTCGGCCGCAACCATCACCGGCCCCGCCGCCTTCGCCGAGGCCGGTGTCAAGCCCGCGGACATCAAGTATGCATCGATCTACGACAGCTTCACGATCACCGTCCTGATCCAACTCGAGGATCTCGGCTTCTGCGAGAAGGGGCATGGCGGTCGCTTCGTGGCCGACGGCGGCCTGATCTCCGGCGTCGGCAAGCTTCCTGTCAATACCGATGGCGGCGGGCTGTGCAACAACCATCCCGATAACCGCGGTGGCATGACGAAAATGATCGAGGCCGTGCGCCAGCTTCGCGGCGAGGCCCATCCCAAGGTGCAGGTTCCGAACTGCGATCTCGCCTTGGCACACGGTACCGGCGGTATACTTGGCATGCGCCACAGCGCGGCAACAGCGATCCTGGAGCGAACAGGTTGACAATGTCCGAACAGCAGACACAGCACGCGGCGTTCGGCCGCCCGATCCCCGCACCCCCCGTATCGCTGGAGACCGAGGAGTTCTGGAAACGCGCCCGGGACGGTCGCTTTGCGATCAAGCGATGCGTGTCGTGTCAGGAAGCCTTCTGGTACCCGCGCGCGATCTGCCCGCTGTGCCATTCCTCCGAGACGGCTTGGGAGGACAGCCCCGGGACGGGGACGGTCTACACCTATTCCATCGTGCGGACCTTCCCCACGGGGCCCTTTGCGATCGGCTTCGTCACGCTCGACGAGGGGCCGCTGGTGCTCACCAACTTCGTGGACTTCGCCGAAGGCGACCTCGCCATCGGCAAACGGGTGAAGGTCCGCTTCGTCGCAACCGACAACGACGGCCCGCCCGCGCCCGTTTTTGGACCGGCGTAGGCATTGCCCATGGAGAGCCAACGCTTGGTGATCCTCTCGGGCGGCCTGCCCGGACGGGAGAATGACTATGTCGCCTGGTACCGCGATCAGCATTTGGGCGACATCGTTGCGATCGACGGCGTGCTCGCGGGTCAGCTTTGTACCGCCGACCCACCCGTCGCGGCCGGCGGCCGGCATGTGGCGGCGGTCTATGACATCGCACCGGACGCTGCAGGCCCGATCTTCGCCGAAATCGCGCGGCGGCGGGGAACGCCTGCGTTTCCCCAGACCGATGCGTTCAATCCGCCGGTGACCGTGTTTTCCGTGGCGCGTGCCCGCGGCCCCTGGAAACCAGCTTCGAGCGTGGAAGCGCAAAGCACACATCGCCTGATCGCGCTCGGCGTCGAAGCGGAAACTATGGACCTCTTGGGCGATACCCCCGGCGGATGGCGCGCCTATTCAGTGGAGTCCGTACCGGGACGTCCCCCATCGCCCTGGAGCAGCCTCAGCTATGCTGCGGTCAGCCCGAGCGATCCGGCTGCTTTTCTGGCGCAGGCATGTACGCGCTGCGGTGCTTCTGGTTTCGCGAGGGAGGAAGATTTTCTTGGTCTCTTCCGGCAAATTGCGCAGAAATCCCGATCCTGAACAAACGATGCGGCACATTTTATCCTAGGGAGCCAACATGCAGATGCAATTTGGAGACAGTGTTTCGGTTACCCGAGACGGCCACGTCGCCCTCGTCACTTTCAATCGGCCGCCGCACAACCACATCTCGGTCGAGTCGGCGCGCGATCTGGCTGACGCCTTCGCGGCAGTCGATGCGGAGGCGGATCTGCGCTGTCTGGTGCTGCAATCCGAGGGCAAGAACTTCTGCGCCGGCGCGGACCTTGTCAGCCGCGAGGCGGATGGCGGGCTCGGATCGTCGATCAATCCACTCTACGATCAAGCCGTGCGCCTGTTCGCCGCCCGAACGCCGGTGATTGCGGCGGTACAGGGCGCCGCCGTGGGCGCGGGGCTCGGTCTTGTATTGACGGCAGATTTCCGCGTCGCGGCCGACACCGCTCGTTTCAGCGCCAATTTTGTGAGCTTGGGCTTCCATCCGGGGTTCGGAATCACTTTCACCTTGCCGCGCCTGATCGGCCCATCCCGCGCCAGCTTGATGCTGCTCACCGGTCGCCGCATCAAGCCGGAGCAGGCGCTGGCCTGGGGGCTCGTCGAGGAGGTTGTGCCTGAAGCGGCGTTACGTACCGCGGCCCTTCAACTCGCCCGCGAGATTGCCGAGGCCGGACCGTTGGGGGTGATCGCGACGCGGGCGACGCTTCGACGGGGATTGGCGGAGGCCGTGCGTGCCCAGACTGCGATCGAAGTGGTCGAGCAGAACTGGCTGCGCGACACCGAGGACCACAAGGAAGGCATCCGCGCCGTCACCGAACGGCGATCCGGGAACTTCAAGGGCCGCTAAGTCGCACGTCCGCTGGCATGTTGGAATCTCCGGAGGTGCCGCCATCGGCTGCGCGGACTCGGCCGAAGTCGGGAAAGCGTCCGAGCGACAGGAATAACGCCGAGGAAATCAGGCAGCCGGGGATATATAGCCAAAGCGCGGGATAATACGACCGGGTCGTGTCGTAGATGTAGTTCACCAACACCGGCCCCATGCCCACGCCGAAGGAGACGAGGCCGGAGATCGCCCCGAACAGCACGCCAAAGCTGCGCATCCCCAGGTGACGGGACGCCAAATAGGCCACGACATCCAGTTCGGCACCCAGCGACAGTCCGAGGATCATGGTTGCGATCACCGCTGCCGGCACGGACGCCGGCAGCGCGATCAGCAGCAGGACCGACAGGATCGGCAAAGCCACGGCCACGCCGGCGACGCGATTGGGATCGAGCCGGTCGAGCAAATGGCCGGTGGTGAGACGCCCCACGATCGAGCATACGCCGACGATGGCAGCGATCGCCGCCGCCGTGCCGCGGTTGTGGCCTGTGAAGGTGAGGATCGGCACCAAGTTGACGATGAACGAGACGACCACAAGGCAGATCGCCAAAGCGGCGACCGCGATCTTGTAGAAGCTCGCTCTTCTCAGGCCTTCGCGCGCCGTGAAGCCGGGCAGGCTGATTGACGGAGTCTCCGTGAGCCCGGCGGTGTCCGGGCCGCCGCCCCTGAAGCAGAGCAGGATCAGCGGCACCGTAAGTAAACCCCATGATCCGGCAAGGCCGACATAGGCGCCGCGCCATCCGAAACGGTTGACGAGGTAGTCGGACAGAATAGGCGTGAGCGATGAACCGATCCCGGTTCCGCAGAGCGTGACCGCCAGGGCGAAGCCACGGCCTTCGGTGAACAGTCTGGAGACCGCCGCCGTCCATACAGTGGGCCCGACGAACAGCCCGGTGATGGCGATCCCGCCCCACAGCAGCCACCAGGACCAGATGTCGGCATTCGCCCGCGAGAGGACCGCTATCGCGAGGCAGTACATGACCGATCCGGCAGCTCCGATGCGGCGCGGGCCGAACCGGTCGACGGCGATCCCGATCGCGGGCGTGAGCAACATCGACGCGAAGCCGGCGATGGTCGTGCCGAAACTGATCTCCGCCCGCGCCCAGCCGAACTCCTGTTCAAGGGGCAGGATCATCACCCCCATCGCGTAGATCGGCGCTGTCGACAGCGCCACGCCCGCACTCGCCGCAAGGACGGCCGGCCAATGGCGCCGCCATGCTTGCGTTGCAGATAGAGGCTCAACCGTCATCGCTGGGTACGGCGATAGCGCCGCGCGCGATCATTGCCTCGATCTCCTCGTCGGCCACGCCTGCCTCCTTGAGCACAGCAATGCTGTCCTGACCCAGCAGGGGCGCATGCCGCCGCAGCGCGGTCGGGCTGTCATCGAAGCGGATCGGCTGGGGGATGTGGCGATAGGCGCCGATGACAGGATGATTCTGCGCCGGCAGCTCAGACACCAACTCGTCGAGCTTTCGCACCCGGCCAACCGGAATCGCGTTCACGGTGCAGAACGCCAGCCATTCTGCGGTGGTCTTGGTGGCGGCGAGCTCGCGCAGCTTGCCGTACAGAAACGTCGCGTTATCCACGATCGCCCGATACGTGGCCGAACGCTCCCCGCCCACCAAATCGTGCAGTCCCGCCTCGGCGAAAAGCGCGTCGTAGTCCGCCGTGGAATAGGGAAGCATGTTGATCCAGCCGTCCTTGGTTCGCTGCGGTCCGCGCGCCGGACTGAACACGCGCGCATAGCCGGGCGGTGCATTCGGATCGCGGATCGCGTCGCCGCCGAGTTCGACCAGGATGAACGCCCGCATCGCTTCCAGCATCGGAACTTCGACATACTGGCCGCGCCCGGTCCGCTGTCGGTGGATGAACGCGGCCAGGACGGCGTTCACAACCGTCATGCCGCTGACCTTGTCGGCGATGATCGTGGGCGCCAGCATCGGATCGCGGCCCGTTCGAGCCGCGGCGTCCGCCAGCCCGCTCTCCGCCTGGATGATGTCGTCGTAAGCCGGATCGTTGGCCCGCGGGCCGTCGCTCCTGAAGCCCTGCGCGGCACAGTAGATGATATCCGCGCGGACGGCGCTGAAGTCAGCGTAGGTTAGGCCGAGCGAGGCAAGGCTCTTCGGTCGCAGATTGGTGATGACGATGTCGCAGGTGACTGCGACCTTAAGCACCGCTAGCCGCACGCCAGCGTCCTTGAGGTTGGCGGAGACGCTCCGCTTGTTGCGGAGCAGATTAAGGCCCAGACCGGAAAGCCCCTGGTGAAGGTGCCGGCGGCCCAAATCGCGGTTCATTCCGCCGTCCAGGGATTCGATCGTTATGACATCTGCGCCCAGGTCGCCCAGAATCTGGGTCGCCCACGGCCCCATGACGACGCTGGTGAGGTCCAGCACCCGAACACCAGCCAGCGGACCGGTCCGATCTTCCTTTTTCGGCCCCTGGTCAGGCCATTCAACGTCGGTACGGGTCACCTTGGCTCCTCCGCGTTCAGAGCATGCACAGCGGCGGGCGGGTTGGAAGGGGTGAGCGGCGTTGCCGCCGTCCTTTTCACGTATGTAGTGCGAGCGCCGCCTCGGTCCGGCGCCGCGGTCAGGTCCCTTTCCACTTCGGCTTGCGCTTTTCGGCGAAGGCCCGAGGGCCTTCTTTGACGTCCTCCGACGCCAGCATGGCGAGGACCGCGGGCGATCGCAGCGAGTCCTCGAGCGCTTGGGCGAGCGGTCGATCGTCGCTAAGGCGCACGACCTCCTTCGCCGCGCGAATGGCCATGGGGCTCGCCTCGCAGATCTGGGCTGCCCAGCGCCGCGCGGCGTCCAGTGCCTGGCCGGGGGCGACGACCTCATTCACGAAACCCAGCGCCTGTCCCTCCTGAGCCGACACGTGGCGGCCGGTGAGAATGATGCCAAGCGCCTGTTTCTCGCCGATCTGCCGCGGCAGACGCAACAGGCCGCCGCCAAGGGCGGCGAGACCGACGCGGGGCTCCGGCAGGGCAAAGACGGCGTTTTCGGCGGCGATGATCAGGTCGCAGGCGAGCGCCAGTTCGAAGCCGCCACCGAGCGCGATCCCATTGACGGCCGCGATCACGGGCTTGTTGCGCCCGAGGCGATGCGTCAGTCCTGCGAAGCCGCTCTCCACACGCTCGTTCAAATTGTAGCCGGAGGCCGCCGTGGCCTTCAGGTCCTTCCCGGCACAAAACGCCCGTTCCCCTTGGCCGGTGACGATCGCCACCCATTGATCGGGATCGGCTTCGAAGTCGTCGAACACACCCGCGAATTCGCGGTGGGCCTCGTGGTCGAGCGCGTTCATGCGCTCGGGGCGGTTCAGGGTGACGATGGTGACGTGCCCCTCCCGCGCGACGATGCTGTAGCGGTGCTCCACCTTGTGCTCCCTTGATCGCGATGTGGCTGTGACGGCGCGTCGATCAGCGCGGGTTCATCCGGATCGCGCCGTCGAGGCGAACGGCCTCGCCATTGAAATAACTGTTCTCGATCATCAACAGCGCAAGCGCGGCATACTCCGCGGGGTTGCCCAATCGCTTCGGGAACGGCACCTGGGCCGCCAGCGCCGCACGAAAGTTCTCGGCCACGCCCAACATCGGCGGCGTCGCGAACAAGCCGGGCAGAATGGTGTTGATGCGCACGCCTTCGTTCATCAGGTCGCGGGCGATGGGCAGCGTCATGCCCACGATCCCGCCCTTGGCGGCGGAGTAGGCCGCCTGTCCTGACTGGCCGTCGATGGCCGCGACGGAGCCGGTGTTGACGATCGCGCCACGCTCGCCGTCCGGTTCAGAAGGATCCAGCGTCAGCATGCCGGCCGCCGCTAACGCGATACAGCGAAAGGTCCCGATCAGGTTCAGGCGGATGACCCGTTCGAACTCCTGGATCGGGAACGGGCGAATCTCGCCGGTTTTGCGATCACGGCTCGCGGTCTTGAAGATGTTGCCGCGGCCGGCGCAGTTGACCAGCACGCGCTCCTGGCCGTGGGCGGCGCGCGCCTTGGCGAAGGCCGCTTGCGTGCTCTCGTCGTCGGTGACATCGGCCTTGCAGAACAAGCCGCCGACGTCGGCGGCAACCGCGTTCCCTTTCTCCTCGGCGACGTCAAAGATTGCCACCCGCGTGCCCTTGGCAGCCAGCGCCCGTACCGTGGCCTCGCCGAGGCCAGAAGCCCCGCCGGTCACAACTGCAGCAACAGAATCGTTCAGCTTCATTCCGCTCTCCCAATATTGCGCCCGTGGCGCATCGCGTTCGAAATTGATTGCATGACGGCCCCGATCGCGCCGGCCGTCCGGCTATTCTTGCTTGTCACGCGTAGTCGCGTAGCGTGCGGCGGGCAATGGCCTGGCGATGGACCTCGGTCGGACCCTCGTAAATCCGCATCAGGCGCGCATCCTGCCAAAGGGGGTAAAGCGCCGTCTCCATCGTCATCCCCAGCGCCCCGAGAGTTTGCATCGCATAGTCGAGCGCCTCGTAGGCGAGCTCGACGGCAAAAATCTTGACCATGCTGATCTCGTTGCGCGGACTTTCGCCGCGATCGACACGCGCGGCCGCGTCGGCGATCATCAAGCGGCTGGCATGGAGGCGGGTGGCGATGTCGGCGATCCACCACTGTATGGCCTGGCGGTCGGCGAGGCGTACGCCGAATGTCACGCGCTGCAGAGCGTGAGTGGCGAGAATGTCGAGAGCCCGCTGGGCATGCCCCACCGCCATGGAACCGATTTCAAGACGCCGCATCATCAACCTGAGCTGCATGGGTCCGTAGCCCTGGCCGATCTCGCCCAGGAGCGCGGACTCCGGCACGCGGCAATCCTCGAATACCACTTCATAGGTTTTGTGGGCCGCGATCATCTGGATTTCTCGCTCGACGATGAAACCGGGCGTGCCCTTGTCGACGATGAAGGAAGTGATGCCTTCCTCGCGCTTGCCCTCGCCTACCCGCGCCATGACAATCGTGAAGTCGGCGTCGGCGGCATTTGAAATCCAGATTTTGCGGCCGTTGATCACCCATTGGCCGCCGTCCTTGACCGCGCGCGTGCGCATGGCGGCCGGGTCGCCGCCTGCCTCCGGCTCCGAAATCGCGATCGCCGACTTGAGCTTGCCGCTGCAATAGCCCGGCAGGTATTTCTGCCGCTGCGTCTCGTTCGCCACCGCTTGCAGCATGTGCAGGTTGGGCGAATCCGGCGGCAGGCGATAAGGCACGCAGGTCGTCGCCATCTCTTCGAACACACCGGCCATCACCGTCGCCGGCAACTCCATTCCGCCCAGCGCCGCGGGCGCTTCAAGACCCCAGAGCCCGATATCCCGGGAGATCTCTTCCAGACGGGCGCGCTCCTCCGGCGGGAGGATGGGGTCCATCCCCTTGGCCATACGCTTGAGCACCAGCGGCTCCAGCGGGATCAGTTCGCGTTTCACGAATTTCGCGACCGTGTCGCGGATCATCCGGCTCTCGTCGTGTGTAATCATGGCTCCCGTCTGCTTTCCGTGATTCTCAGGCGCCACCGCCGCGCGGTGATTGCCCGTCAACCGTTTCCGAAGGCCAGTACTGTGCCTTCAGCGCCTTCTTGTAGAGCTTCCCGGTTTCCGCGCGCGGCAGCGCCGGCTCGAAGTCGATACTGCGCGGGCACTTGAAGTCGGCAAGCTGTTCCCGGCACCACGACGTCAGACGGGTTGCAAGTTCTTTCCCCGCGTCCTCCCAACGGACCGGCTGCACAACCGCCTTCACTTCTTCGCCGAATTCGGCGTTCGGCACGCCGAAGACCGCCGCGTCGGCGACCGCCGGGTGCGCGAGCAGCACGTTCTCGATCTCCTGCGGATAAATGTTCACGCCACCGGAGATGATCATGAAATCCTTGCGGTCGGACAGGAACAGAAACCCGTCGTCGTCGACGTAGCCCAGGTCTCCCATGGTCGACCATTCCGGGTGCAGCGGATTGCGCGACTTGCGCGTTTTGTCGTCGTCGTTGTGATAGGCGAACTGGCCCCCGCCCTCGAAATAGATGGTCCCAATCTCGTTCGCCGGCAGCGCGTGGCCCGCATCATCACAAATGTGCAGGACGCCCATGATCGATCGTCCGACCGAGCCTGGCTTCCTCAGCCATTCGTCCGAATGGATCAGGGTGCTGCCGTTGCCTTCGGAGCCGGCGTAGTACTCGGTGAGGATCGGTCCCAACCACTCGATCATCGCATGCTTCACCGGAACCGGGCATGGAGCGGCGGCATGCACAACGCGCCGCAGCGACGAGAGGTCGGCCTTAGCCCGTGTTTCCGGCGGCAGCCGCAGCAATCGAATGAACATCGTCGGCACGAGCTGGGCCGCGGTGACCCGCCAGCGCTTCACCGCTGATAGAAACTCCAGGGGATCGAACCGCGGCATCATGACCAGCGTCGCCCCGATCTCCTGGGCGGCGACACCCCACGTGAGCGGGGCAGTGTGATAGAGCGGCGCCGAGCTCAGATAATAGTCGTCCGGGGTGATTCCATAATTGTCGCGCAGCATGGCGGCCGGTCCGGTTGCCCGGACCACTGGACCGCCGACGGCTCCCTTCAGCAATCCCTTCGGTCGCCCCGTAGTGCCGGACGAATACACCATGCGGCATCCGGCGCTCTCGTCCGCAATCGGCGTATCCGGCTGATCGGCGAGCAGGGTTTCCCAGTCCCGGACGCCCGCGGCCGGGCCGATACTCACCACCGAAAGCCGGGGCAGGCCAGCGCGCAGGTCCGCCAGGCCGGACTGGGCGGCTGGCAGCGTGGTCGAAATCAGCAGCAGCTCCGTTCCGCTGTCCGCCAAGATGTATGACATTTCGGCGGCGGTCAGGCGTGTGGAGACCGTCACCAGGATGATCCCCGCGCGTTGCGCCGCCCAATAGGCGACCATGAACGCGAAACGGTTCTCACAGGCGAGTGCGACTACGCCGCGCGGGCCGACCCCCAAGGCGCGCAAGGCGTGGGCCCCGCGGTTGGCCGCCCGCTCCAGTTCGCCAAAGCTCATGACCGCGCCGGACTGGGTGTCGATGATGGCCGGGCGGTCGGGATTGGTGCCGGCGTGGATACGAGGATGCACGATGATCGCCCCGGGTTCGTCTTGTCAGATGCGCTCGATGACCATCGCCGGCGCCATGGCGCCATTGGCGCAAAGGGTGACGAGTCCCACGCCCAGGTCGCGGCGCTCCAGTTCATCCAGCAGGGTGCCGAGAAGGATCGCCCCCGTGCCGCCGATCGGATGACCGAGCGCGATCGCGCCGCCGTTCACATTCACCCGCGCGGAGTCGACGCCCAGGTCGCGCATGAATTTGAGCGGGACCACGGCGAACGCCTCGTTGACCTCGAAGAGATCCACGTCCTTGGTCGTCATTCCGGCGATGGCGAGTGCTTTGCGCGTCGCGGGGACCGGAGCATTCAGCATCATCAGCGGGTCGTCGCCCGCGGTCGCCACCGCGCGTATGCGCGCGCGCGGCTTCAGCCCCTGCGCCCGTGCATAGTCGGATGAAGCCAACAGCACGGCGCCCGCGCCATCGACCACGCCCGAGGAATTCCCCGCGTGGTGCACGTGTTTGACTTCGATTCCCGGATGGCGTTGCTCCACCAGGTGCCGCAGCGTCGTGCCGGCCTCATCCAGCGGCGTGTCGTAGAGCGCGGCGTAAACCGGCGGAAGCTGGGCCAGTTTTTGCAGCGTGGTGTCCGGCCGCGGATATTCTTCGCGATCGAGGAGCGGGCGGCCGGCTTCGTCCTCTACCGGTACGGTGCTGCGGGTAAAATATCCGTTCTCGATCGCAGTCTGCGCCCGCTTCTGGCTTTCGAGCGCCAGCCCGTCGGTGTCCTCGCGCGTGAACCCTTCCAGTGCCGCGATCACATCGGCGGCGACACCAGGACGCGGCAGCGGCGACTTGGCGCGAAGCCGCGGATTGCCGCCGTCGGGAAGCGGTCGCGGCGAAAGTGTTGAGATGTAGGACATCGATTCCGCGCCGCCGGCAACCACCACCCGCTGCATGCCGGAAAGGATGCCCATGGCGCCAAGACCGACCGCCGACAAACCCGATCCGCAGAAGCGATCGATGGTCAGGCCGGGCGTGTCGTAGGGCCAGCCCGCCAGGAGCGCGGCCATGCGCGCCAGGCAACCGCCCTGCTTGCCCTGCTGGATGCTGCAGCCGGCGATGACATCGTCGACGTCACCGGTTTTGAGCGCATTCCGCCGTTCAAGGGCGGAGAGCAGCGTGGCGAACAGCTCTTGGGGGTGAACGTTCGCATACGCGCCCTTGTCGACCTTCCCGATCGCGCGGGGCGTGCGGACTGCATCGATGATCCAGGCTTCCGGCATTGCACTGTCTCCCTCGATCGCCTATTTGACCGATTATTCAATAAATGTCCAGTGGGCCCCGACACGGCAGCCACCGTGGACGTTTTGCGCTGTCATTGGCTGCTTGCGACGCTGCCGCGGTTTCGTTTAGATAACCGATCTTTCAAGCCACGCTTTCGTACGCGGCCACCGGGACGGATTGGCTCTTTCATGAAGCAAACCAACGCTGCGAAGCGTCTGAAGCCGGCGACGAAGGCGAAGACGAAGCCGCGAACGGGGCGTCGGGGCAGACCGTCCTGGAGCGAATTGCAGAACCGGGCCGAGACCCGCGAATTTCTGATGCAGGCTGTGCATGAGGCCATGGTCGAAGACGCCAGCGCCGATTTCTCCCTCAGCGAGATCGCCAAGCGCACCGGACTCAGCAGCACGCTGGTGCAATACCATTTCGGCGGTAAAGAGGGCCTGATGATCGCCCAGCTTGAGCGCGCCAGCGCCCGGGCCGTTGAGCAACTGCGCGAGCTGGCCGAGGCCGATCTCCCGGCCGTCATCAAGCTGCGACTGCATATCGGCGGACTGGTCAACGCCGCGTATCGCGCGCCGTATCTCAACCGTCTGGTGCACGCCCTGACGCACGGTAAGGACCGCGCCTCGGCGCGGCGCGTCAGCGAGCTACTGGTGCGGCCGATCGCGGCCTTCCAAAAGAAGCTGCTGGAACAGGGCCAGCGCGAGGGTATCTTCCGGCCGATTTCCCCCGCGCAGTTCTATTTCATCGTCACCGGCGCCTGCGACCATATGTTCTGGCGCCGCACGGCCCTCGCCGATGTGTTCGGCATCGACGTAATCACCGAAGAGCTGAAGCGCGACTATGCGCGGCTGATCACGGCGATGGTCCTCAAGGGCATCTCCAGCCAGGTCGCCCCCCGCTGATCAAGGCCGTTCGCGAGCCGGCGCTTGCCTTTGGCCTTGCACGGGATTAGCAGATTAATTGATCGATCGATCAACTTACTGCGAATCCCGATTTGGCGCGGAAGGAAATTCGGTGAAGGTCAAGGCCGCGGTCGCATCGCCCGATGGAAGCCCCTTCCACATTGCCGATGTGGAGCTGGACGCCCCGCGTGCGGACGAGGTGCTGGTGCGCATGGCCGCGGTTGGGTTGTGTCACACCGACATCTTTGCTCAGCAAGACGGCTATCGCTTCGGCCGCCCGGGGGTGTTCGGCCACGAGGGTGCCGGCGTGGTTCAGGCGGTTGGCCGGGAGGTCACGACAGTGCGGCCGGGCGATCGGGTGGCGTTGTCCTTCCGTTCGTGTGGGGCCTGTGCCAAATGCGCGGCGGGCCACCCCGCCCATTGCGGCGAGATTCGCCAACTCAATTTCGCCGGCGCGCGGCCTGACGGGTCCAGCACGCTGCGGCTGGACGGCGCGGCACTCGCATCGAACTTCTTCGGGCAATCGAGTTTCGCTACTCACGCGCTGACCTATGTGCGCAACGTTATTCCGATCGGTCCGGATGTGCCGTTCGCCGTCGCCGCGCCGCTCGGCTGCAGCGTTCAGACCGGCGTCGGAGGCGTGCTCAATATTCTGAAGCCCGAACGCGGTTCCGCGTTGCTCGTCACCGGCTGCGGGCCGGTAGGTCTGAGCGCCGTAATCGGCGGAGTGATCGCCGGCTGCGCTCCGATTGTTGTCGTCGAGCCGCACGCCAGCCGCCGCGCGCTGGCGCTGGATCTCGGCGCGACCCATGCAATCGATCCCACGACCACACCCGATCTTGCCGCCGCCGTGCGCGAGATTCTACCGCACGGCGTTGACCGCGCGTTCGACACGACCGGCCAGGAAGCCGTGCTGGGCGCGGCCTTGCGCGCAATGGCCTCGGGAGGAGTGCTGGGCTTCGCCGGGATCGCGCCGCGCGGCACGCGTCTACCGGCGGACCTGAACATCATCATGGGCAGGGGACTGCGCGTCTGCGGTATCTATCTCGGCGACGCGGATCCCGCGCACTTCCTGCCGATGCTGCTGGAGCACCACCGGGCGGGCCGGCTGCCGATCGACCGCATGATCAGGACCTATCCGTTCGAACGCATCAACGATGCGATTGCTGACCAGCATGCGGGCCGGACGGCTAAAGCCGTTCTTACCTTCAGCTGAGTCGCGACAGGAGACGTTAGGTATGACTTTCCCGCACGACTTCAGCATGACCATCGACGGCCGCGCGGCACCGGCCGACGGCCATTTCGATGTGATCAATCCCGCCACGGAGCGCGCGTTCGCCAGCGCGCCCGAGTGTTCTCGCGCGCAACTCGATGAAGCCGTGGCCTCGGCGCGCGCGGCGTTCCCGGTCTGGGCTGCGACGCCGATGGAGACGCGCCGCAAATGCGTGCACGCGCTTGGGCAGCTCCTGATCGATAACGCCGAGACACTCATGGCCGTACTAACGATGGAGCAGGGCAAGCCCCATCGCGAGGCACGCATGGAAGTGAGCGGCTCTGGGATGCGACTCCAGGCGATTGCCACGCAGGATCTGCCGACACTACATGCCGACGATGGCGCGGGCCGACTTTTCGAAACCCGTCACATGCCTCTGGGCGTAGTCGGCGCGATCGTCCCCTGGAATTTCCCGCTGGCGCTGGCGGTGTTCAAGCTCGGTCCCGCGCTGCTGACCGGCAACACGGTGATCTTAAAACCGTCGCCCTTCACGCCGCTCACAACGCTGGCGATGGGGGAACTGGCGCGCGCTGTCCTGCCGCCCGGCGTGTTCAATGTCGTGAGCGGCGGCGATGCGCTCGGCCCCTGGATCACGGCCCATCAGGGCATCGACAAAATTACTTTCACCGGCTCAACCCAGACCGGCAGGCGCGTGATGGAAAGTGCCGCGCTCACCTTGAAGCGCGTCACGTTGGAGTTGGGCGGCAATGACGCGGCGATCGTGCTGCCCGATGCCGATGTCCGCAAGCTGGCCGAGCAACTATTCTGGTCGGCCTTCACCAACAACGGTCAACTCTGCATTGCCACCAAGCGGCTCTATATCCATGACGCCATCTACCGCCCGCTGACCACCGAACTTGCCGAACTTGCCCGCACGGTCAAGGTGGGCGATGGCGCGCAGCCGGGGACACAGCTGGGCCCGATCAATAATCGCCCTCAATATCAACGTGTGCTGGGTCTGCTCCAGGACATCCGCGACAGCGGCTATACGGTGTTGGCGGGAGGTGGACCTGCGCCCGCGCCCGGCTACTTTGTCCCCGTCACCTTGGTTGACGATCCGCCCGATGCCAGCCGCATCGTCCGCGAGGAGCAGTTCGGCCCCGTCCTGCCGCTCCTGCGCTTCAGCGACATCGACGACGCGATCGCGCGGGCCAACGCCAGCGAATTCGGCCTCGGCGGTTCGGTCTGGTCCGCCGACGAGGACCGTGCCGCCGCCGTCGCACGCCGCCTCGACACCGGCTCGGTCTTCATCAACGGGCTGCCGCGTCTGTCGGCCTTCGCGCCCTTCGCGGGACGCAAGCAATCCGGCGTCGGCATCGAAGGCGGCATCGAAGGCATGCTGGAATTCACCAGCCCACAGACGGTCTTTCGCAACCGGCCAACCGGCTGAAACGCCGCACAACGGCGATATCCGGGTTGGCAGCCCGGCGCGATGCTGATATTTGTGTGATCGATCAATTATGAGGGAGGATGCAGATGGTCGGATCTGGCGTCGACATACCTGCCGAGCACGCGGCAGCCTTGGTGGACCCCGGCGCATACGCCGACGGCCGCGTCCTTCGCACCTACGCTTGGCTCAGAGCGAATAATCCGATCGGTCGCGCGCATCCCGCGGGCTTTGACCCGTTCTGGGTCATTACGCGTTATGCCGACGTCCACGAAGTCAGCGGCGACAACAAGCGCTTCCCGGTGGGAAACCGCAGTGTGACGCTCGTCGACAAGGCATCCGAAGCGAGAATCCGGGCCGTGACCGGCGGTAGCCCGCGCCTGGCGCGATCGCTCGTGGCCATGGATCCTCCGGAACACATGAAATACCGGCTTCTCACCCATAGCTGGTTCTCGCCGAAGAACCTTGCCAAGCTGGACGAGAGGATCGCGACGTTGGCGCGCGGCGCGATCGCCAAGCTGCGCGGCAAGACATCCTGCGACTTCGTCGCCGAAGTCGCCCTGGGCTATCCGCTCGAGGTCATCATGTCGATGCTGGGCGTGCCGCAGGAGGATTTCGGCCTCATGCTGAATCTGACACAGCGGGCGTTCGCGCCCCTGGATCCGGACCACCGCCCCAAGGACATCGATGTCGACGATCCGGAGGCCTACGCCAAAGCATTGCGCGCGGTCTCTAGCGAACTGCACGCCTATTTCGCGCGTCTTACCGAGGACCGCCGCGCGAACCCGCGCGACGATCTTGCGACCGTGCTGGCGAATGCCCTGGTCGACGGCGCGCCGCTGCCGAAGACCAACCTCATGGGTTATTATTCGATCATCGCCACCGCCGGTCACGATACGACATCGACCACCGCCAGTGCCGTCATGCTCGCGCTCGCCACCCAGCCCGACTTGCTGCGGCGCGTGCAGGCCGACCGTGGGCTGATCCCGAAGCTGGTGGAGGAGGGTGTGCGCTGGGCCTCGCCCGTGAAGTGCTTCATGCGCTCGCCGACGGAGCCCACCGAACTCGGAGGCCGCCGGATAGAGGCCAATGACTGGATGATGCTCTGCTATGCGTCCGCCAACAGGGATGAAAGCCGGATCGCGGACGGCGAGGTCTTCTCGATCGATCGTCCGGCCTTTCAGCATCTCGGCTTCGGCTATGGTCCACACGTCTGCCTCGGCCAGCATCTTGCCCGGCGCGAGTTGATTGCGCTGTTCGAAGCGCTGATACCCGCGCTCAAATTGGTTGCCCTGGCCGGAGAGCCGCAGATGACGAAGTCGTACTTCGTGAACGGACTGAAGTATCTGCCGCTCCGCTACGAACTCTGGGACACGCCGATGCCGTTCGCGGCTTAGGGATGTCGATCTTGAACGACCGTTGGCGAAACACTGGCGGCGTGCGGATGGCGGCCCTCATCCTGCATGCGCCGAAACGGATCGCCGCACATATCACACATAGGATGGACTTCAATTGATTGGAGCGGGCCGTCTTCATACCCTTTCCGGCTGAGGACGCGGCAATCTGGCCGGCGCGGCGAGTCTCATTCCGGCGCGCTTACGTGGCGCGCGCGCCGCGGAGAGGCTGATATCCGGCCTGTCCTTTCAGCGATGCCGCCGATCATTGTTTGGGAACCGCCGTCATGAAGGAAGCACAGGATATCCGACCGGCTCCGCCGCAGGCGGAGGTCCTCTCAGTCGAACCCTATATCTCGGCGGATTATGCCCGGCGCGAAAACACGCGCTTGTGGCAGCGGGTCTGGCAATGGGCCTGTCGGCTGGAGGAGATTCGCAACGTCGGCGATTACGTGACCTATGACATCGCCGACCAGTCGATCATCGTTGTTCGGACGGCGCCCGACGAGATCAAGGGCTTTCACAATGTCTGCATGCACCGTGGCCGCCGGTTGGCGAGCGGATGCGGAACGGCCAAGGGCTTCCGATGCCGGTTCCACGGCTGGCAATGGGACCTGGAGGGACGCAATGTCCGTGTCGTCGATCGTCAGGATTGGGGCGACGCGCTGACGGACGAGAATCTCCGGCTCGCGCCCGTCAGGGTGGACACCTGGGGCGGCTACGTCTACGTCACCATGGACCGTGAAGCGCCGCCGCTCCGCGAGTTCCTGGAGCCGGCTGCCACCATGCTCGATTCATTCGAGATCGAACGGATGCGCTACCGCTGGCGCAAGTGGTTGATCATGCCGTGCAACTGGAAAGTGGCGCTGGAGGCGTTCAACGAGAGTTATCATCTCCAGGCCAGCCATCCCCAGCTTCTGCGCTTCAACGAAGACTACACCTGGAGCAAAAGCTGCGGCTGGCATGCCCATCATGGTCGCCCGTCGCGGCGCTTGCCGGGCCAGGGATCGTCGCGCATCCTGCCTGACCCACGTGACGACGTGCGCCAATCGCTTGCCGGTCTCTACAAGGAGATGAAGGACACGCTCGACGCCTATGTCACCGACACCAGTGTCCGAGCCGCCCAGCGTTTGCCCAACGAGATTCCGGAGGGCACGCCGCCGCCGCAAGTGCTCGCGCAGTTCTCGCGATGGTGGCGCGAGGCCGACGCGCAACGAGGTGTCACGTGGCCGCAGGTGACGGCGGAACAGTCCGCCGCCGCGGGATTCGACTGGCACCTGTTCCCGAACTCCGTGATCCTCATTCAGCCGACTTGCGTACTGGGCTACCGTGCGCGTCCCAACGGACCCGATCCCGACAGCTGCATCTTCGAGGTCTATGCCCTTGAGCGTGCCGCGGAAGGGGCGGAGCCCGAGACGCCGGTCCCGGAGCGGTGCGACGATCTCACGAACGAAGCCTTCTGGGGTCGCATCCTGCTTCAGGATTTCCAGAACATGCCTGAGGTACAGCGCGGCATGAAGTCGATCGGTTTTCCCGGCACGCGCCCGAATCCCGTGCAGGAACAGGCCGTCATCAATCTGCGCCGTTCCGTCGACGCCTTCATGGCCGAGTGACGTCCGTTTCAAGCCGTCCGTTTCAAGCCGTCCGTTTCAAGCCGGCTGTTTCCGATCGGGAGGTCCGACAATGAGTCAATTCGATGAACGTTTTGATTTCGTGGTCGCCGGATGCGGCGGCGGCTCGATGTGCGCCGGCCTGGTGATGCGGGAGGCCGGCAAGTCGGTTCTCATCCTGGAGAAAACGGAATTCGTCGGCGGAACCACCGCGAAGTCGGGCGGCATGATGTGGATTCCCAACAACGCGTTCCTCGCGCGTGACGGCATCGAGGACAGCGTCGAGAAGTCAATGACCTACCTCGACAACACCGTCGGCGATCGCAACGACACGCCCGGCGCCACGCGTGAGCGCCGGTTGGCCTATGTCCAAAAGGCGCCGGAGATGGTGCGCTTTCTGGTCGACCAGGGCATCGCACTGGAACGCGCCCAATACTGGCCCGACTATTACGACGAGCGTCCGGGCGGAATCCGTCAGGGCCGTTCGGTCACCGCCAAATTGTTCGACGTCAACGAACTGGGTCCTTGGCGAGAAAAGCTGCGGCGCGGGTTCGTGCCGGTTCCCGCCATGCTGGAGGAGGCTCGCTTGCTGCCCTTCCTCAACCGGCGGCGGGAAAGTTTCTGGCTGGCGACAAAGATCGCGCTCCGCGTCATTTGGGCCAGACTCACCGGTAAACACTATGTGAGCGCGGGCGCGGCCCTTCAGGGACGTATGCTCAAGGCCGCGCTCGCGCGAGGTGTCGACATCCGTCTGTCGTCGCCGGTCGCGCAGCTGATTGTCGAAGGTGGACGCGTGACCGGTGTGGTAACTGAACGGGAGGGCAAGCCCTGGCGCGTCGGCGCCGATCTGGGCGTGCTCATCAACGCCGGGGGATTTGCGCGCAATGCGCGGATGCGCGCCCAGTATCAGCCGCGCACGAAGGTCGAATGGACCAATGTCACCGAAGGCGACACCGGCGAGATGATCGAGGAAATGGTTCGCCACGGTGCCGTCGTGGCACAGATGGAGGAGATGGTGGGATACCAGAGCACCATCCCGCCCGGCGCGGAAAACGCCTACCTGAAACCCAGCGTTCAGAGCCTGACGGCAAAGCCTCACGTGATCTTGGTCGACCAGTCGGGCACGCGATACCAGAATGAGGGGGGCTCCTATATGGAGTACTGCCAGAACATGCTGGCGCGCGATGCCGAGGTCCCCGCCATTCCGAGTTGGGCGATCTTCGACAGCCAATACCTGAAGAAATACCCGCTCGCCGGCCTGATGCCGACCAAGCCGATCCCTGCAAGTTGGACCGCGAAGGGATATCTGCGCGGAGGCGACACCATCGAAGAACTCGCCCAGGCCATCGCTGCCGATCCGGCCACACTTCGCGCAACCGTCGAGCGGTTTAACCGCTTTGCGGACCAGGGCCGCGACGAGGATTTCCACCGCGGCGATCGGGCTTATGACAGATGGCTTGGCGACGCGTTTGAAACCTCCGCCGCTGCCACGCTGGGCCGGATCGACTTGCCGCCATTTTACGCCGTGCCCGTGGTGCCGGGCGACGTCGGCACCTATGGCGGCGTCGTGACCGATGACCAGGCCAGAGTACTGCGAGCCGAAGGCACGCCCATCGAAGGTCTTTACGCGACGGGAGTTTCCACTGCCTCGGTCATGGGCCGTTGCTATGTCGGCGCCGGTGCCAGTGTCGGACCATCGTTCACTTGGGGCTACGTCGCCGCGCAGCACGCCCTGCGGAACCGATCAGCTGCATCGGTCGGCTCCGCCTGACGGAAGAGTTTCGGCGTTACCATCCAATCGCCGTCGCTCGAGCATGTTCCGGAAAAGTGGGGCCAGCCTTTAACATATAAGGCGCGGATTCCCGCTGACGGTCCACGAAGATGACACCTTAACGCCCAAGCCGATTTGCCGGGATCACCCCAGCCTCAGGCTGGCGGTCTCAAGCCGCCGCTGCCTCGTCCATGAAATCCGTCTATTTATCGGATTTTGGGTGACAATTTTGGGTCATGAGAAGGCGCGGGCCGCCGCGAAATACGCGATATACATAACTATACCATGATTTAATGCGGTTTTATTGGTGGCCTGCCCTGCGCCGATAGTGAAGCGATCGTTTCTTAAATCCGATTTTAAGTCGTGTTTTTGTCTTGACCATCTCGCGAAAAAATCTAAGAAATAGCGTCGCCACCCGATGTCGATTTGAGGCATGGGGTCTTTCAATCGCGCGATGAGACGAGAAGGCGCGCAACGGACGCGCCGGGGAGGCGAAATGACGTTTACAGCCATCAATCTCACGTCGCGCACGGGAACTGAAATCAAATCCGATCGGGCGGCGCTGTTGAGCGGCGCGTATACCAAGGAAATTCGGGATTTGCTGGAACAACGGGGTGCCCTGGTATTTCGCGACCTGCATCTCACTGATGAAGAGCAACTCGCTTTTTCAGAATCCATCGGCGACATCATCCCGCGAAGTGACGGCAAGAAAGGGGTCTACAAGATCACCCTTGATAAAAACGAGAACGAGGAAGCCGAAATTCTCCTCGGTACCTTTTATTGGCATATCGACGGCACCGTCTTGGAAGTGCCAAACCGCGCCTCAATGCTCAGCGCGCGCCGGCTTTCACCGACCGGCGGTCAAACCGAAATCGCAAACACCTATGCCGCCTACGAGGAATTACCGGAGGCGGAAAAGAAGACGATCGACAGGTTGCGCATCGTCCATTCGCAGGTGGCCATTCAACGTTTGGTGTACCCGAATGCGACGGCGGCACAGGTGGAGTACTGGTCCTCGAAATATGGACACAAGACTCACCCGCTGGTCTGGACCCATAAGTCAGGTCGGAAGTCTTTGCTCGTCGGATATACGGCGGACAGAATCGAGGGTGTAACCCCGGACGAAAGTCGCGCCCTGATGGACCGGCTGATGACCTGGGCGACTCAGCCACAGTTTGTTTACCATCACGAATGGCGTGTGGGGGATTTGCTGATCTGGGACAATACCGGCGTCATGCACCGGGTAACGCCTTATGCGACTGACAGCGGCCGCATGATGCATCGCACCACCCTGGTTGGCGAAGAGGCTATCGCCTGATAACCGACCGCAAGAGAGGTCCGGCACTCTCTCCGGAGCCGGGCCTTTCCATGTGCGGCGATGGCGCGGATCATGCGCATCAAGAACGAGGGACCAAGCATATCAACAGCGGCCTGCCGAGCGTCAGTGTCGGCAACCATATATGCGCTGAAGCCATCCGATACATGCATCGCACTGTCTTATGGAAAGGGAAGCATTCATGTCACTCACAGGTAAAGTGGCCGTCATCACCGGCGGCGGCAGCGGAATTGGGCGCGCGACCTGCCTGCAAATTGCCAATGACGGCGCGGCGGTTGCCGTGTGGGACTGGAATGAACCCGGTGCGAAAGAGACGGTTGATATGATCACCAAGGCCGGCGGCCGCGCGATTGCCGTCAAGGTGGACGTGTCCTCTGCGGAACAGGTAGCGGCGGCGGCGCAACGCACGCGCAAGGATCTGGGCCCGATCACCATCCTCGTCAACAATGCCGCCATCAACTACCTGATTTCGTTCCTTGATATTACGGAAGCGCAATGGGACGAGATGATGAAGGTCAATCTTAAGGGTCCGTACATCTGTGTCAGAACCGTGATCCAGGATATGCTCGACGCCAAGTGGGGTCGCATCGTCAACATCACGTCTTCCAGCACACAACTTGGCGCGTCCCGCATGGCTCATTACGTCGCGTCCAAAGGCGGCCTTTCCGGCTTCACCAAGGCGCTGGCGTCGGAGTTTGCCCGTAGCGGGATTACAGTGAACAACGTCCCGCCGAATTTCATCGAAACGCCGCTGCTGCGCAAAACGACCACCCCGGAATCCCACAAGGCCGCGGCGGAAAAGTCCATGATGGGACACCCAGGTCAGCCGGAGGATATTGCCGCGGCGGTCTCATACCTGTGCTCCGTGGCGGCGAAGCACATCAACGGCCACACGCTGGGCGTCAACGGCGGCAACTATATGTGCTGACCGCGGAGCGATGCACGGGGCTCCGTAATCGCGGACTTTGCGCATACGGGCATAAGACCGTATTCTAGGCGCGATGCTGCGAGAGCATGAGGCTACGTGCGCTTCGCAGCCCTGTTTTGTGCGCTCGATACTTTATGGAGGATAGGATGAGCACGGACCCGGTCACAGGCATCTCTCACATAGGCGTTTGCGTGTCGGATACGGACCGCTCCATCCGCTTCTACACCGAGGCCCTGGGTTTTAAACTCTCTCATTCCGTCGATGCGGGCAAACCGTTTCATCTCCTGGCGGAACTGCCGGAGATGAAGCTCCGGGCGACCTTTCTCCAGCGCGATGGGCTTACGATCGAGCTTCTCGACTATAAAGTCCCAGGGATTGTCGGCCCGGCCGAGCGCCGCCCCATGAACCAGCTCGGCCTGACCCATCTGGCGCTATTCGTTGACAACGTCGATACCGCCACCGCGCGCATCGAGAAAAACGGGGGTCGTGTCTATCCGCATACGCGGGTCAACACGCCCGCCGGAGATATGATCTATTGCACGGATCCCGATGGCATACGCCTCGAGCTCTGGAACAAGCCGGCCTAGGTCGATACAGCTGTCACTTGTCAGGATGAGGCGTCGTCGGCGACGCATGTTTCGTGCATGTCAGCCGTCGATCTCGAACAACCCCGCCGCACCCATGCCGCCCGCGATGCACATGGAAACCACGGCATAGCGGACGCCGCGCCGTCGTGCCTCGATCAGGGCATGACCGACAAGGCGGCTGCCCGTCATGCCAAAGGGATGGCCGAGCGCAATGCCGCCGCCGTTCACGTTCAGCTTGTCGGGATCAATGCCAAGCCGGTCGCGGCAATAGAGCAGCTGGCTCGCGAATGCTTCGTTGATTTCCCAAAGACCGATGTCATCGATGCGCAGCCCCGCACGATCGAGCAACTTTGGAATTGCCAACACCGGCCCAATCCCCATTTCTTCGGGTGCGCAGCCGGCGGATTGGAAGCCACGATAAATGCCCAGGATATCGAGGCCCTCACGTTCGGCCGTAACGCGATCCATCACGACTTGTGCCGAAGCGCCATCTGACAGCTGGCTGGCGTTCCCGGCGGTGACGAACCGGCCCTCTTTGATCACCTGCCCGTCGCGCCATACGGGCTTCAGCTTCGCCAGGGCCTCAACGGTGGTATCGCCGCGAACACCCTCGTCGGCTGCCAGCGTGACCGTTTCGCGCCCCGAAACCGTGCCGTCCTTTGCGATAATATTTCGCTGGACGGTCATCGGTACGATTTCTTGCGCGAAGCGGCCTTCGCGGGTTGCCGCGGCAGCGCGCTGGTGACTCAGCGCGGCGAGTTCGTCCTGGGCCTCACGGCCGACGTGATAGCGCGCTGCAACGATTTCGGCAGTCTCGATCATCGCCATATAGGCATGTGGCTTGGCGTCCAGGACGGCCTTTGGCTGGGCGCGGTAAGTCGGCGCATGAGAATTCCGCGTGTGCGTTATCGATTCGACGCCGCCAGCAACCGCAACGTCGATATCGCCGGCCATGATTCCCCGTGCGGCGAAAGCAAGCGCGGTCAACCCTGATGCGCACTTCCGGTCGAGGGTTGTCGCGGCGACCGAATCGGGGATACCCGCCGCGAATACGGTCATTCGCGCCAGGTTGTTGCCTTGCGTGCCCCATTGCACGCCGACCCCCATCACGAGATCGTCGACACGCGCGGGATCGATGCCGGCGCGCGCAAGCGCGCCATTGACGACGTGTGCGGACAAGGCGGGGGCATCGGTGTCGTTGAACGCGCCGCGATGGGCACGGGCGATTGCCGTTCGCGCGGTTGAGACGATTGCGGCTTCACGCATCGCATTTCCTTTCGGTCGTGTGGGATGGAGGGTTTCGACGGCACTCAACCGGGGAAATCGAAGAAATCGCCTACGGGCGCCCGTCGGCCCTTATAATTCGATTATATATCGGATAAATAGGTAATATGCGCGGCGCGTATCCCTCATATTTCATTATTTACATCACAAATATACGGTATGTTCGGCCGCAAGCCATCTTAAAATCCGATATAATGTCGGTTTATTTTTGACAGCCGCGAGGGCTTCGCATTACAACCGCGGGGCACGATGGGATGCGGGAGCCCCGAGAGGTGGAAATGACGACGGCGGGACTGAATAGGGTGGCGGTCGTCGCCTCGGCTCAGACCGAGTTGCGACCGGCTTGGCGCAACGCACAGCATATCGACCTGATTTCGTCGGTGGTCGCCGACGTGTTCAAGGGAACCGGGCTGACGCTGCACGACGTCGATTTCGTCATCGATTCGGGAAGCGACGTGCTCGACGGGCGATCGATCTCCAACTGCGGTTTTCTCGGCGCATTAGGCGCGCATCACAAGGAAGAGTCGCGGGTCGAGGAAGACGGCCTATGGGCCGCGCTCTACGGCGTCAATAAGATCCGGTCGGGAGCGTCGAGCGTCGGCCTCATCGTGGCTTATTCCAAACCTTCCGAATCGAACGTCGACGCCTACTGGTCGTCCATGGTCGAGCCTTTCTACCAGCGTCCCGTAAGCTTTGGTCAGCGCGCGGCAAGCGGCATTCAAGCCCAGCGATACTGTGCCGAACACGGAACGACGCTGCGTGCGTTGGCCGAGTTGACGGCATCGCGCTGGCGCGCGGCTGTGGAGCACGGAACGGTCGCCATCGATTCTGTTCCCAGCGCCGACACGGTGCTCGCATCGCCCGATGCGGCTGTCCCCCTGAAGGAAATGATGCTGGCGCGGCCCGTGGACGGAGCAGTCGCCGTGCTGCTTGCCCGCGAGGACATCGCGCGGCGCGCGGCGCGGACGCCGGTATGGGTGACGGGGATGGGAACGTCGCTCGACGCACATTCATTCGCCGCGCGAACACCGGGCCGACTATCCAGCTGTGAGATGGCGGCGAAAATGGCTTTTCGCAAGGCGGGGTGGTCCGCCGATAGCGCCGACGTGGCCGAGGTCAGCGCCGCGTCGGTCGTCGGCGAGCTCATGGTTCTTGAAAGTCTGGGGCTTGCGGGACCGGGTCGCGGGCTTGCCGCCGCGACCGGCGGACGAACGCGGGTCAACGCCTCGGGGGGTGCCTTGCCCGCCGATCCCATCATGGCAACAGGTCTTGTTCGTCTTGCCCATGCGGCGCGGCAACTCGCGCTGCCGGAACTCTATGGGCTGGACCGCCCGACCCGCGCCATCGCCCATGGCACAGGTGGCGTGGGCATGCAGAACCACTGTGTCTTCACACTCGGGATTTGAATATGGGGCGCCACGTTGGAATTGTCGGGGTCGGGCAGACGCATCATTCGCGGCGGCGGACCGATGTCAGCCAGGCGGGGCTCGTGCGCGAAGCCGTGGATCGCGCGCTAGCCGACGCGAATCTGTCCATGGATGATATCGATACCATTGTCGTGGCGACCGGGCCCGTCTTGTTTGCCGCCGTCAACCAGCCCGAAAAATGGGTTGTGGATGCGATCGGCGCACAGCTGAAGCCAGTGGTGCGCGTGACAAGCGGTGGCGGTGCGGGCTTCGCAGGGGCACTGGCCGGCTATTACCAGGTTGCAGGAGGATTTGCTGACCGCACCCTCGTTGTCGCCTACGACAAGCTGTCCGAAGGCGCGCTGCAATATTCCATCTCCACGCTCTATGACCCCTTCTGGGGGCGTGAATTTGCAGTCGGCATCATGGGATTCTCCGCCGCCTACTGGAGAGCGCGGATGGATGCGCTCGGCCATACCGAGAAGGCGGCGGCGATGGTTGCGGTCAAGAACCGCAAGAATGCGATGGCCAACCCCTATGCCCATGTCAAAAAGGAAGTGACCGTCGCGGAAGTGCTGGCCTCGAAGCCGCTGTGCTGGCCCATCAAGCTCCTTGATGCGCCGCCGATTTCGGATGGGGCAGCCGCCATCGTCCTGGCGTCGGAAGACGTCGCGGCAAAATCGACCACTCGTCCGGCCTGGATTCACGGCATTGCCTATTACTGCGAGGCAGACAACGCCGCGGAACGTTCGATGCTCCTGTCCGAACCGCTTGCCATTGCGGCGCGCCACGTCTATCGCGCGGCGGGCATCACAAATCCCCGCCGCCAGTTCGATGTCGTTGAAGTCCAAGAGCCATACACCTGCTTTGAACTCAGCTATTACGAAAGCCTCGGACTGTGCCCGCCCGGCGGCGCGGCCGAACTCATCGCATCAGGCGCGACACAAATCGACGGCGATATCCCGGTCAATCCCTCGGGGGGGGCCCTGGGGGCCAATCCCATCGGCGCCGCCGGATTGATCCGCCTGATCGAAGGCGCGACGCAAGTCATGGGCCGCAACGAAAGTCACCAGATCAAAGATGCCAAGCTCGCGCTTGTCCAATCGGGCGGTGGCTGGGCGAACCTGCGGGGCTGCGCCGTGCTGGGCGCTTAAGGAGAATCTCGGATGCACGCCGCTCCCGATACATATGCGATCGATCTTCCGGCGCTCCACAGCGAACTGGCAATGCCGTATACGCTGACGCCGGGGCGCGCAGCGGGAACTTTTCTCGCGGAAATCGGAAAGCGCCGGATCATCGGCTCCCGCTTTGCTTCGGGCCTGACCATCGCACCCGCCGAGGACTTCTCGCCCACGGACGGCGAAAGCGATTTTGAATTCGTGGAAGTTCCCGCGACCGGTGTTCTCACGGCCTTCACACAAGTCGGCGGCGACATCATCGGCCTGATTCGCCTGGACGGATGCGACAACGATTTCCCTCACCACATTGTCGAGGCGGAATTCGGCAAGCTGGCCACGGGCGTACGTGTTGAAGCAGTCTGGGCGGAGGGCGTGGAAAACTCGATCCTTGCGATCACGGGATTCCGCCCCGCCCCCGGCACGCCGATTGGCAAAGCACGTCCCGCCGGCGATACCGCCGCGCCGGTCACCGTGATCCTATATACCATGAAGCTGCACTACGAGCATGCATACGGCCCCTATTACGCGCGCCTCTTCGATGAAATCCGCACCAACCGAAGGATCATGGGCGTGCGAACGTCGGACGGTGATACGGCGCTCCTGCCGCCGCGCGAGATCGACGACATTACCCATCGCCGCACCGGCACCTGGAAAGCCTGCAAGGACACCGGGACGATACGGGCGTGTTCGATCATCAATATGGAGTTTTTGGGGCAGACCCGCCCACCGCCCTATGTCTATGCGGAAATCGTGCTCGACGGGGCGTCGACGCGGTTGATCCACATGATCACCATCGACAGCGTTGAAGCAGCGAAGACGCGAATCAAACCGGGAACGCGCGTCCGCGCAATCTGGCGCAAGGGCGAGCGCGAGGGTTCGTTGCGCGACATCGAGCGCTTTGAAGTGATCGATGGTTGAGATGATGCCAACGCACGAGCCATTCACGATTACGTCGCTCCGACTGGGTGAACTTTACCTTCCGCACGGCGGCGGACTCATGCGCGACCCGATGCATTGTTGGCTTGTCCGCGGGAAGGGCATCAACATTCTCGTCGACAGCGGCATGGCCGACATCGCCACGGTCCAGGCGCGCATGAACGTCGGTGGTTTCGGCGGCGGGCACGCGGCGTTGCGCACCGCGTTAGCAAGCGAAGGATTGGGACCCGATGACATCCAATATGTCGTCTTGACGCACTTGCATTTCGACCACGCCGAAAATCTCGACCTGTTCCCGAACGCCTGCGTCGTCGTGCAGCGCGACGAACTGTTCGCGGCGGTCGATCCGGTGCCGTCGCAACGCATTTATTACTGGCGCTCGATAACCCAGGGCGTGCTTGAGCGCAAACGCCCGAACGCCCTGCGGTTGGTTGACGGCGATGTCGAGTTCTTCCCCGGATTCCAACTGTTGAAAGTGCCGAGCCATACGGAGGGGATGCAGGTGGCCGTGGTAACGACCAAAGCAGGGCGCGCCGCGTTGGTATCCGACCTGGGGGATCACTATCGATACTGGTTCCCGGCCGACCGGCGCGCGACCGCGCATCCGCAGCGGTCGCTCGCCGGGGCATTCCTGACCGGCAGCATACGCTCGTCGAGCGAACGCGACTGGCAAGCGGCCATGCAGCGTGTGGTCGACAACAGCGATATCGTCGTGCCGGCCCATGATTTCCGCATTCCCATGCGCATGCCCGAGCAGTGGTTTGCAATCCCCGAGTCGACCGACGGCGATCTTGCACAGGTGCCGCCCCCGGCTCGCGATAATGCGGGGGCGTGACATGGCTTTTCAAACTCTTCTTTACGAAGTGAACGATCGCATCGCTACCGTCACCCTCAATCGCCCCGAGGCAATGAATGCCACGACCGACGAAATGTATCGGGAGCTCTCGGCGTTGTGGCGAGATATAGCTGCCGACAAGAACGTCGCGTGCGTCATTCTAACCGGGGCCGGTCGCGGCTTCTGTGCGGGGGCCGATCTCAAGGCCCGCAAGGACGATATGAGCCCGCTGCAGCGGCGCGCGCGGCACCGCTGGATTCTCAAGGACGTTCTCGAGCCGCTGGTTCGTCTCGAAAAGCCTGTGATCGCGGCGGTTAACGGCGCGGCCGTGGGCGCAGGCTTCAACATCGCGCTTGCCTGCGACTTCATCATCGCCAGCGATCAAGCGAGCTTTGTGCAGGCGTTCGCGCGAGTCGGTCTCGTCCCCGATCTGGGCGGCCTGTATCTGCTCGGCCGGGTTATCGGCATCAACAAGGCCAAGGAACTGTGTTTCACTGCGCGCAAGGTATCGGCGCAGGAAGCATCGACAATGGGTATCGTCAATCATGTCGTCCCGCATGACCGGTTGCTCGCGGAGACTTGGGTGATCGCCGCGGCGATCGCAAAGGGCTCGCCAACCGCGCTGGCGATGACCAAGACGCTGCTGGATAGAGGCACAAACGCTACGCTCGATCAGATGCTCGAATTCGAAAGCTACGCCACGACCGTCGCTTTTCTGACGCCCGAGTATGAGGAAGGCGTGCGGGCATTTCGCGAAAAGCGCGCACCCGATTTCGCCGCGATTGCCGCAAAGGATTGAGCGTTGGACTTTTCATATTCCCCCGCCGAAACCGAGTTCCGCACGGCATTGCGGTCGTGGCTTGCAGATGCCTTGCCCACCGGCTGGGGAGAGACGGTTTTCGAGCCGAAGGATGAAGACGAGCGCGCCCGATTTCGTCTCGACTGGGAGCGCAAGCTGCACGCCGGTGGATGGAGCGGGATCAACTGGCCCAGGGCGTACGGAGGCCGCGGCGCGACCCTGGTCGAGCGTGCCATTTTTGCCGAGGAAATGGCGCGCGCGCGCGCGCCGGAGGGACTGAATATCATCGTCGGACACAACCTCGTCGGCACGACATTGCTGCGGCACGGCACAGAGGCACAAAAGCAGCGATTCCTGCCCAAGATCATTTCGTCCGAGGAAGTCTGGTGTCAGGGCTTTTCGGAGCCGAACGCGGGGTCGGATCTGGCGTCGGTCCGGACGCGGGCTGAGCGGCGCGGCGACAAATTCATCGTCAACGGCCAAAAAATCTGGACCAGCTTCGCGCAATACGCCGACTGGTGTATTGCTCTGGTGCGTACTGATCCCGAGGTACGCAAACATGCCGGCTTGAGCTTTCTGCTGATCAACATGAAGACTCCGGGCATCACGATCCGCCCCTTGCGCCAGATTTCAGGGGAATCGGAATTCAACGAGATGTTTTTTGACGACGTCCAGGTCCCCGCCGAGAACATCGTCGGTGAGGTCAACGGAGGCTGGGCCATCGCCATGACAACACTGGCCTTCGAACGCGGCCCCGAAGACGCCTTGGGACGGCAGATGCGGTTTAAGCAAGAGCTCGATGAGTTACTTACGACCCTCGCGAGCCTCAAACGGGACGGCGGCCACGTCATCGACGATCCTATCATCCGCCAGAAACTCGCCAAATCGATTACCGAAGTTGAGATCATGCGGCTTAACGCGCTGCGCAGTATCAGCAGATATCTGAATGGTGAGGATCGTGGGCCGGATGTATCGCTCATGAAGCTCTTTTGGAGTCATGCCGCACAGCGCTTGTACGATACCGCGCTCGAGGCACTCGGCCCGCTCGCGCCGCTTTGGGGAAGCGCCGCGACCGCAGGCGGTCGGTTCCAGTTGAGCTGGCTCCAGTCAAAGGCCTTTACCATCTATTCGGGCTCGTCCGAAATCCAACGCAATATCATCGGCGAGCGCATGCTCGGCTTACCGCGTTAGGGGGCGTCCATGAACTTCGGATTCGACGGAACGCAGCGCAGCTTGGGCGATACCGTCGCGCGCCTGTTGCAAAGCGTTCCGGCGCTGACGGCACCCGATCTTGATCCGCGCCAGAGCGACAGAGTCTATGAAATGCTTGCCGAGTGTGGATTGTTCGCGCTGCTGGTGCCCGAAAGCTGCGGTGGCACAGGTCTGTCGCTTGTGGATACCGCTCTTGCGGTCGAAAGTCTGGGCGGTGGTCTTGCACCGCCCGCGGTCATTGCAACCCTTGCTGCAACCGATGCCATTGTCCGTCATGGCCATGAGGGCCAGCGGCGGGAACTCTTGCCAAAAATCGCATCGGGCGAGTTGAGGGTTGCCATCGCGCTACTTGAGCCGGGATGCGGCTACGATCCTCATACGATGAAAAGCACGATTGCGAACGGTCGCCTGACCGGGCGCAAACTGCTGGTGCCGGGCGCGGCGGAAGCGGACCTGCTGCTCATCGTCACCGGGTCCGGCGGCAAGCCGACGCTGGCATTACTCGATGCACGATCGGGCGGCGTTGCCACTCAGGTTCAGGAGAGTCTCGATCCGACCGCTGATTTCCACGAGGTGGTTCTGAAGAATGTCGCCGTGAGGCCGGAGTCGCTGTTGGGTGGCGCATCGCCGGAGCGGGCCGTCGAGCGGCTCATGGATGTCTCGGCCACGCTCCATGCCGGAATGCTCATGGGTATTGCCGCGCAGATGCTCCACAAGACGGTTGAATACGCAAAAATCCGCGTCCAGTTCGGGCAGGCCATCGGCGCATTCCAGGCGATCAAGCATCGCTGCGCAGACATGGCTGTTGCGGTTGAGGCGGGCCAATCCGCGGCATACTACGCCTTCTGGGCGATTGCCGAGGACAGTTCAGACTCTCCGCGCGCCGCCGCGATGGCCAAGAGCTATTGCGGTGAGGTGGCGCGCATGGTGTGCAATGAGGCGATTCAGGTTCATGGCGGCATGGGCTTTACGTGGGAGCTTGGGCTGCACCGCTATCTGCGGCGTGCCAAGGTTCTAGAGCACGCATTTGGCGAGGGCGCTTGGCACAATGAGAGAATTGTGGCGGCGACGCTGGCTGCGCTCATACCGGAGACAAACCGCCAGTGGGAAGTTGCCTAGAACAAGATTTGATGACGTTGAATTGCCCCCTCACCGCCTCACTCCGCTCGGCACCATCTCCCCGTTGGGGAGAGGGTTGGGGTGAGGGGACAGCGCGCTTCAACGTGAAGCAATCAGGCTCACTGAACTGGACGTGCGGCATCGCCAGCGGGCTAACGCCGTCGCGGCGCATTGCGCGCGGATTGCTCAACGCGCAGCTCTTCCGCGAGCAAATTAAGTATTCGCTCAACGATCGCCGTGCCCGCTTTGGTCAGGTTCCGTGGTCGCCGATATAGGATCCAGGTTATAATGACTTGGTTCAATCCGCCGATGAGGATCGCGGCGGTTTCGTAAGGATCACGCATGGCGGACCATGCGCCTTCATCCATCCCCTGACGGATGAGGAGCACAAGTACGCGTGCGAAATCGTCGATGCTATGACGCAACTCCTCCGTGTCATTGACGAACACGCTCGGCCAAATTTCCAGATAAAAAAGTCGCGCCCATTCGGCATTTTCGCGGGCGAAATCGGCGGACATCGACATGTAAAGGAGGATCCGCTCGCGCGCGTCCGTCACGCCCGCCACGGCGTCGCGGTATTTCGAGAAAAAGGCGGCGAGGTACGACAACGGGACCTCGGAGGCCAATTCCTCCTTGCTCTTGTAGTAGTCGTAGAGGGTCGACGTCGGCACACCGGCTTCGGCAGCAATGTCCGCAATCTTAGGCCTTGAGATGCCGTCGCGCGCGAACACCCGAAGGGCGGCGTTCATGATTTGCTGCGCGGTTCGCTTGCTGCGATCCTGTTTGCGATTGCTCACGCGCTTCGGCCGGTCTGCGATCGTGGCCAGAAGCGCGTCGAACGAATCCGCGTGCGCAAGCCGGACAGGAGCCTCCGGCGTGTCCGATGCAGACTCCGTCGTGGGTTTGAGGTCACTTATACGGGTGGCCACGTTCGACGCTCTCCCCATGCAGGCAACGCGTGACCATGTCCCGACCGAGTCCGGCGTTGCAGAAGCTTCCTCGCACAGCGGCCACCGCCGGACAAGTCCGATAAAAACTCGGATTGCGTCCACCCGTGTGATTGCAAACAAGGTTATTTACGACAAATTCCGTGGCCAGATGGTGATCTATTCCGACTAAACGTCAATTGCAAATTGAAGCCTGCCGCTCGGTTCCGTCGTGATGCATTCGGCCGGCCGTGGCGCGCGTGCCTGATGCCCCGCGCGCGGCGTGAAAAAACGCACCTCGAATGCGGGGAAATTATCTTCCCTTAAGATAGCCTTCCGCGATCTCGTCGAGCCGCCGCTGCATACCGTCGATACCATAGTCGGGCGCCGTCCCTTCCTTGCCGGGACAAAACAATACCAGGCGATGGGCCCCTGCGGCGGCATAGTCATCTAGAATCTGACAGGGCTCGGCATCCTCGTAGACGAGGCAGCTAATCTCGATCTCGCGGAAGTCGCGCCCCTGTTTTTCACATTCCCGTTTGATGAAAGCGATCCGCTCGGCGAGGACCTTGGTCGTCATGAGGCCGCGGCCGGTACCCGGCATCCAACCGCTTCCATAAGTCGCCACGTCCTTCAGGGCCGCATCCACGAAAGCGCCAATATGGATCGGCGGATGCGGCTTCTGAACAGGCTTTGGATATTGGCGCACGAGGGGAAAGCTCACGAACTCGCCTTCATGACTGGCGTCGTCCTCGGCCCACAGCTTGATCATCGCCCGGACATAATCCCGCGTCACCCCCCAGCGGCGCGAAAAATCAATGCCGAACAACGCCGCTTCTTCCGCGTTCCATCCGGACCCGATGCCGAATATGAAGCGCCCGTTGGAATAACGATCCAGGGTCGCAACCGTTTTTGCGAGCTCCAGGGGATGATGCTCGGCGACAAGACAGATGGCTGTGCCGATCTTGATCCTGGTCGTGACGGCCGCGGCGAAGGATAGCGAGACGAATGGCGCCGGCAGTTCATAGTAAAAATCCGGCAACTCGAGGCCGGACGCCGACGGCCGCTTCGATTCCCTACCGACCGGGACAGCGGTGTGCTCGCCGACGAAAAATGACTCAAATCCCCGCTCCTCACAGGCGCGTGCCATGGTCGCGGGGTCAGCTGTCTTATTGCTCAATGGTGCGACTACGCCGATCTTCATCGTCCTCACCTTCACCCGGCCAATCAAATCCAATTGGGATAGTAAGCGCACCTGTCACGGGCGCAACACGGTAAGATGCTATTGTGGCCTAAGGGCGCGGAGAACAACCGGCCCCAACAGAACCCCACCCGCCAAGACACCGAAGGCTCGCGTCCACGCACCGACGCCGCTTCCATGGTCCAACACAAGGCCCACAACCGACGGAGAGATTCCGGCGGCGAGGAAGCCAAGTACGGAGTGCACTGCGAGAGTTGCTCCTTGCCGACCAGGGGCCGCGAAATGCACCGCGCCCGCCGTCAACGCGCCCGAGTCTGCGCTTACGAGAAAACTGTAAGCCGAGCAGATAAGAAATGCGCTGAGCAAGGAAAGCGAAAGCGTTGGAACGCTAAGCGCGACTGATGCCGACATGAGCATGACCATGCAAATAACGCGCACCCTGCCGAAGCGTGCCGACAATTCATTTCCGATGATGCTTGCCGGAAGGCCAACGAGGAGTACGAAAGATGCCAACAGCGGCACCTGGACCGCGCTGGTGCCAGATAGCGTCGCAACAAAAACCAAAAAGGTGACGATCCACGCACGGAACCCGTACAATTCCCACATATGTGCTGCGTAAGCTAAGTTGAAGGCCAGGGATGACGTGTTGGAAAATGCGGGCTTCAGATTTAACGTCTCCCGCCAGCTGGGAACTTTCCCAACTGCAGGTGCCGCAATTACCGTTGCACATATGGACGCGGCAATGAGAGCACCGATCGCAGCAACGGCGAAGGCACCGCGCCAGCCGAAACCATGTCCGGCCAAGCCTGCGGTCAACACGGCGACACTGGCGCCAGCGCTAAATGTCGCTGTGTAATATGCCACGGCCCGTTGGCGAAGCGTCGGCGACAAGCGATCAGAAAGAACTCTGAGCCCTGGGAGGTAAGTGCCCGCCAGGCCTATGCCTGAGGCAAGACGAAATGGCATCGCCGAAACCCAGCCGGTTGCGACCAATGCAAGGAGGATGGATGCGACTGAGGATAAGATTGCCGAAAATACAAATATCCGTTTTGGATCGACCCTATCGCTAAGCGCCAGTAACACCGGGGACGCAAGAAGGTACCCCGTCTGGAACGATCCATCGACAAGCCCGGCCTGAGCATTACTCATGTGCCAAGACGACCGGAGCGCCGGAATAAGTGGCGCGTAGGTTCCAGCAGGTATTGTCGCCAGCAGTTCCGCACAACACATTAGGACGATCAGCCGATATGGTGCCGACAAGTTCATCAGGCTGAGTTGCTCAAGAACGTGGTCGCGGAGCGCGCTATCTGCCGCCATTGTAACATGTGAGGTTGCGCCCTTAGCCTCATATTAATATAGGCAGCACCTTGCCTGCCTATTTGAGCTTTACCTTACCGGCCAACAGCGCCGTGGCATCGAGAAACCCCATGTCCGGATTTTTCGCGCACACCGATGCGACGGCACCGAGGAGCCGCGCCCGGACGTCGAACGGAATTTCCATATTGGGCTGGCTCACGTTCTTGAAGCCCTGGATGAAGGCAAAGCCCCAGAGACCGGCCATGTCCGCCTCGGCCACATTGGCGCCGTTGCGCGCGGCGATGTAGTTCGCGCAGGTGTAGGTCGCAGGGGAAAACGCCGCTGTCGTTGCCGGCAACTCCCGCGGCGTCTGTGTCAACGTTTGATTGACGACGGTCGGGAGAAAGGACTGCGGGTATGTTCTGCAAGCATCAGAAAGTCCGATATCCGCTGGACCGCCGGCAGCATCGGCAAAAAATATCAGCTTATTCGTCGCCTTATAGGTTCCCGCCAAATAACCATGTGTCCAAAGCCGCGCGAGCACCGATTGGGATGTCGTGCTGGAGTTATCTGTAAGAGCGATGCACCTGAACTCGGCGGCGCTGAAATCCGCCGGCGCCGCGGCAGACTCCGCCGCGTTATCGGCGATTCCATCCGCGTCCGCGGCCACCTGCAGCCGAACAATGCGGTCGGGATTCCTTACCTTCCCATTGTTATCGGCGTCACCCTTGTGGATCATGTCCACGAATTCCATCCCGGATGTGACCTCGCCCCACACCGTATATTTGCCGTCAAGCGCCGCACGGCTATCGGCCAGCACAATAAACCACTGGCTGTCGGCGCTGTTTTTATCGGATGTGCGGGCCATGGAGACCGTGCCGCGGACCTGCGGCGTGCGCGTGAATTCCGCGTCGATCGAACGGCCGGAGCCACCCGCACCGGTACCGCTGGGATCGCCGGTCTGCGCCATGAAACCGCTGATGACGCGGTGAAAGACCGTGCCGTCGTAGAACCGCTCACGAACGAGATGCTTGATGCGCGCCACGTGTTTCGGCGCGAGATCCGGCCGCATACGGATGACCACGCGGCCATAGTCGAGGTCGAGGTACAGAGTGTTGTCGGGGTCAGATGGCAGGGACGACGAAGCCGGGTCCGGTCCAGCGGCAAGCGCGCTCTGGTCGGTGGAAACGACCTGAAGAAACAGCAGCAGAAGTGCAATGAGAACGCCGCCGCGCATAATCGGCACTCGCTTTCGGATGGGTTTCAAAGTGCCCCGCTTCCCTATAAAAGCACGAACGCCCATGCCATGCGAACGCCATAGGCCATCCTAAAAGCAATATGTAGCCGTGATGGCCGTTCTCGAATCGAGAATCCGGGGCAAAAGCACAGGCGTCGTTCTTATATCGGCCATGCGCATACGGCACAACCCTCGCGCGTTTTTACGTCTTGCATTTGCACGGCGTTCATTTATATCAAATTTGAATATTTTATAATATGAAATAAAATCGCCACAGTTGTACGGTCAACCGACGTGTCTTCATCCAGTTCCCGCGGCAAAGATGCCGGCAAGGCCGTCGCGCCGTCGTCCGATCCGGCCACGTCGACAGCCGAAGCGGCGGCGTTTCTGCAGAATTTACGTGCTCTGAGTGTAAGCATCGGCGAACAGATTTCGCCCATTCTGGAAAAAGAGCAGGGTGTCGATCTGCGCTTGTGCTTTATTCTGCACAATATTGCCGAAGGCGCGCTCTATCCCAGCGCCATCGCTCAGACGACCGGATTGCCCAACAGCCTGATCAGCAAGCATATCGATCAGCTGGTCAAAAAGGGCTTGATCGCGCGCAATCTTGATTCACAGGACACGCGCCGCATTCGGCTCACGCTCACAGCCAAAGGCAAACGCGCTCAACGCGACACCGCCGATATCTTTACAACTTTGGCGCACGAGCGCTTGGCGCGCATACCTGCAAAACGGCGCATCGCCTTTCTCGCCGTTCTCGCCGACCTTGCCCGCGAGATCGAGTAATCATGACCGTCAGGACATCCCAAAAGCGTCTCATCTCCGGCGTTGCCGTTGCTGCGGTGACGACATTCCTCGCCGGCTGCGCCGTTGGTCCTAATTTTCACCGGCCGGCGGCACCTGCGGTCACGGGATACACCGTCGAGGCCTTGCCGGACAAAGTGGTGGCGGGGGACATGCCTGGTGGACCGGCTCAGCAGTTGGCTATGGGCGGAGATGTCACCGGCCGGTGGTGGACGCTGTTCGGGTCCGCCCCGCTTGATGCCTTGGTGGAACAGGCGTTGTCCGCCAACCCGGATCTGGCCGCGGCCAAGGCCGCCCTGCGCCAATCCCGGGAAAAGCTATACGCGGGCGAAGGCGCTTTCTTTCCCAACGTCGACGGCAATTTTTCATCGACGCGCCAGAAGATCAATGCCACCGCATTCGGCGGCGCCGCGTTAAGCCCGCCGCCCTTTACCCTGCACAATGCATCGGTGAGCGTAACCTATGCCCTGGACGTCTTCGGCGGAACGCGACGGACAGTGGAATCCCTGAGAGCTCAGGCCGAAGCCGTACGCTTCCAGACCGAAGCGGCTTACCTGACCCTGACGGCCAATGTCGTCACCGCCGCGATTCAGGAAGCCGCAATCAAGAGCGCGGTCGCGGCGACCCAGGAGATTGTCGCCGGTGACCGCCAGCAGCTCGATATCGCGCGCCGGCAGGAATCCGTGGGCGGAATATCCAAAGCCGCATTTCTGGCGGAGACGGCACAGGTGGCGGCCGTAGAAGCCACCTTGCCGCCTTTGGAAAAGCAACTCGCCCAGCAGCGCAACGCCCTGGCAGCGCTTGCGGGACGGTTTCCAACCGAAGGTCCGTCAGCGAGTTTCGACCTTGCCGTGCTTACCATGCCCGAGACTTTGCCCGTCAGTCTGCCTTCGCGCCTGGTCGAACAACGTCCCGATATTCGTGCGGCGGAGGCGACGCTCCATGCCGCCAGCGCCGAAATCGGCGTCGCCACCGCCAACATGCTGCCGCAGATCAACCTGAGCGGCACCTATGGGAGCAGCACCGGCCAAATCGGCGACTTATTCGCCGCCGGCACGGGTATTTGGAGCCTTGGCGCCCAGGCGGTGCAACCGATCTTCCACGGTGGCCAGCTCCTTCATGAGCGACGGGCGGCCGTGGCCGCCTACGATCAGGCAGCAGCACAGTATCGGGCGACGGTGCTCGCGGCCTTTCAGAACGTGGCCGACACATTGCGGGCATTGCAATCGGACGCGGACACTCTGAAGGCGCAGAGCGTCGCCGAACGCGCGGCCGCCGACAGCCTTGAGATCGCGAAACAACAATATGCCGCGGGCGCCATCAGCACCTTGCTTCTGCTTGACGCTCAACGGACATACCAACAAGCGCGCATTGCTCTGGTGACGGCGCAGGCAAGCCGCTACGCCGACACAGTTGCCTTGTTCGTCGCCCTGGGCGGCGGCTGGTGGAATCGCCCGGACGACGTCACCGACCATCACGGCGGCAGCCAGCAATGACGGGCAAGACGAACGACACGTGGACCGATCCGCTCTCGCGCCATGGGCGGCCTATGGATGTAAAGAAACGGGATATATCGTGATGACTAAGCGCATGATCAACATGTTGATCGTTGTCGGCCTGATTCTGGCAGCCGTATTTGGATACAAGATGTTCGGCAGCTATATGATGGGGCGCTATATGAAGGCGCTTGCATCAGCGCCGCAGGTGGTCGCGACGATGCACGCGACCACCCAGGAGTGGCAGCCGCAGATCAGGGCCGTCGGGTCTTTGCGCGCCGTCCAGGGCGCCGATCTTTCCGTCGAAACATCCGGCATTGTCGAGAGCATCGATTTTACGTCCGGCGAAGACATCAAGGCAGGCGCCGAACTTCTGCACCTTCGGGCTGCCGACGACATCGCCAAGCTTCACGCCCTTGAGGCAAGCGCCCACCTCGCCGCCCTCACCTATGACCGCGACAAGAAGCAGTTCGCGGCCCAGGCCGTGAGTCAGGCAACCCTGGATTTCGACGCCGCCACTCTCGACAGTGCCAATGCGGCGGTGACGGAACAACAGGCCGTGATCGAGAAGAAAGTCGTGCGTGCACCGTTCGCGGGCCGGCTGGGTATTCGCGCCGTCGACGTCGGTCAGTATGTCGGCGCCGGAACAGCGGTTGTCTCGCTGCAGACCGTGGATCCGATCTATCTGGATTTTCCCCTGCCACAACAGGAAGTAAGCCGTCTCAAGACCGGACTCACGGTGACGGTGCAGACGGATGCTTATCCGGATCGCCGGTTCACCGGAGAAGTCTCGGCGCTCAATTCCCGCGTCGATACGGCCAGCCGCAATGTGCAGGTTCGCGCCACGATAAAAAATCCCAATCACGCGCTGCTGCCGGGCATGTACGGGACCGTGGCTATCGATAGCGGCGTTGTAAACCGCTACATCACGCTGCCGCAGACGGCGGTGACCTATAATCCCTATGGCAACATCGTCTACGTCGTTGAACACCAGGGAAATGACGAAAAGGGTCAACCGCGCCTCATCGCGCAGCAGGCGTTCGTCACACTTGGGCCGGCGCGCGGCGACCAAGTTGCTATCGTGAATGGCCTCAAAGAGGGGGACGAGGTCATTGTCCTTGGCCAGCTTAAACTGCGCAATGGCTCGCCAATCATGATCAATAATGCCGTCATGCCGAGCAATGACGCCGCGCCGGCACTGCCGTCCGATCAGTAGATGAACGAAAGAGCCTTGCGATGAATTTTACGGACATTTTCATCCGGCGCCCGGTATTGGCGACGGTCGTCAGTCTGATGATCCTGGTCCTTGGCCTGCGCGCGGCCGGTTCCCTATCGGTGTCGCAATTTCCGCATACAGAGAACGCCGTCATCTCTGTTTCAACCACCTACTACGGCGCCGACGCCGACGTGGTCGCAAGCTATATCACCACGCCATTGGAAGCCGTCATCGCCCAAGCCTCGGGTATTGATTACCTCACATCGTCGAGCAAGAGCGGTTCCAGCACCATCACCGCCTATCTGCGGCTGAACTACGACGGCGACAAGGCGATGACTGAAATCAGCGCCAAGGTCAACGCGGTGCTGAACCAGCTGCCGCCGGAATCCCAGCGCCCGATTCTATCGCTCCAGATGGGCCAGGTAACCCCGGCGATGTTCATCGGCCTCAACAGCGACGTTTTGCCGTCGACCCAGCTGGCCGATTATGCCCTCCGCGTCGTCGTGCCCAGGCTGCAGGCAATCGAAGGCGTGCAGGAAGTGCAATTTGGCGGCGGCAAGGGGTTTGCCATGCGCGCCTGGCTGGACCCAACGAAGCTGGCCGCGTTGAACCTTACGGCATCGGATGTTTACAGCGCGCTTGCCGCCAACAACTATATTGCCGGACTGGGCACCACCCGGGGGCAAATGGTGCAGGTCAATCTGGCCGCCTCCACGAATCTGCATTCGGTCGAGGACTTCCGGAACCTCGTGCTCAAGACGGTCGGTGGAACGATCATACGCCTCCAGGACGTCGCCACCGTTGATCTCGGCACGGAGGATTACGACTCCATTGGGGCGTTCGACGGCAAGCAAGCCATCTTGCTCGCCGTGCAGGTCGCGCCCTCGGCGAATCTGTTCGATGTCATGAGGCGCGCGCACAAGGTTATCCCCGATCTCAAACTGCAGCTGCCGCAGGGCGTGCACCTGACCGTGGCCTATGATTCCTCGGATTTTATCAGCGGCGCCATCAAGGAAGTCGTCCGAACTCTCATTGAGGCCCTGTTGATTGTCACTCTGGTGGTGTTCGCCTTCCTCGGATCGCCGCGGTCGGCGCTGATACCAGCCATCGCCATTCCCCTATCCCTCGTCGGCACGTTGACCATCATGCTGGCGCTCGGCTTTTCCCTCAACCTTCTGACGCTGTTGGCGCTGGTGCTTTCGATCGGCCTGGTCGTCGACGATGCGATCATCGTGGTCGAAAACATAAACCGACACATGGAAGAAGGGATGGCACGGACCAAGGCATCTCTATTGGCGGCACGCGAACTTGCCGGGCCGATCGTGGCAATGACCGTGGTCCTGATCGCCGTATATGTCCCGATCGCTTTTCAGGGAGGCCTGACCGGTGCTTTGTTCACCGAATTCGCATTCACCCTGGTCGGCGCGATTACCGTTTCCGCCATTGTCGCGCTGACATTGTCGCCGATGTTGTCCTCACGTCTTCTGCGGAGTCACGTTAAGGATGGCGGCACCTGGGAGGACGGTCTGGTGCGGTTCATCGACCGCCGGTTCGATAGTCTGCATCGCTACTATGCTTTTGCCCTGCACGAGAGCTTGAACTCGGTGGCGGTCATCGTTGTTTTTGCCTTGACCGTTCTGGTCAGCATTTATTTCCTCTACACCACGGCCCGCGATGAATTGGCGCCGCAGGAGGACGGCGGCTTTATGGCCGCTCTTATGATCGCGCCGCCCAGTTCGACGCTTCAGCAACGTGAACTGTTCATGGAGCAGGCCGCCGGAGTCTTTTCAAGCGTCCCGGAGGTCATCCATTCGATCCATATGGACACACCGGATCGCGCCCTCATCGGCATTGCGCTCGCCCCCTGGGACAAACGCAAGCGCACCATGAGCGAGGTGCAGGGGCCGCTGCAGAAGGATTTGAACCAGATCGCCGGATTCCGTGTTGCGATCTTTCAGCCGCCGCCGTTGCCGGTCGGCTTCGGCCTGCCTGTACAATTCGTCATCGGCTCGACGCAGCCTTTCGACCGCATGAACGACGTCGGGCAGGCGTTCCTTGAGCAAACCAGCAAAATGGGCATGTTCAGCTTCTTGAGTTCCGACCTCAAGATCGACCTGCTGCAGACGACTGTTGAGATCGATCGCGACAAAGCCGCCCAACTTGGCCTCAACATGACGGATGTGGGCCGGGCAATGACCACCATGTTGGGTGGAGGATATGTCAATTATTTCGCCTTCGACGGGCGGGCCTACAAAGTGATTCCGCAAGTCCAGCAGAATTATCGGCTCAATCCTCAACAGCTGCTCGACTATCATCTTCGCATCGCCGACGGTTCGGTCGTTCCCTTGTCGACCATTGCACACCTCAGCACCAAGACGATTCCCGAATCCCTGCCCCACTTTCAACAGCTCAACAGCGTCACAATCCAAGGTGTGCTGGCGCCGGGGGTGGCAATGGGTGATGCGCTGGATGCCCTCAGGGCACTTGCCGCGCGGACACTGCCCGCCGGCTATTCGGTCGACTACGGCGGCACATCGCGTCAATACATGCAGGAGTCGAGCGGATTCCTGCTGACGTTCGTGTTCGCGCTGATCATCATCTTCCTGTCGCTGGCCGCCCTGTTCGAGAGCTTCCGCGACCCACTGATCATTCTTGTCTCGGTACCCATGTCCATCGCCGGTGCATTAGTGTTTATTTCCACAGGCATCGGCGGAACCACCCTTAACATTTACACCGAGGTCGGCCTCGTCACCTTGATGGGACTGATCAGTAAGCACGGCATCCTGATCGTCGAATTCGCCAATGCGGAACAACATCGCGGCAAACCCAAGCGGGAAGCTGTGGAGCTGGCCGCCGCCACGCGGTTGCGTCCCATATTGATGACGACCGCAGCCATGGTCCTGGGCGTGATGCCGCTGCTTCTGGCCAGCGGCCCCGGCGCCGGGGCGCGCTTCAACCTGGGCCTCGTCATTGCCAGCGGAATATCCATCGGCACGCTGTTCACGCTGTTCGTAGTACCGGCGGCATACTTGATATTGGCCGCGGACCACACGAAAGACGGCGTTGCGTCTGATTTGTCTCAGGAATCTGCCGTAGAATATTGATCTCTCTTCCTGAGAGCCCACCGGCACGTCCCCACCGTCGTTCCGATGTCATGAATCCCTCGCCTTGAGCCCCGCCCGGTGCATCGCACGCGGATGTGCCGGTTACCAAATTCTTGGCCAAACCTTTGGATAAGTGAACGAATGTATGGTCTAAGGGGATCATAAGAATACGGGAGGGGGCGGCGATGACATTCAATTACCACTCGATTTTCAAGGTCGGCACCGCGGCGGAGCGGGAGCAGAACTTCGAAACCTATTACGCGTTCACGCGCAAGCATTCGGGCGACATACTCGAGCAAGAGCAGGATCTCACCCGCAAGCGCGATACCTTAAGCGCCTATCAGAATAACCCGGTTCGCGCGCGCAAGCCGATTGCCGAAGTCGACGCCTTCTACCGCAACTATGTGGACATGATCGACAATCCGGCAACCTTGGAACGCAAAACGCTCTTCCTCACAAGTATTTACAAGTTCGCGCGGCATGAGTGGGTCGGCATCTCCGGCGCATGGGATGCAACGCCGACCATTGCACGGTCAAAGGATATTATGGACCGCATCAGCCGCTATCACCTGGCTGAGGAATTCTGTCATATCCGCCTCTTCCACGAAATGTTCCGGACCATGAACCTTGACAAGGTACAGTGGCGTCCACTCGGTCCGTTCATGGGGCGCGTCTATCGCATCTTCCCCTATCTGCCGGGATTCCTCATGGATGCGCCGGCATTCGTTACGGAGCTGATGGGGATTGTTTTCTATCGTCATATGGATGCCCAGCTTGACGAAATTTTTGCCGACGAGCCTGAGGCCCGGGATCGTCTCCGCGCCCTCCTGCACGAGATCATGGTCGACGAGCTTGCCCATGTGGGCCAGCGTCGGAATTTCATCGGACCCATCGGCACGCGCTTCGCGCGGCTGATTGTCGGCCCGCTGTTCCGGGCGTTCTTCCACGATATCCCCGAAAGCCGTTTCGTGTTCGATGTCGAGCAGATGATCAAAGATGCTCACGCCTTCGACTACACCCTGGTGTCGTCGGACATGGTCGAGCAGAGCTGGGTTCCCACTTATTGCAAAGTCGCTGCTGCCGCGTAAGCGCGTTTTAAACGGCCCCTTCGGCGGCTGGATCGCCCGTCACGAAGGTACGGCGTTCTGAACAGTAAGAGTGTCTGCGGTGGGGACGGGACTTTCCGTTTCCGCCAATTCGACTTTATTGCGACCGCCGGCCTTGGCCCGGTACAGCGCCTCATCGGCGCGCGCATAGAGCGCCGGGTGATCCATCTCGCCGGGCGCCGAAATCGCCAAACCCGCCGAAACCGTCGCCCGAAGATCGCCGCCTGGAACCGGAATCCGGCTCTCCGCGAACGCGTGACGAATACGTTCCGCCGCCTGGCGGAACGCGGCCGCGTTGGTGTCTGCAATCACCAGAACGAACTCTTCGCCACCCACACGAGCAAAAAAATCGCTGTCGCGGAGAACCGAACGGGCGACCCCGGCAAAATGACGCAGCATGATATCACCGGTGGTATGGCCATGGTTGTCGTTGATGAGCTTGAAGTGGTCGATGTCCATCAACCCCATGCCAAAACGAATGCGGTCACGGCGAACGCGCGGCGCGAGACGGCGCATTTCCTCGTCGAAGGCACGGCGATTCGGCAGGCCCGTCAACACGTCCACCGTGGCTGTCTGCCGTAATCGAGCGGTCACGCGATTGGTGGCCAGTAGGATATAGCCATAGGCGCGGAGGATGACGATAACGGCCGCATAGATGAAAACGGCGATTTGATTGAGTTGATCGGAGCTGGCCAGGCTTTCGGTGTCGAAGTTCAACGACGGCAGCTTTCCCTTAACGAGTAGCGCCACGATGCGCAAACCCAGGATCGGAAGGCCGAACGCGTAGACAAAGGCGAGGACGATCACGCCCGCAAATCCCTCCTGCCGCCCCAGAGCCACCAGGGCAGGTGCCTGCAACAACAGGGAAATCGAGAGCGCCGTTGAAAATACGATTGTGCGGCTGACGAATTGGGGATCGACCCACGTAAAATAGGACGCGCCGAGGATCATCCAGATAAACACCAGAATGGCGCCGCGCGCGGGCACGGGTCTGATGGCAAACCGGCAAAGGCCTAACAGCACAAGAAGCTGGCCGCCCACGATGAACATATCGGCTAATAGGATCGATACGCCGTCAGGAAGCTCGCCTTCCAACGCGCGGAAGACCACCCCTATGATCGAGAGGGCGGTGCCGGCGGGCCACCACCCCACCCCCTCCATATCCTTGTGGATGCGCCAGTTGATCGTCAGCGCGATCATCCCGGCGATCATGGGCGGCAGCATGATGGCGGCGATGGATTTGTTCGAGAGCATGCCGGGCAACTCTAGCCGGTTGCTCCGGTAGGTTGTAAGTGTGAATTTGATGCCAACGCTAAGTTTGATTATTGGGAAGGACGTTGATCGTTCCGCCGGACCATGTGCATGGCAAATGAGCGCGGTTTTACGTTACCCGTTGAATAACCGACATGGGTTCAAGACCATTAAGCCGCTCCGAGACTATGTGTTGTGGCGTTCAATTCAAAGGCCGGCAAGATAGGTTTCAAGCTTATCAATGGTCTCGGCCCAACCTTGATCCATGCCCGCGAGCATTTGCACCGCGATCGACGCCACGCCGCGCGCCGTCGTATGCACGGTGAGTTTCGTCTTGTCGCCGTGATCGGCGAAGGTGACCGTGGTGAGCCCTTCGAGCAACGTATTGCCGTTCTCGTCCACGGCGATATTCGTGAAGACAAGACGTTCGGGCGCCGTGATCTCACGGAATATGCCCTTCATGGGCGCGGTTCCCCATTCGGGGGAATGCATGACGATTCTGAGCACGCCGCCGACACGGAGGTCTACTTCGCAGATGGGAATCGTAAAAATCTTCGGACCCCACCATTGCTTCAAATGCTTCGGTTCGGTCCATACCTTGAAAACCAGTTCCCGCGGCGCGTCGAAAATGCGGGTAATGGTCAGCTCACGATAAGGCGCGGGCGCGGTCGTCATTGAGAGCCCCCTTCACTTTTCGACAGCCGTTTTCAGATTAGCGAGGCCAGCCTCGAAATCTTTGCCGATCATCTTATCCATATTGAAGAACAGGGACATGACTTTCGCGACGTAGGGTTGGGGGCCATCCATGGCCCAGGTGACGACGGTGGAATCGCCGACCGGTTCCAATGTGAATTCGGCGGTGTTGTGCGCTTCAAAAGGCTTCATGAAATCCAGTTTGATCGTTAGATTGGACGGCGGAGAAGCGACCACGATTTCCATGCTCCCCTGACCGACGTTTTTATTTCCGTCCCACGCGTAGGTCGCGCCTTTGCCGCCGGTGATGGTGCCATAGGTCCGTCGCATATCCGGATCGCGATTCTCGTAAGGCGACCAGGATACCCAACTGTGAAAATCATTGATCAGGGGGAAAATCTTTTCCGGTGACGCGTTGATGCGCGCCGAGCGCTGGACCCGAAAAGTGCTGGGCTTTGTAGCGGTATAGGCGAGAATCGCCGCGATCAGAATGACAGCAAAGCCTGCAATTTTGATGAGCATTATCGAACTCCTCCATAGAGATCACCGGCCGTGGCCAGCATAACGATAGTTATTTCCTCACGCGCCGCGCTCGGTCGCCGGAGTGCTATTTCTTCCTGCGCCCGGATTTTTTTCCGCTCTTTTGCAACTTGCGCAGATACACATCCAGGCGGTCAAAACTCTCCTCCCAGAACCGGCGGTAATGCTCGATCCAGCCGGCGATATCCTTGAGCGGCCCTGCTTCCAGGCGACACGGTCGCCACTGGGCCTCGCGACCGCGCGCGATCAAGCCCGCGTGTTCCAGCACTTTCAGGTGCCTGGAAATGGCGGGCAGGCTCATATCGAAGGGTTCGGCCAGTTCCGTTACCGAGGTTTCACCCAAGGCCAGGCGCGCCAAAATCGCCCGGCGGGTCGGATCGGCCAGGGCCGAAAAGGTCTTACTGAGACGGTCCTGCGTCATATTTAAGATAACGATATGGTTAAATAACGTATCTGTTAAATACAGAGCGCGGGGCCGGTCGTCAAGATATCTTCTCCTGCAAGGGCGCCCCCAGTGTAACTATTTGTGCTATGATTTCATGACATGGTGCAAAACGACGCATCGCGTGCGCGTCTCGATGCCAAACGTGAGGGGGTCCTATGGTACACACCGCAGAGCACGGGCTTTCGCGTCGCGCCATCCGGATTAACCGGTGGTCGTTATCGGTCTTTGCGCTTGTTGCCCTCGGTGCTCTTGGCGCGGCACCGCCTGCCCGGGCGCTGCCCCTTCAGGACACGGCCAGCAACGTGGCGGACGCCTTGCACAATATTTTGGATCTACGCCCCAGCGACACAACCGACTGGCGCCTGGGCGTAGGACCGGTGATCAATCCCAAGTTTGAAGGCAGCAGGGCTTACACCATCCAACCGGCACCGATGATATCCGTGCGCTACAGGGATGTGCTGAAAGTCGACAATAATCAAATCGATTTTACTGCCTTTGACCAGGTGTTCGACCTCGGTGAGGGCGTCGGAAAGCTCAAACTGGACGCCGGCCCGGTGATGAATCTCGACTTTGGCCGTCACGCGAGCGACTCACCGGCGCTCAAGGGGCTCGGCAACATCGGCGTGGCGGTCGAGCTCGGCGGCTATGTGAGCGTCCGGGTCGGCCGCGTAAAGTTCGACGCAGAAATGAGTCAGGACATCGCTGACGGTCACCACGGAGCGGACCTCGACCTTCACAGTTCACTGGTGCTCTATCGGAACGACAAATTGACCATCGCGCCGGACATCGTCCTGACCTGGGCCACCGCGCGCTACATGAAGTCCTTTTTTGGTATTACCCAAACCCAATCGAACGCCTCGGGGCTGCCGGTTTTCCGCGCCGGGTCAGGCTTCAAAAATGCCACGCTTAGCTTGCTTGGAAACTATGACCTGTCGGCCCATTGGTCGTTATTGGCGAATATCGGCTATAAGCGCCTGCTTGGCGACGCGGCCGCAAGCCCTTTGATAAAACTGCGAGGCTCGGCCGACCAGTGGACCGGGGGCACATACATCGTCTATGCGTTTTAACGGAACCGGACTGCGGGCTACGCCGCGATCAGCGATCCGCCGGAAATTTGTCGCACCCGCAACGTTCTTACTTCCCAATGTCGGCGCGCTGCTGAGCCGTCATGGTGTTGAGCTGGCCGAACGTAAAGGCGTTGGCCTGGGTTGAGTTGAGCCCCATAAGCGCCGTGTCGGTAAATCCGGTGATTTGCGCCGTGATAAACGCCGGAATCTGCTGCGTCGTCAAACCCGGCATCTGGCTGACCAGGAAGTTGGCCGCTTCGGTATTGGTGAGTGCGGCCAATTGAACCGCCGTCAGGCCGCCGATTTCCGTGACAGTGAGGGCCTGGAATTGCGGTATGGCCAACTTGGCGATGATCGTGGTGCTGAGGCTCGCGACCTGGGTCGATGTCAGCGCGGATATTTCGGTCGTCGTCAGGCCGGTGAGTTGACCCGACGATAGGACCGCGAGGTCGGTGGTGCTGAATCCGACGATTTGTGTTGTGGCCAATCCGCCGAGTTGGACGGAACTCAATACGCTGAAGGCCGTGCTGTTCAGCCCGCTCAGTTCGGTTGATGAAAGGCCGGAGAGCGCCGTCGCCGTTAATTTCGCGATCTCGGAAGAGCTGATGCTGCCGAACTGGGTGGATGAGAGCACACCCAGTTGCGTGGACGTGAGGCCGCTGAGCTGACCCGACGTCAGGAACGCCAGATCGGTGGTGCTGAAGCCCCCCACCTGCGTGGTAGTCAGTCCCGTCAGTTGCGCCGAGGTCAACGCACCGAATGCGGTCGTGCTTAGGCCGCCGAACTGCGTCGCGGTCAGACCGCTGAGCTGGCCGGTCGTCAGAGCGGCGATATTGGTGGTGTTGATGGCGCTGAGCTGCGTCGTGGCGAGCCCCCCGAGCTGGGTCGACGTCAGCGCCGCGGCCTGTATGGCAGACAAGTCCGCAATGTTGGTACTGCTGAGACTGATCACCTGGGTGGTGGTCAACACGGCGATTTGCGTGTCGGCGAGACCGGTGAGTTGGGACGAGGTCATCTCGCCCAGATCGCTCGTGCTCAAGCCCACCGCCTGCGTGGTGGTCAATCCGCCCAGCTGCGTGGACGTCAAGCCCGTGAACGCCACGGTATCGATCGTGCCGATCTGGCCAGCACTTAGGCCACTCAGCTGAGCAGCGGACAGGTTGCCGATATTGGTGGTGGTCAGGGCGTTGAACTGGGTCGCACCCAACGCGTCGATTTCCGTGGACGTCAATCCACTCAGCTGCGAGGTGGTCAAGCCGCCGATATTGACGGTCGTGATCGCCACCACCTGCGTATTGGCCAAACCACCCAACTGGGTGGAGGTCAGCGCACCGAAAGTTGCGGCATTGAGGCCAGCCACCTGTGTCGCGGCAAAGCCCGCGAGCTGGGTCGACGTCAAACCGGCGACCACGCTGGTGGCGAAGGAATTCAGTTGGGTCGTAGCGAGACCGCCAAACTGGGCTGCGGTAAGGCCGCTCACCTGCACGGACGTCAGGCTGGGGATAATCGTGGTATCGAATACGCTCAACTGTGTGGCGGCCAAAACGCCCAGTTGCGTTGACGTCAGGCCGTTGAGCTGTGACGTGGTCAGAATATTGAGATCGGTGGTGCTGAGACCCAGCGCCTGGGTCGTCGTCAGCCCGCCCAACTGCGTAGAGCTCAGGCCAGCAAAGCCAACGACACCAAGGCCGGTGAGCTGGGCTGGCGTCACACCGCTAAGCTGGGCTGCCGTCAGATTGGCGATGTTGGCGGCCGGGACGGCATTCAATTGCGTCGTCGTCAAGCCGCCGAGCTGGGTCGAGGTCAAACCGCTGAGCTGCGATGTTGTCATCGCCGTTAGGTCAGTGGTGCTCAACCCGCCCACTTGGGTCGCGGCCAGACCGCCGAGCTGAGTCGAAGTCAAGGCACCGAAGGCCGTCGTGTTCAGGCCACTGATCTGCGCCGCTGTTAATCCGCTGAGCTGGGTCGACGTGAGCCCGGCGATATTTGCCGTAGCGATGGCATTCAACAGCGTCGTGCTGACAACACCCATCTGCGTGGACGTCAGCCCGCTAAGCTGGACGCTTGACAGGCTGGCGACGTCGGTCGTGCCGATCGCGTTCAGCTGAGTCGCGGCCAAGACGCCGAGCTGGGTCGAGGTCACGCCACTCAGTTGGCCGGTCGTCATGACGGCGATGTCGGCAACGCTCAGGCCCTTGGCCTGGGTCGTCGACAGCCCGCCAAGCTGGGTGGAAGACAAAGCGCCGAACGCGGTCGTGTTGAGGCCACCGATCTGCGTCGAGCTCAAACCGGACAGCTGCGTGGAGGTCAGGCTGCCCATATCCGTGGTGCTCAGGTTATTAAGCTGGGTCGTCGTCAAGACCCCGACTTGCGTAGATGTGATGCCGCTCAACTGGCCAGTGGTCATGGCGGCCAGATCGGTCGTACTGAAACCCTTGGTCTGGGTGGTCGTCAGGCCGCCAAGCTGGATCGACGTGAGGGCACCGAACGCGGTCGTGTTCAACGCGCCAACCTGCGCCGACGTCAAACCGCCAAGTTGGGTCGACGTGAGGGCCGCGATGTCGGTGGTATTGAGGGCATTGAGCTGGGTGGTGTTTACCGTTCCGAGTTGCGTCGGCGTTAGGCCGCTCGCCTGCGTGGTCGTCAGATTGGCGAAATTGGTAGTGCCGAGCGCGTTAAGCTGAACCGCCGTCAGTCCGCCCAATTGAGCCGATGTAATGCCGCTCAGCTGCGATGTGGTCATTGCACCGAGGTCGGTCGTGCTAAAGCCCGTCGCCTGGGTCGTGGTCAGGCCACCGAGTTGCGTGGAGGACAAGGCGCCGAAGGCGGTCGTATTGAGACCGCCGATTTGGGTCGCTGTGAGTCCGCCAAGTTGGAGCGCCGTGAGTCCGCCGATGTTACCGGTTGAGAAGGCATTGAGCTGCGTGGAGGTGAGCACGCCGAGCTGGCCTGAGACAATGCCGCTCAGCTGGGACGTTGTGATTGCGGCGATATCGGTCGTATTCAGTCCCTTGATCTGAGTCGTCGAAAGGCCGGTCAGTTGGGTCGATGTCACGGCACCGAAGGCGGTGGTATTGAGACCGCCGATTTGGATCGATGTCAGATTGTTCAACTGGGTGTCGGTCAGAGCCGCGATATTCGTCGTGCTAAGGGCATTGAGCTGGGTTGTGTTCACCGTCCCAAGCTGCGCCGGTGTTAATCCGCCGGCTTGAGTGGTGGTCAGGTTGGCAACATCAGTGGTGCTGAGGGCATTGAGCTGCGCGGCGGTCATCACGCCGAGTTCCGTAGAGGTCAATCCGCTCAATTGGGATGTGGTCAATACGGCCAGATCAGTGGTGCTGAGGCCCTTGACCTGCGCCACCGATAATCCGCCGAGCTGGGTTGAGGTCAAGGCCAGAAAGGCCGTGGTATTAATCCCACCGACCTGGGCAGCACTTAGTCCCGTCAGCTGTGCCGACGAGAGCGAGGCCACGTTCGTGGTGCTCAGTGCGTTGAATTGGGTCGCGGCCAGCACACCAAGTTCGGCCGAAGTCAGGCCGCTGAGTTGTCCTGTAGTCATAGCGGCGAAGTCGGTGGTGCTAATTCCGGCCACCTGAGCGTTTGTCAGCCCGTTCAACTGGAGGGAAGTCAGCGCGCCGAAGGCCGTCGTATTCAATCCGCCCATCTGCGCCGCGGACAGGCCGGCGATTTGCGTCGTGTCCAAGAACGCGAGGTCTGTGGTTGCGAGGTTGTTCAGCTGTGTGGATGAGAGGCCACCCAGTTGCGCCGGCGACATGCCGCTGACCTGAGTCGTGGTGAGGTTGGCGAGGGCGGTTGTGGTCAGCACCGCGAGTTGAGTCAACGCCAACACGCCGACCTGGCTTGAGTTCAGCCCGCTCAGCTGAGATGTCGTTATGATCGCAAGGTCGGCCGTGCTGAGGCCTCTGATCTGGGTTGTCGTAAATCCGGCAAGTTGTGTGGAAGTCAACGCCGCGAAGACAGTGGTGCTCGAGCCGCCCAGTTGCGCCCCTGTCAACCCGCTAAGTTGGACGGAAGTCAGGTTGGCGAGCGATGTGGACGTCAGTGCGTTCACCTGCGTCGTCGTCATGGCTGCGAGTTCAGTGGACGTAATGCCGCTCAGTTGCGATGTGGTGAGAGCCGCGATGTCGGTGGTGTTGAGCCCCGCGACTTGAGCCACCGTTAACCCGCCGAGTTGGGTCGAACTGACTGCGCCGAAAGCGGTGGTGTTGAACCCACCGATCTGTGTTGAAGTGAGCCCGGCAATCTGAGTCGCCGTCAGACCGGTCAGGTCAACGGTAGCGAATGCATTGAGATGTGTCGTGTTCAGACCGCCGATTTGAGCTGCCGTCAGGCCGCTCACCTGAGTGGTGGAGAGGCTGCCGAAAGTAGTGGTGGTCAGGGTGTTCAATACAGCAGCCGACAATGCCCCGACCTGGGTAGAACTCAGCCCGCTCGCCTGGCTGGTCGTCAGAATGGCGAAATCGGTCGTGCTGAAACTCTTGAGTTGCGTTGTAGTCAGGCCTGCGAGCTGTGTTGATGTGAGCGCCAGAAACTTCGTCGTGCTCAACCCCGCCAGTTGAGTGGCAGTTAGCCCAGCTAGCTGAGCTGACGAAAAACCGGCAATGTTTGTATTGGTCAGCGCGTTCAACTGGGTTATCGCCAGCGCCGCGATTTGGGTCGTGAGCAGGCCGCTCAGCTGCGAACTCGTCAAGGCCGCCAGTTCAGTGGTCGTCAGGCCCTTCAATTGAACGGCCGTCAGGCCGCCGAGCTGAGTCGACGTCAGCGCACCGAAGGCTGTGACGTTGATTCCGCCCAACTGCGTTGCGGACAGACCCGACAGTTGCGTGTTCGTCAACCCAGCGATGTTCACCGTCGCCAGAGCATTGAATTGCGTCGTGGTCAGTTTTCCGATCTCGCCCGCGGTGAGTCCGGTTACCTGGACGGCCGATAGATTCGCAAGGATCGTCGTGCTGAGGGCCGGAACTTGGAGCGCGGTCAGCCCGCCGATGAGTGTTGAGCTGAGGCCACTGAGCTGCGATGTAGTGAGCGCGGCGATATCGGTGGTGCCGATCCCACTGAACTGAGACACGACAAGACCGCCCAATTGGCTCGATGTGAACGCATCGAATTTTGCGGCGCTGATATTGCCGATCTTTGTTCCATTCATAAAATCCAGCTGCGCGCCGGTGATATTCGCGAGATCGGTCACGGGCATGGCATTGAGCTGAGTCGTCGTGAGAGCCGCAAGCTGCGTTCCCGTGAAGCCGCTCAGCTGCGTCGTCGTCAAAGCGCCCATGCCCGTGGTGGTGGAGAGCGCCGTCATCTGCGTCGTCGTCAACGCGGCAAGTGCGGTCGACGTCAAAGCACCGAAGGCCGTAGCATTGAGGCCGGCGATTTGAGTCGTGGTCAGGCCGCGTAACTGGGTCGCGGCCAGTCCGGCGAGATTTGCGGTGGCGATAGCGTTTACCTGTGTCGTCGCCAATAGCGCAATTTTCGCAATGGGAAGGCCGGCAAGCTGTCCCGCCGTCAAACTCCCCATGTCGATTGCTGTCAGGGCCTTCAATTGCGTGGTTACCAGCGCGGCGATCTGGTTCGACGTCAGACCGCTCAGCTGCCCGGTGGTCATGGCGGTGATATTCGTGGTGCTTATGGCCGCAAGCTGGGTACCGGCCAAACCGGTCAGCTGCGTCGACGTCAGGGCACCGAAAGATGCGGCGCTTAAGCCGGTGACTTGTGTCGCGGTGAGTCCATCAATCTGGGTGTTGGCGAGATTGCCGATCGTACCCGCGGCCAGGGCATTGATCTGGGTGACCGCTAAACCGCCGACTTGTGCCGCGGTTAGGCCGGTGACCTGCACCGAGGACAACACAGCGAGCTCGGCCGCGCTGAGGCCTTTGATCTGCACACCCGAGAGACCGCCGAGTTGCCCCGCCGTGAAACCGCTAAAGTTGGAGGCGGTAAACTCGCCGATCTCGGTCGCCGTCAGCCCAGTCAACTGCGTCGCCACAAGCCCGGTCACCTGGGTGCTTGTCAGCGCCGCAACCTGAGTAGCGAGCAGATAACTCAGCTCGGTTGGCGTCCAACCGGCGAGCTGGGCCGGAGTCAAAGCCGCGATTTGGGCCTGCGTAAGAGCGTGAACGCTTGTCGCCGATAGAGTCATGGCCGATCACTCCACCCCGGCTCATGCAGGGCAGGCTTGGGACATGAATGCGAAGACATGCGGACATACGAACGTCTCTGCCGCGGACAGCAGAGACCGCCGGCACATCGCTCAATCTCTGTTCGCGAGACCTTGAACACCCAAACCTCGCCCCATGGCTCAGTCACTAACGTCTTGCGCGTATCCACAGTTGCCGAAATCCGAGGGCCCCCATCATCATTGGAAGACACAGCGGCCCCGCACACGTAACAAGTGTATCAAATTAAGTATATTAAACGCGATAGTGGTGACGGCTATTATGACCCTCGCATGGTTCTTTTTAAGGACGCGTTAATATCCGTTTACACGCTGAGCGCGGTACGAGACCAAAGCCCGGCCATGTAAAATAATACAATTATTTCAATGTATTAGATTGATCTTACCGCCGCCCTGCAACGCAGGCGGTGCGCGCCAGGGGCTGCGATCAGGCGAATCGGCCGACGGCCGCCATCGCTGTCCGGCGGCCTAAGCCAGGACGTTCAACTGCCCGACCGACATCACCCCGAGCTGGGTGGATGTAAAGCCCGAAACCTGAAGCGTATTGAGTGCGGCCAGCGCCGCCGGGGCGAGCTCGGGAATCTGGGTGACGGTGAAAGCGCCAATCTCCGACGTCGTCAGGGCGACCATCTGGCTGCCGACCAGCCCTGAAACGACGGTGGTCGTGAGAACGGCAATATCCGTCGTCGTCAGAGCTGCCAACTGGCTGGCGGTAAACCAGATCGCCGTACTCAGAACGGCGATCTGTGTCGGGGCCAATGCGGCGATGACCGAGGTCGAGAGCAGACTGGCCACTTGGGTGTCGGTCAACTCAGCGAGCACGGTCGCCCTGAACCCGCTCAGCTGCGTTGCCGACAGTACAGACAATTCCGTGGTGGTCAGGCTTTTGACCTGATTGGCGGTAAGCGCTGCCAATGCCTTCGACGTCAGGGCGCTGAAATTGGTGGTGCTCAGGTCGCTGATGTCGGTGACCGACAATCCGGCGATCTGTGTCGAGGTTAACACCGCCATGGCGCTCGTGCTCAGAGCGTTCACCTGTGTCGTGGTCAAAACCTTCATTACGTTCTTCACCAGGCCGCTGGCCTGGGTCGATGTCATGACGGCCAGGTCGTTGGCACTGAAGCCCTGCGCTTGTGTCGTCGTGAGATTGTGAATCTGGGTCGACGTAAGTCCGCTGAACGCCGTCGTACTTAATGCGCCGATCTGTGTCGACGTCAGGCCGACAAACTGTCCGCTGGAAAGTGCCCCGATGTCGGCCGACGAAAGCGCGTTCAGTTGATCCGAGGAGAGTGCAGGTGCCTGGTGCACATTTATCCCGCTCGCCTGCGTGGTCGTGAGTGCCGCCAGTTCCGTCGTGGTAATCGCCTGAATCTGCAAAGAACCGAGCGCTGAAATCTCTGTGGACGTCAGTCCATTCAATTGCGATGTCGTGAGACTCGTAATCTGAACCACGCTCAGACCCTTGACCTGGGTCGTCGTCAAGCCGCCGATTTGGGTGGCGGTCAGCGCGCCAAAGGTTGTGGTGTTAAGGCGCCCAATCTGGGTCGATGTGAGTCCGTCCACCTGCCCGACCGTCAGCGCGGCAATAAGGGTGGTGGTGAAAGCGTTGAGCTGGGCGGCATCGAGAGACGCCAGTTCGCTGGTGGTCAGACCGGCGCGCTGTGTCGTGGTGAGAAGCGCGAGTTCGGTCGTCGTGAGTCCGTCGAACTGCACGGGAAAGAGATTCTTGATCTGCGTCGAGGTCAGGCCCGAAAAGCCCGAGGTCGAAAGGGCCCCGAGCTGTGTTGACGTCAGCCCGCGCACTTGGCTCGTAGCCAAGCTTCCCACTTGCGTCGCGGTCAACACGGCAACCTGCCCCGGCAGCAGGTAACTCAGATTAAGGCTGGTCAACGCCGCAAGCTGCGTGGTGGTCAGCCCGGCAATATAAGCCGTGGTGTAGGCCTGGACGGTCGTTCGGCTGAGATCCATTGCGCCTTACGCGGAACAGTTGAAGGACTTCACACTACACCGGTCGCGGATCGCACACACGTCCTTTGGGGCGCGCAACAAAATTATAACGGATAATCAAGGCATTGCATTAAAATACGATGGGGGTTGTGGGACGGTTGCACGACACGCGTGCCGGATATGGCTTGACGGCCCTCGCCACGCCGTCAAGGTCGGCACCGACGCCCCCCGGCATGCCGTGTGGGGCCGTTCATTCGAAGACGGGGCGGCGGCAGGCCATGAAGATTAAATCCGACGATTTCCGCGTACGGGCTGGTGCGGCCGTCGTCCTCAAGGACTGGGCGACGAAGGTAAAACCGGTCTACGCCTCGAAGGAGAACTACCGCGAGCTTCTTCAGGAGCATGTGACGCAGCTTAGCGATCTTCAGGAACTGCTCTATGCCTCCAATCGCTATTCCCTGCTGGTAATCTTTCAAGCCATGGATGCGGCCGGCAAAGACAGCGTCATCAAGCATGTCATGTCCGGGATCAACCCCCAGGGCTGCCAGGTGTTCAGCTTCAAGCATCCCGGCGGCGATGAACTCGAGCACGATTTTCTCTGGCGCGCCGCCGTGCGTTTTCCGGAACGCGGTCACATTGGAATCTTCAACCGGTCCTATTACGAAGAAGTGCTGATCGTGCGCGTGCACCCCGACCTGTTGACGGCGGAGGGTATCCCCAACGGCCTGGGCGAGCCCAAGGATGAAATTTGGACGGCGCGCCACCGCTCGATCCGTCATCTGGAAGATCATCTCCATCGCAACGGCACACGGATCGTCAAGATTTTCCTCCATCTGTCGAAGGAGGAACAGCGCCGACGTTTTCTTGCCCGCATCGACGAACCGCATAAGAACTGGAAGCTCAGCATGGCGGACATCGAGGAGCGCAAATATTGGAAGCAATATATGCGTGCCTACGAAGACTGCATTTGCGCGACAAGCACCAGCGATGTGCCGTGGTATGTGGTTCCCGCCGACGATAAGCCCAACGCGCGCCTGATCGTGTCGCAGATTATCCTTGATCGGCTGAGGGCGTTGAAGTTGGATTATCCCAAGACAACCGCTGCCCGTCGCAAAGAACTGCTGGCGATCCGTAAATGCCTCGTCAAAAAAAATTGAGGCTCTTGTCCGTATGGATCGAAGCGGCGGTGGAGTCAGTCGCGGCGTGATGATGCGGCTCCATCCCAATTGGCGTCTTCTTGCCGTGATCCTTGCCGTGGTTGTCGGTCCACCGGTCGCCGCCGTGGCGCTCATGGCAAAGGTTCCGCCCGTTGTAACCCCCTTGATGATTCTGCGAACCTTGGGATATCAGGCGACTTCCAAACTGCCGGCACCCCACGGCTGGGCCTATCAGTGGGTACCGCTGACGCGGATCGCGCCATCCTTGGCCCGCGCCGTGATTGCCGCCGAGGACACGACGTTCTGCAGCCACAACGGCTTCGATCCAGAGGCTTATAACCGCGCCTGGGAAAACTACAGCGAGGGCATCGTTGCGCGCGGCGGCTCGACCATCACCCAGCAAACCGCCAAGAATGTGTTCCTGTGGCCGGGGCGAAGCGTTCTGCGCAAGGGTGTGGAGACATTGCTGACGCCATTGTTGGAAGCCATCTGGGGCAAGCGCCGCATCATGGAGGTTTATCTCAATGTGGTGGAATGGGCGCCGGGCATTTACGGCGCGGAGGCCGCCGCCCGATTCCATTTTCACCACGGCGCCAACGAACTCAGCCCCCGCGAGGCGGCATTGCTCGCCGCGGTGTTGCCCAGCCCGCGTCACTGGTCGGCGAGCGCGCCGGGGCCCTATGTGGAAAGCCGCGTCGGCACCATCATGGCGCGCGAGTCGGAAGTGACGACGGGGTGTGTGGGAAGATAAGTCCTCAGATCACAATCGACGTCGCTTCATTGTCCAACATGCGCATAATGGACAAAGCCGCCATATGCGACGTCTTGGGATTGTCCGGCGACGGATTTGCGTTGATTTCCAGAATCAGTTTCCCGAAAGCACCCTCGGCCTCGAGATGATGAACGTTCTGGGTGACGCCCGGATCGGCGACGAGGGTCACAGTCGTATCTTCAAATCCTAATCCAGCAAGGGCCGCAGTGGCGGCGACGTTGGCATTCTTGGGAAAGGTGGACGCGGCCTCGCGCGCGTTGCCGGAAAAAATCACCGTCGGCTTTGTGATGGCCGCGAGATCGTGGGTCTTTTCCGCCGGGGTGCCGCTCCAGGCTTTCGGAGGCTTTGACGAACGCAGCGTGACTTTTGTCAGGCCGGCCAGTTTTCCCGCCGAAAGCGCATCCACACCGGGCAGCGCACCCGCCGGTAACTTGAGCTGCGCGGTTGATCGTTCGGCGGCGGCCTTCAAGTCACGCCATAGATCCGCATCGGCAAGACTGCCCGTGGACACGATGATCAGATCGATGCCGGCGTCGAGCACCAGGGTTCCGTAGGCCCGCACCGCGCCGTGGCCGGCGCATTCCACCACCAGATCGGGCGCGAGTGCCCGGAACGCGGGCCAGGTCTGCACCACGGGATGGGTTCCCACGGAAACTTTATCCTCGGGCAGACCGAGCGCGCCGACGACGGTAAAGCGGTCGGACCGCTCCTTGCAAAACCTCGTCACCAGTTTGGCGATGGCGCCGTTCCCGATCAGTCCAATCTTCACCGTGAATTCCTTGCGAAAGGCCGCCCGCTGTTTTCCGAAAAAAGGCTCTAATGGCAAATGAACAGCGACGCAAGGTCGGGTTATACGCCCCGGTTACGGATGACTGTCATGCCATTTCTTGACGGCAGCCATGGTCTTTTCCACGTGGCCGGTCGGGTCAAGGGCGGAGTAGGCGAAAATGATCCTGTCGTCGGGAGAGATGACATACGACGTGCGATCGGCAACGCTTGGCTTGAACCATAGAACCGCATCGTAGGACTTCATGATCTTTTGGTCGCCGTCGGCGGCCACGGCGAATTTATTGCGGCATTCGCTGACGGAGAATTTATCCAGCGTTTCTATATTGTCGTAGGACACGCCGATCACGGTCGCGCCCAGGGCTTTGAAGTCGTCGGTCGCCGCGGCGAAATTGTGGGCTTCGATGGTGCAGCCCTTGGTAAAAGCGGCGGGGTAGAAATACAGCACGACCGGCCCGTTCTTGAGGGCGTCGGCCAGGGAGAAAGTGAACTCCTTGCCGCCAACGGACGCAGGCGCGGTGAACAGCGGCGCGACGGCGCCCTCCTTTAATGTCGCGAAAGCCGGAGGCGCACAAAGCATCGCCGCCAGAGTCCAAACGCAAGTGAACCACGCGGAGATGCGATTCATAACAGCTCTCCCTTCCGACGAGGATGAGATTGGCGTGTTAGGCAGTTTCGCGCACGGCCGCAAGCCGGTGTTCCAGTTCGCCGAGACGATCAGCACCCCAGAACGGCTCGCCGTCGAGTACCACGAAAGGCGCGCCAATCATGCCATCGGTCTTGGCATCTTCGAGCACGTTCACCACCGCCGCCTTGGCTGCGGGATCGTCCGCGGCGGCCTTGATGTCGTCGAGGTTCAATCCCGGCAGCGCGCGGCAAGCTTTGACGATATCACCGACGGACGCCACGGATTCGCCCCGCCCGAACAGCGCCGACATGATCGCCTTGGCGTAGAGGTGGCTGAAGCCTTCGTCCTTGGCTTTCAGGCGCCAGAACATCTGCCGCGCCAGCCTCACGTCCGGCGGAAACGGATCGGGCATCTTGCAGGGCAATCCCTCGCGCGCGCAGGATCGTTTGAAATCCAGGACGAGATACTTGAACTTTGCCGGAATCAACGGCGGCGGCGTGATCCCTTGTGCCTTGAACAGATGGCCGAGGGAGATTGCCCGCCAATCGACAGTCCGGCCATGACGCGCGGCCACCTCGTCGACGCGGTGGACGGTGATGTAGGAGAATGTGGACGTAAAATCGAAGTAGAATCGCAGCGGCGTCATGGAAGGAAAATTCTCCCGCGTCAGCCGATCATTGCCACGGCGCGCTCAGCCATGACGCCGATCAGATGCGCCCGGTATTCCGGTGTGGCATGGATGTCGCCGTTGAGATCGCCCGGTGGCACGGCGATGCCCTTGATCGCCGACGGCACGAAGGACTTGGTCAAGGCCTGCTCCATGCCGGGAATGCGAAACACACAAGGTCCGGCGCCGGTAACAGCCACGCGAATCCCCATGGATGTGTCCGCGACCATCACGCCGACGATGGCATAGCGCGACGCCGGATTGGGGAACTTCATGTAGGCGGCGCGACGCGGCACGGGAAAACTGACCTTCGTCACCAACTCGCCCGGTTCGAGCGCGGTTTCAAACATGCCGGTGAAAAAGTCGTCGGCGGTGATAGTGCGTTTCGAAGTGTGCACGGTGGCGCCGAGGCCGACGACCGCGGCCGGATAGTCGGCAGCGGGATCATTATTGGCGATGGAGCCGCCGATGGTGCCGCAGTTGCGCACCTGAGGATCGCCGATGCCGGACGCCAACGCGGCGAGCGCGGGAATCGCACGTTTGATATCCGCCGAGGCGGCCACGTCCGCATGACAGGTGGTGGCGCCGACGGTCACCGTGTTGCCGCTGACAGAGATGCCCTTGAGGTCGGCGATGGCACCCAGATCAATCACGACCGACGCGTGGCGCAAGCGTTGCTTGAGCGTCGGGATCAGGGTCTGGCCACCAGCCAGAAAGCTCGCCTCATCGCTCGCGCCGTGCAATTTGACGGCATCGGCGAGGGTCGCCGGACGCTGATAATCGAATGTGTACATCGGTCAGCCTCCGCCCGTCATGGCTGCGGCACCGGCGGCGATCGCCTTGACGATACCGTGATAGCCGGTGCAACGGCACAAGTTGCCTTCAAGCTCGTGGCGGATGGTGGTTTCATCCAGGGGTTTTCCCTTATGGCGCTCGACCATGGCCAAGGCGCTCATTACCATGCCCGGCGTGCAGAAGCCGCACTGCAGACCGTGGTGTTCGCGAAAAGCCGCTTGCATGGGATGCAAGGTGCCATCGGGTTTGGCGACGCCCTCGATGGTCGTGACGTTGCGGCCGTCGGCCTGAACCGCGAGGAACGTGCACGCCTTTATCGACCGGCCATCCAGGTGCACCGTGCAGGCGCCGCACTGGCTGGTGTCGCAACCCACATGGGTTCCCGTCAGACCGAGCTTCTCACGCAATACCTCGACCAGCAGAGTGCGCGGCTCGACCTCGGCTGTGCGCTCGGCGCCGTTGACCTTGAGAACAATCTTAACCATGTCTGCTCACCCGCTCCCGGAACCGTACGCGCCCTGACGCGATCTCGTGGTCCGATTCTGACATTCGCTCCGCTGGCGCGATTACCAGACGACCAGAATAATTCCCACCAACGCCGCCAGCGCCACCAGAACGGCCATCCACGTGCCGAACCCGATGGGCTTGAAGTCCGCGAGGGCATCGCGGGAGATCGCACCGTCGGCTTTAACCGTAGCCGATGCGGCCTGCGGTGTCACCGCCGCCTGGGACGGAGTCGGCGCCGCGGCCTGGGGTGCAACCGTAACGGACGGTGCCGCGCTTCGTCCGGCAGCCTCGGCACCGAATTTGGCGAAGAATTCGTCGGCGAGCTTTTTCGCTGTGGAATCGATCAGTCGCGAGCCGATCTGGGCCAGCTTGCCGCCCACGGCCGCGTCAACTTTATAAGACAGCAGGGTTCCTCCGGGCGCGTCGGCAAGGCGCACGACGGCGCCGCCCCGGGCAAAGCCGGCCACGCCGCCCTTACCCTCGCCGCGGATGGTGTAGCCGTTAGGCGGGTCCAGATCGCTCAGGGTGACCACGCCTTTGAAGGTCGCCTTCACCGGCCCGACGGTGGCGGTCACGACCGCCTCGATCTGGTTGTCCGGCAGAGCCGCCATGGACTGGCACCCGGGAATCGCGGCCTTGAGAATGTTGAGGTCGTTGAGCGCCGCCCACACCGCCGGACGCGGTGCGGCGATAAGATACTCCCCGGTCATTTCCATCGACAGGTCTCCAACGCACGTGAAAGAGGGCTAAGACTGAAAGAACGGGTTTGCCCGGGGTAGGAGAAAAAAGCAACTAGTGGTCCGATTCCAACATTCGCGTCCCGGTTCGGCAGGCTGTCTTACGAAGGTTAGAATCATAGGACGGAGCTTTAGGTTTGAGCGCCCGTTCCACATGCAGTTTACGGCTTACACGGGGCCGCGTCCGATGAATTCTGAGGGATATCACCGCTTTTGCCCCCGGAACCCACGCCCTTTGCCGATTGCCGCCGTCCCGAACCGGGCCCGCACCGCGTCCATGGCCTGTTCAACCTTTGCCATATGCACTTTTCCGTCAACGTTACTATCGGCAAACAGGTCCGGCGGGTCCGCTTCCGACGCGTCGCACAGATCGTCAATGCCCACGCCGATGAGGCGGAAGCGCGCGCCTTGCCTCTTTTGCGCCGCCGTCTCCCGTTCCACCAACGGCTTGGCGGCACGATAAATCTGTTCGGCCAATTGTGTGGGCGCGTTCAGGCGGTGATGGCGGGTCAGCAATTTGAATCGGGCGGTTTTCAATTTGACGGTGATCGAGCGTCCGGCAACGCCCTTCGCCTTGAGGCGCGCGGCGACCCGCTCGCATAGCGGCCAAAGTTTGTGCAACAAGTCCTCCACCTTGGCGATGTCCCGGTCGAATGTCGTTTCCGCCGAGATGGTCTTGGCGGTGCGATCGCTATGCACCGTGCGCTCGTCCAGACCCCGCGCAAGATTGGCCAGCAGAGTACCGGTCTCACCGTAACGGGCAGCCATTTCCATTGCCGGCCGCGCCTGGATATCGCCGATGGTGAACAGGCCATCGACCTTGAGCCGGCTGGCCAGGGCTGGGCCGACCCCGGGCAGGCGCGTCACCGGCAGATCGTGGAGGAATGTCACCGCCTCGGCGCGGCCGATGACTGTAAAGCCACGGGGCTTGTTCATGTCCGAAGCCATTTTCGCCAGGAATTTTGTATCACTCAGGCCGATGGATACGGTGATCCGGACCTCGCGTTCGATCTCGCGGGCGATGTGGGCCAGCGTCGCCGCTGGCGTACGCCGGAACAGCGCCGCGGTGCCGGAAAGATCAAGAAATGCCTCATCCAGTGACAAAGGCTCCACCAAAGGCGTCGCCGCGTCGAAGATGGCACGAACCTGTGCCGCCACCTGTTTGTACTTCTCCATGTTGGGACGGATCACCACCGCGTCGGGACACAATTCCAGTGCCTTGTACATGGGCATGGCGGAGCGTGGACCGAACCGGCGCGCGACGTAACAGGCGGTGGCAACCACGCCGCGTCCGCCGTCATGGCCCACCAGGACCGGGCGATCCGCGAGCGCCGGGTTGTCGCGCTTTTCGATGGCGGCGTAGAACGCGTCGCAATCGATGTGAGCAATGGCGAGACGGCCCAACTCCGGGTGGGACACAAGACGATTGGAGCCGCACCGGGGACATGAATTGGGCGCGCGGGGGAATTCCGCGAGGCAATCGCGGCAAAGGACGGTGACCGAGGCCAAAGACGCAGCGTCGCTCATGGCGGATACTCGTAGATGCGGCTGGCGGTAATCCCGGCTGCGTCCTATATGCACCGAGCGGGGCTTCCTTACATACCCTTATGGCAGATCTTAGCGCACGTCCCGTGGGGCGCGAATCGGCTTTCCGCGCAAGACCTGCGCAATATAATGAATGAGGGGCCGTTTTATCCGGTGCGGTATGACGACGGTACCGGAAAAAAATTCTAGGCTTGAAAGGGCGAAACCGTGAGCGATCATTCCCAAGGCAATAGCCGCTGGAACATGCCGGAACGCCCCCGGAGTCGTAATTACCGCTTCTTAGGTCGTACCTGGGGGTTCATACGCCCCTATCAAGGCAAGCTGGTTATCGCCGCCATCGCCCTGACCGTCACCTCGCTCTCGACACTGAGCATCGGCGCCGGTCTCAAATTTCTCGTCGACCACGGTCTTCGTTCCAATAGTCTTGCCTCCCTGAATGAGGGTCTGGTCATCCTCATCGCCATCATCCTGGTGATCGCCACCGGCACCTACTTCCGCTTTTACTATGTGTCCTGGATTGGCGAGCGGGTGGTCGCGGATATCCGTGCCGGCGTGTTCGCCCACATTCTGCGCCTGAGCCCCGGGTTCTTTGAGACCGCCAAGACCGGCGAACTCCTGTCGCGCCTGACCGCCGACACCACCTTGCTGCAGACGGTTATCGGTTCATCGTTGTCCATCGCCGTGCGCAATACTTTCAGTCTGATCGGCGGCGTCGTGATGCTGGTCATCACTGAGCCCGCGCTCGCCGGAATTGTCGCGCTGGTGGTGCCGGTCGTGGTGGTCCCAATCATCTGGTACGGCCGGCGCGTGCGCAAACTGTCGCGGGAAAGCCAAGACCGTGTCGCCGACGTCGGCTCCTATGCCGAGGAAACCCTCAACGCCATCCGTACAGTACAGGCCTTCGTCCACGAAGACCGTGACCGGGCCTTATTCAGCAAGGAAGTGGAGCGCGCCTTTGGCACCGCCATGCGCCGCATATACGCCCGAGGCATGTTGGGCAGCGTCGTCATTCTACTGGTGTTCGGCGCCATCGCCGTCGTGGTGTGGGCCGGTGGACGCGGTGTGATAGCCGGCGAAATCACGCCGGGCGACCTGTCCGCATTCATGTTTTACGCCGTGCTGGTCGCCGGCGCCGTCGGAGCGATCAGCGAAGTGCTGGGCGATCTGCAGCGGGCGGCGGGCGCCACCGAACGGCTGGTGGAACTACTGGAGACCAAACCCGACATCGAGGCACCGCCCAATCCATTGCCCATGCCCGTGCCCGCGCGCGGTGCCATGAGTTTTGACAATGTGACCTTCCACTATCCGTCGCGACCGCTGACCGCGGCCTTGCACGGGCTAAGCTTGGCCGTAGCACCCGGCGAACATGTCGCCCTGGTGGGACCGTCGGGCGCCGGCAAGACCACCGTGTTCCAACTGTTGCTGCGATTCTACGATCCGCAATCGGGTACGGTGTGCATCGACGGCATGGATTTGCGCAAGGTGGACCCGCGCGCGGCCCGCGCCCGTGTCGCGATTGTTTCCCAGGACCCGGTTATCTTTGCCGCCAGCGCCATGGAGAACATCCGCTATGGCCGCCCCGACGCGTCGGACGCGGAGGTGATCGCCGCCGCCGAAGCCGCCGCCGCCATGGAATTCATCAGCCGCCTGCCCGAAGGCATGCAAAGCTTCCTGGGCGAGCGCGGCGTGCGCCTGTCCGGTGGCCAGAAACAACGCATCGCCATTGCCCGCGCGATTCTGCGCGACCCGGCGCTGTTGTTGCTGGATGAAGCCACCAGCGCGCTGGACGCGGAAAACGAACGTCTGGTGCAAAAGGCGCTCGAGCGTTTGATGATCGGACGCACGACCATGGTGATCGCGCACCGGCTGGCCACGGTCGTCAACGCCGATCGCATCGCCGTCATCGACAACGGCCAATTGATCGCCACCGGGCGCCATCAGGACCTGCTCACGACAAATTCGTTATATGCACGCCTCGCCGCGTTGCAATTCTCCGCTGATGCCGGCAATTACGCCGGTGAGAGCGTCGCCGCGCAGTAGGCGCGTCGATATAACATTCTTCTTCGTCGCCCTCGGACTTGATCCGAGGGCGACGACAATGAGAGTTCGGCTTCGAACGCCTCAGCTCTCTCCTATCGGCGCTTCCACCACGATCTCCGTGAGCAGCGAATTGGCGATATAGCATTCCTCGTGCGCCGTGTGATGAAGTGCCTGGAGTTCGCCGGCTGTCGGCTGCCGGTCGGTGAATACGATCCTCGGCCGCAACGTGATCCGTGTAATGGCAAGCCGGCCGTGCTGGTTCTTCGCCAGCACGCCCTCGGCTTCATCCCGATAGCTCTGGATCGAAAACCCGTCCTTCGCCGCCGCCCATAGGAACGACAGCATGTGGCACGACGCGGCCGCCGCGATGAGCGCCTCTTCAGGATCGACCGCGTGCGCGTCCGACCACGGCAGCGGCACCACATGGGGCGACGAGGACGCCGGAACCGTCACACCACCGTCGAAAATCCACTGATGGGCGCGGCTGTAGCGCTTCGCGGGGAGGTCGCCGCCATTTGCCTGCCACGTCACGGTTGCTTTATGGGTCGCCATGATTTCCTCCTTTTTAGTCCCAGTTGCTGCCGCGACCGCGCTTCACGGAACTGCGGTGTTTCTTGCCCTCGAGACGGCGTTCCTTGGACGCCCGCGAGGGCCGCGTTTTCACGCGTTTCTTTGGAACCACAAGCGCGGCGCGCACCAACTCCACCAGGCGATCCGTCGCGTCCTTGCGATTAGCCTCCTGGGTGCGGAAACGCTGCGCCGTGATGACGATCTCGCCGGCCAGTGTCGCCCGGCTGCCCGCAAGACGCAGCAAACGCCGCCTCACCGTTTCCGTGAGGGCTGGGGAATGTGCCGCGTCGAAACGCAGTTGTGCCGCGGTTGCGACCTTGTTGACGTTTTGCCCGCCCGGGCCGCTGGCACGGATGAAGGTGAACTCTAGCTCTGCAGGATCGAGCGACACGCGCGCGTCGATACGAAGGCGGGACTCGGTGGTCATGAAAGCTCTCGAAAATCCTTGCGCTACGGCGGTTCGTCCTTAGGTTATACCAAGACCCCCGACAATTTGCGCGCCACGAAACCTGATGACACCGCCCCTCCCCGAGATGATCGCACCAGCCATGAGTTTCGAAGAGCTCAAGGACAACTTCGCCCTGTTTGACGAATGGGACGACCGGTATGCTTATCTCATCGACTTGGGCCGAAAGTTACCGGCCCTGCCGGACGTCTGGAGAACCGAGACCACCAAAGTGCGCGGCTGCATGAGCCAGGTGTGGTTGGTTCCCGACGGCACGCCGATGCGGTTCGCCTTCGCCGCCGATAGCGATTCCAGCATCGTCAAAGGACTGATCGCCGTGCTGGCGACGCTCTTTATCGGCCAACCGGCCGCCGCCGTGGCCGCGACCGACGCCGAAGGCGCGTTCAAGCACCTGGGTCTGGAACAGCACCTGAGCCCAAATCGTCGCAACGGGTTTGTCGCCATGGTCGGCCGCATCAAGGACGCTGCCCGCGCCACGGCGAGCACCGCGCCGTAAATTCCCGACAATCGTCGCATGCCGTTTCCGGGAGGAGTTTCAATGGCAAGCCCAAAACAGAGCGCCGAGCCCATCATCGAGCCGGATCTGCCCATCATCGATCCGCATCATCACCTGTGGGACAGGCCGCTGGCGGCGTTTCCCACAGCGCAGGATTCCGACAGATCCTTTATCTCCATAATGCGAAATAAAGCGCACTACCTGCTGGACGATTTTCTTGCCGACATCAACACCGGCCATAACATTCGCGGCACGGTCTATGTCGAAGCCAACGCCATGTATCGCGCAGGCGGTCCGGAGCACAAGAAATCCGTGGGCGAGGTGGAGTTCGCCAATGGCGTCGCCGCCATGTCGGCAAGCGGCGCGTACGGCGACGCGAGGATCTGCGCGGGCATTGTGGGCCATGGCCACCTCGGTCTCGGCGATGGCGCCGAGGACGTGCTTCGTGCCCATATCCTTGCCGGAAACGGGCGCTTTCGCGGAATCCGCGCTCACACGGCTTACGATCCAGATCCCGGAATTTTCAGCGGCATGCAAGGCCTTCCGCCCCATATCCTCCTCGACAAGACGTTTCGCGCCGGATTCAAATGGCTGCACAAACTGGGACTGTCGTTCGACGTGTGGGTGCTTGAGCCGCAGCTGCCCGACCTGATCGACCTGGCCCGCGCCTTTCCCGAAACACAGATCATTCTCAACCACACCGGCGGACCCTTGGGCATGAGCAGCTATGCCGGGAAAAGGGACGAACGATTCCCCATGTGGCGCGAGAACATCCGTGCCCTGGCGGCCTGCGACAATGTCACCGTGAAACTGGGTGGCCTGGGCATGCCCGTGAGCGGTTTTGCGTCATTCATGTCCGAGCCGCCGGCCACCTCGGCGCAGCTGGCGGCGGAATGGAAGCCATACATGGAGACATGTATCGAGACGTTCGGCGCCGGCCGCTGCATGTTCGAGAGCAACTTCCCGGTGGATTCCGGCGCATGCACCTATCCGGTGCTGTGGAATGCATTCAAGCGTTTGGCCGCAGGAGCCTCGAAGGACGAGAAAACCGCGCTGTTCAGCGGTACGGCGAAGCGAGTCTATAGACTCGATATCTGAGCGTGGGGGCTGCGGATTAGCTGAACAGCCGCCGGTCCAGCTTCTTGATGAAGCCCCACGGATCGGGGTCGGGCTTGCCGAACAAAAAGCCTTGGACGTATTCAACGCCGCAATCGCGCACGAACTCCAAGGACTCCTTGGAGTCGACCATTTCAGCAATGGTCTCGACCTTGAGCGTCTTACACAGGGTCGTCAGAGCGCGCAGAAACGCGCGGCCCTTCGGCGCGGCTTGTGCGTTTTTCACGGCGCTGCCGTCCAGTTTCACGACGTCGACTTCCAGCGTGCTGAGATATTGGAAACTGGCGGCGCCGGCGCCGAAGTCGTCCAGACAGACGTGAAAGCCGCGCCCGCGCAAACTTTGGACGAAAGTGTTGGCCTGATTGAGGTCGGCGACGCGGGCTGATTCCGTGATCTCGAACAGCAAGAAGTCCTTGAGCCAGGTATCGGCATCCAGCAGCGTATGCAGTTCCTTGATATAGGGCTGATTGTCCACCGAGTTACCCGAAATATTCACGGCGATGGACACGCGATCGGCGCGGTTTTTGCGCAGCCACTCGACGCATTTCTTTGCCATGGCGATATCGAATTCGGCGATCAGGCCGGTTTCCTCGGCGAAGGTGATCTGCTTGTAGGGCGATTCCTCGAACTTTCCATTGAAACGCACCAGCGCTTCGTAGTGGTGCACCGCGCCGGTACGCACGTGGAGAATTGGATGAAAGGCAATCTGGAAGTCATTGCCGCCGACGATATTGCGGAACTTGTTCAGGGACTGCATGGCCTCCTTGACCAGGCCATCCATGTTCTGGGCGATGTCCTTGACATTGAACTTGTCGCCCACCTGTTCCTTGAAATGATTGATGGTGTAGACGAGGCCCTTGGTCAGATCCTCTTCGTTGACCGCCGTCATGTCGACGGCGACCGTTCCGGCTTGAACCTCGATGCCCTTGCCGGTGCGGTCAAAGGCCTTGGTTGCTTCGGACAGAGTTTGTTCGAGGGCGGTGACGTCCATGCCCTTGGCGTGGACCAAGCCGAATTTGCCGTCGCCGATTTCACCGGCGCTGTTGCCGTCGATTGAATTCGCCCGCAGGGTTGTCCCGACGGTATTGCGGAAGACCTGTTGGTCATCCGGCGATAGTTTTTCAAAGAACGCGTCGAACCCGGGCAAATTGACCAGGGTCATTTCCGCCGGAGCACCGGAGGCCGCGCTGGACCGCAATTGCTCCGCCGCGCGCGCGGAGAAGGAGTCGCTGGTGAGTAGACCGGACTCCTTGTCGCGTTCGACGCCGTCTTCTTCTTCCCCAACTTCGTTCAGGGGCACCGTGGCACGCAAGGCCAGGAAGTGGTGGTCCTTGAGATCGGGCAGGACATAGCCGGCGAACTTCACCGGATGGTTTTTGCCATCCGGGCTGACCATATGAATTTCCACGTCGTGGATGCGCGCACGTTTCGTGGTCATGGCCAGGAGCTGGTCCACCAGCACCCGGTCCTTGAGGTCTACCAGTTCGTGAAAGTCGCGCCCGATCAAAGTTTCGGGCTTCGCCCCCACCATGGCGCGGGTCGCACCGGTTGCGAACAGGATTCGCCGCGACTGATCAAGCTCGATCAGCGCGTCGGCCCAGCAGAACGCGAATGCAACAAATTTGTCTCTGGCAGAACTCATTGAACCCCGGACATCTATCCCGCGAATTTCAGTAGCGGAACACGAGCAAGCCTATGATTCTCGTGGAGCTTTGGATTTGACATTCGCATCTCAGTCTTGGGCTTGTTGGGCTGCGAATGTCAAATCCGCTTCACTAGGAGGTTTAACGGCTCACTCCGTCCGGCTCAAGCCCAGTCAGCACCGGAACGCTAAATCCGGAGTTGGGTGGCATTCGGGGTCCGTGACACTGTGACGGGTCCAAGATATACCCGTCGCCCAAGAACTTGCCTCCACGGAGGCGAAAATCGCACAATACTCTGCATTACCCCCGGGGACCGGCCACAGGTCGGCCTTCCCCGCCAGAGACAAGGATACGCGAATGACTCGGATAACCCAGGCCGGCTGTTTTAGCACCCAGTTTGGAAAAGCTGTGATGGCCTGTGGCTTCGGCCTCCTTGTGGCGATTACCCCCGCCGCAGCGCAGCAACATGCCCCGGAGCGGCCGGTTGATCGAGGAGTAATCGTACGGCAGACCACCTTGCTGGTGGAGGACATGGATCGCGCCTTGGACTTTTACATGCGTCTCGGGCTGAGCAAGTCTTCCGACCGCACTTTCGACGAAGGCGACCAAGACGCGATCTTTAGCGCTGCCGACCTGCCCCTTGCCGCCGACCCGAAATCGGCGCGCATTGTCGTATTGAGAGGCAGTAGCGATCAGGCCGGCATGATCGGCTTGGTCGCCTACGACAAGCCGCGACTTTCAAGCGCCAGGGGAAATCTTGGTGGATTAGGAACCGGCGACATTATCATCACCGTCGAGGTGACGGACATCCAGGAAGCCTACCGGCGTCTGGCCCAGATCGGGACTCGCTTTCAGCGCATTCCCTATCGCTTCACACTCACCAACGGTGACGGTACCCACCAAGTGGTGATGCGCATGCTCGCTTTCGATCCCGATGGGCATTTGGCCGAGATCGTGCAACCCGACACCGGTCATAAGTAACAGTGGCGGTTACTCGCCGATGGCGACGCCTTCACGGCGCGGATCGGCGCCGCCTTCCAAGCCATCGGGCGTGATTCGGATGACCTGAAGGCCGCTGGGAAACTCTCCCACCGTTACCGTGTCGCCGAGCGCCTCGAATACGGCCTTCGCCGGCTCCAGTGCCGGCTCGATCATGAGGCCGTTACCAAAATCGAGTGCATTGGGCGTCGCGACCGCTTCTTGGGGCGTCGTGCCCCAATCGATCATGGCCACGAGCGTCTTAGCCACGAAGGCGACAATCGCCGGACCGCCTGGCGAGCCCAACACCATCTCCAGGCGTCCTTGGGAATTGAACACCATGGTGGGGGCCATGGAACTGCGCGGACGCTTGTTGGCGCCGCCTCGGTTGGCCACCGTGTTCCCCTTGGCCACGTCGTCATAAGAGAAATCGGTCAGGGTATTGTTGAGGATAAAACCATCCACCATCAACCGTGATCCGAATGCGTTTTCCACGGATGTGGTCATGGCCACCGCGTTACCGTCTCGATCGACAATGGACATGTGGCTGGTGGACGGCAGCTCGGGACTTTGTGCCGGCACAAGATTGAACGCGCCCCTGAGCGGAACCTTGCCCGCCTCCACCGTGTTCATACGCCGGTCAAGATTGATGAGCTGGGAGCGTCCCCGCAGGTAGTCAGGCGCGATCAGCGCATCGGTCGGCACCCGGATCGCATCCGGGTCGGCGATGTAGACGGCGCGATCCGCCAGCGCCAACCGGCCCGCTTCCGCCAACACGTGGTAAGCCGTGGCCGACGTTGCGCCGAGCGCGCGCAGATTGAAGCGTTCAATAAGGCGCAGGGTTTGGATGACGCCGATCCCGCCCGCGGACGGCGCACCCATGCCGCATACCAGATAAGCGCGGTAGGGTCCGCACACCGGCTTGCGCTCGGCGGCATGATAGGATTTCAGATCCTTGAGGGTGATATCACCCGGGTTCGACTGGGCCGTGGTGACGGTGCGGACAATATCCGCGGCGACAGCGCCCTTATAAAACGCATCGGAGCCTTTGGCGGCGATGGCGCGCAATACGACCGCCAACTCCGGATTACGCAAGACCGTCCCGACCGCAAGCGGCGTGCCGTCAGACTGGTAATAGTAGGAGCGGGCCGGCTCGCTGTTGCGCAAGGCCGGATCGACCGCCAGCAGATCGTGCAGGCGCTGTGACACGGGAAAGCCCTCGTCGGCAACGCGGATGGCGGGGGCGAACAGGTTGGCCCAGGGTAGTTTGCCATGCTTGTGATGAGCGAGTTCCAGCATGCGGACAACGCCCGGCACGCCCACGGAACGTCCGCCGACGATGGCCGTCAACCGCGCCATGGGTTGTCCATCCGCGGTCAGGAATCGCTTTTCGTTGGCGGCGGCGGGCGCCCGTTCACGGCCGTCGAAGGTCGTGAGCTTCTTCTTTTTGGCGTCCCAGTAAACCAGGAAAGCGCCGCCGCCGATGCCCGACGACTGCGGTTCCACCATGTTGAGGACAAGCTGCACGGCGATGGCCGCGTCGATGGCGTTACCCCCGGCCTTGATGATTTCCGCGCCGGCGGCGGCGGCAATGGGATTGGCCGCAGCCACCATATAGGATTTGGCGAGGGCGCCTTGCGCGTCACCCTGCGCAACCGTGCGGCCGGTGGCCGCCTCCGGCGAAGCCACGTCCTGCGCACGGGATGAGAGCGGTGCTAGCAGAACGCAAATGCCGACGACCGCGGCGGCACTCGCCAACCGCCGGCCGCCCGTCACTCTAGGCGTCATTCGCCACTCCTATTTGCTAACGCTGCCTACGCTTCGCCCTGGGGAGTTCGTCTCCCTTCATGGCCGGACGGCCAGCGCCCGCCCGCTTGAGTACGCCGAGTGCCTTGGGAATGTCGGCGCGGGCAGCACGTTCTGCAATATAGCTCTCGGTTCGCAGAGCCGACAGTTTCTCAGCCACCGCCACATTGATAAACTGGTTGAGTGCGACTCCATCGGCCTCGGCCAACTTGCGCGCCTCATCGAGAAGCGACGGCTGCAGCCGCAGAGCGAAATTACTCTTTCTCATGATCCCTTCTCCAATCGTTTTACCGCTTCGCCCGACGACAAGATCGGAATTCCGAACTGTTCCGCAGGGCCGAAGTCGCGGTGGTTGAACGGCACAATCCCGTCCGCGCGGCCATTGACCACCGCCTCCAACACCATGTCGTCGTCCACGTCCGGCAACGTCGGGCGCCAGAGAAAGGCCAACCTCACCGGCTCGGAGACCGCAGCAACCGCGTCGAGTAATACTTCGACGTCCCGTGTCGACAACCGGGCGGCCTTAAGATGCTCCGGTCGCGTCACGACTGCTTCATATTCGATCAGCAGCGGGACTGATACGAGGAGCGTCAAACCACGCTGTTGTTCGAGAGCCGCGCGGAGCAGATGCCGTGAGGCCCCCCGCATTGCTGCTGATCGCCGCCACCAAGATTGTCGTGCCGAACACCAGCCTCACGTCCGCTTATATGATATTGCATGCAATATTACAATGTGCAGCCGGTGTGTTTAGGCCGACGTTGGCGACATTTCCCGCCAATGATGACACGCGACCTTGTTGTCCGCACCGGTGTTTTCAAGCATCGGTGTTTGGTCGGCGCATAGAGCGGTGGCATGGGGACAGCGGGTGCGGAAGACGCACCCCGATGGGGGATCAAGCGGCGACGGTGGATCGCCCGAGAGGATGACGCGGGGCTTGGCCCGTTCCCGATCCGGATCGGGAATGGGAATCGCGGCCATGAGCGCCTGGGTATAGGGGTGGCGCGGCATTGCGTAGAGCGCATCGCGATCCGCCAGTTCCATGACGCGACCTAGATAAAGCACCATCACGCGATGGCTGATGTGGCGCACGACGGCGAGATCGTGACTGATGAAGATGAGCGCGAGACCGAATTCCCGCTGCAACGCCATGAGCAGATTGACCACTTGCGCGCGGATCGACACATCCAATGCGCTCACCGGTTCATCGCACACGACAAGCTTCGGCTTCAGGATCATGGCCCGCGCCACGCCGATGCGTTGACATTGGCCGCCGGAAAATTCGTGGGGATAGCGATTGATCATGGCCGGCAGCAGGCCGACTTTGTCCATCATCTCGCGCACGCGCCGATCGATCTCCGTGCGCCCGAGGTTGCCATGAAAGTTCCACAACGGTTCGGCGATGATGTCGCCCGCGGTCATACGCGGGTCGAGACTGGCGAGGGGATCTTGAAACACCACCTGCATCTCACGGCGGAGCGCATGCAGATCGGCCGCGCCGGCATCGCAAAATGACTTACCGAGCCATGACACCGTACCGCCCGTTGGCGCCACAAGCTGCAGGATCGCCCGGCCAAGGGTGGATTTGCCGCAGCCGGATTCGCCAACGATGCCGAGCGTCTCGCCGGCCTTGAGGTCAAAACTCACCCCATCCACAGCCTTGAGCGGCCGATACTGACCAATGAGAACGCCACCGGTACGCACCGGAAAATGCACCTTGAGATCATCAACCGCGAGGATCACGCCGGTCATGACGCGTGTGCCAAATCGTCGCGGATGCAAGCCTTGAATCGTCCGCCGCCCAGACCGCGCAGCGCCGGGCGATCGTTGCGACAGGCGTCCAATACCGACGCGCAACGCGGCGCGAAGGCACAACCGGCCGGCAAGTGTTCGAGATTGGGCGGCTGGCCGGGGATGGTGAACAACGCACCGGTCACCGCCGCGTCCATCCGCGGCGTACACGCCAATAAACCGCGCGTATAGGGATGACGGGGATCGGCGAACACCTGGCGTACGTCGCCCATCTCGACGATACGCCCGGCGTACATGACGGCGACGCGGTCCGCCAGGCCGGCGATGACGCCGAGATCGTGGGTGATGAGCACGACCGCCGTGTGCAGCGTGTCCTTCACCTCGCGCAGGAGATCGAGGATCTGTGCCTGAACCGTGACATCGAGCGCTGTCGTCGGCTCGTCGGCGATAATCAGCTCCGGCCCGCACAAGAGTGCCATGGCGATCATCACGCGCTGGCGCAACCCGCCGGAGAGTTCGTGAGGATACATGGCCAGGCGGCGTTCCGGATCGGGCACCCGAACCCGCTTCAGCATGACCAAAGACTCTTCCCTCGCCCGCGCGGCGCTGACGCCGCGATGGTGGATCAACACCTCGCTCAGCTGGCGGCCCACGGTCATGTGCGGCGTCAGGGACGTCATGGGGTCCTGGAAGATCATGGCGACTTTATCGCCGCGAATGGCATTAAGTTCGTTATCGCCGAGGGTGAGAAGATCATCGCCGTGGAACAGCGCCCGTCCCCGCGCCGATCCATTGGCGGCCAGCAAACCCAGGGCCGCCATGAAGGTCTGGCTTTTGCCCGATCCGCTTTCGCCCACAACGCCGAGACATTCTCCCGGCGATATATGCAGCGAAAGGTCGCTGACCGCATCGACCGCGCCGTCGGCCGTGGTGAACTTGACGGTGAGATTATCGATGTGCAGCAGCGGAGCGGAACCCATCGCCGTCAACGCTCCTTCGGGTCGAGAGCATCGCGCAGGCCGTCGCCCAGGAAGTTGAAACAGAACAAAGTCGCGGTCAGGAAAATGGCCGGGAGGATAAGGGTTTGGGGCGAGGTTTCCATTTCCGCCGCGCCGTCGCTGATGAGCATGCCCCAGCTGGTCATAGGCTCCTGAACACCGAGACCGAGAAAGCTGAGAAAGCTTTCCAACAAAATCACCTGGGGAATGGTGAGGGTGACATAGACCACCACCACGCCCAGCACATTGGGCACAATATGACGGACGATGATCGATGCCGTTGACCCGCCTGCGGCACGGGCCGCGTCGATGAATTCCTTGCCCTTGAGGGTCAGGGTCTGGCCGCGCACGATGCGCGCCATGGTCAGCCACTCCACACACCCGATGGCCACGAACATCAGGATGAAGTTGCGGCCGAACAGCACCATGAGGATGATGACGAAGAACGTCAGCGGCACCGCGTACATAAGATCGACGAACCGCATAAGCAGCTGATCGGTCTTGCCGCCCACGAACCCCGCCACCGCCCCCACGCTCACGCCAATCACCAATGCCACTGCCGTCGCCAGCAGGCCGATGGTAAGGGAAATACGTCCGCCGAACAGGGTACGGGCAAGCAGGTCGCGGCCGACGCTGTCGGTTCCGAAATAATGGCGGGTGGCGAGATCCGGCGGCATGACCTCCATGTGGTCCCAATCGATCTGATCATAGGTCCAGGGCACCAGCATTGGACCGGCAATTGACGCTACCGTGATCACCGCCAGCACGATGAGACTGGCAACGGCGGCGCGATTGGCGAACAGGCGTCGGCGCGCATCCTGCCACTGGCTGCGCCCTTCTATGATTTCGCTGGGAACCGACTCAGTCATAGCGCACCCGCGGATCGAGAAATCCGTAGAGCACATCCACCAGCAGATTGGTGGCGATGACCGCGACCGCACTGATAATGGTCACCCCCATGACCAGGGTATAGTCGCGATTGAGCGCACCCTGCACGAAGTAACGGCCGATGCCGGGCAGCTGGAACACGGTCTCGATCACCATGGAGCCGGTGAGTAAAAGCGCCGTCGCCGGGCCGAGATAGGTGACCACAGGAATCAGCGCGGTCTTGAGCGCATGGCGCGTCACCACCAATCGAAAAGGCAATCCCTTGGCCCGAGCCGTTCGGATGTGGTTGGCGCGGAGCGCCTCAATCATGCTGCCGCGGGTGATACGCGCGATGGTGACGATGAACGGCAGCGCCAGACACATCGCCGGCAGAATGCGATTGGGCCAAGCGCCGCCGTTCCAGGTTCCGGCAGGCAGATGAAACATCGTGTCCCTAAGCCAGACGCCGAAAATCAGGATGAACAGGTGGCCGGTGACGAATGTGGGAATGACAATGCCGGTCATGGCAAGGCCCATGACGGCGTGATCGCGGAATGAATTCTGACGGATGGCGGCGAAAATGCCCGCGGGAATTCCCAGCACCACCGCCAGCAGCAGGGCACACAGTCCATTCTGCGCGCTCACCGGCAGGCCCTGGGCGATCAGCTCCGTGACCGTGAAGTCCTTGTACTTGAACGACGGACCGAAATCCCCCCGCGCCAGATTGCCCAGATAATCCAGATATTGGACGGCAAGCGATTGGTCGAGGTGATAGCGCGCACGCAAGTTGACCAGAATCTCCTGCGGCACGGGGGCCTGGGCATCGAAGGGACCGCCCGGCGCGAGCCGCATGAGGAAAAAGCACACGGTGATGATCGCCCACAGGGTGGGAATGGCGATGACAACACGGCGCGCGAAATAAGGACCCATCCGGCCCTTATATCAAGCCGCGCCGAAATTGACTCGGGAGAAGCAAACGCGGGCCGTCACCCCATGCGTTCCGGGATCACCGTATTGGCCAATATGCCCACCTTACTGATCTCCACTTCGATCCGGTCGCCGGGCTTCATCCATAGGGGCGGCTTGCGACCGCCACCCACGCCGGCCGGCGTGCCCGTGGCGATGACATCGCCCGGCTCCAGATGCGTGAAGATCGAGATGTAAGCGATGATCTGGGCCACGGAAAACACCATCTGGCTGGTGCTGGCATGTTGCACCACTTCGCCGTTGAGACGCGTCGTCAGGGTGAGATCTTGCGGATCGGGAATCTCCGACCCAGGAACCAGCCACGGCCCGCAGGCGCCCGAGGAGTCGAAGTTCTTGCCGGCCGTGAATGAGTGCTTTTGATAGTCGCGCACCGAACCGTCGAGAAAACAGGTGTATCCGGCCACGTGGCTCAAGGCCCGGTCGGCGGGGATATGGCGTCCGCCCCGGCCGATAACCACCGCCAGCTCGCCCTCGAAATCATATTGAACAGAGGCGCGCGGACACACCACCGACTGCTCATGACCCACCAGGGACTTGGTGGTGCGAATGAACAGATTGGGGTCCGTTGGCGGCACACCACCAAATTCGGCCGCATGATCGGCATAATTCCGGCCGACGCAAATAATGCGCGCCGCGTCGGGCACCACCTGATGCAGCACCACATGATCCAGCGCCACGGAGGGCTTGCGGCTGGCGACAACGGCCCGGAGATTGGACAAGGGTCCGCTGGCAAGAACAGCGCGCAGGGATGGCCCCGCGTCGGACAGATCGACGATATCCTTGTCGATCACGGCGCCGAAAGACGGGCCATGGTTGTACTCGTAAGAAACAAATTTCATGTCAATGACGGCTCGACTTCAATTGCACCATGGGCCGGGAGGATTTCATCCCACATCTAGAGTATGTCCCAGCCGGAGAAAATAACCCTGTGATATCGACATAACCTGACATTCTGAAATGGCGCTTGTGTTGGCATCACCGTGGCAGAAGAACCATGTCGATCACATGTACGACGCCGTTGTCGGCCATGAGATCCGGCTTGGTGACCTTGGCGTTTTCGACCATGAAGGCGCGGGTGCCGTCCACCGCGAGCGTACCGCCCTGGACGGTGACAGCTTCAAGACGGCGGCCGGTAACATCCCGCGCCAGCACAATTCCTGCGAGCACGTGATTGTTGACCAACGCTTTCAGTTTCACCTTGGTCTCAGGGTTTTCGGTATCGAACAGTTTCTTGACCATGCCTTTTGGGAGTTTGGAGAAAGCGTCGTCGGTGGGGGCTAGAACAGTGAACGGTCCATCACCGGATAATGTTTCCTGCAAACCGCTGATTTTTACGGCCTTCAGAAACATGCTGAAGGCACCCGCCTGATCCATGGTCTGGAGAACGTTGCTGGCGTGGGCACCGGCGGAAAAAAACATCAAAGCGAGGGAAACCGCGACGGGTCCCAGGCAGCGCAGGCGTGACATCATGATGGCTTCCCCTTGGCGGCTTCGTACCCGGACAATTGCCGGATGCGCATTGAGACGGGCCCCGACGCGCGAACGGGTACCGATGCGTCCGAAAATGCTTTAAGCACACCTGATGGCGCAAGCATCGGAGAAAAGCACCCGATGAACAAAACAAGTTCGAAACCGGGTTCAAAATCACCAGAGGATAAGGACGCGGCAGGTCCGTCCGGACCGCCGCGCCCTGAGTCGCGGGAAATGTTCACCGAGATCACCAGCCTCATGGCCGCCCTGGCCAAGGCCCTGGGCTTGCCCGAGGCCGAGGCGGTCGCCGCCGTGGAGCGGGGCGAAGTGACCCTGAACCTGGCCCGGGACGCAAACGGCAATCCCTATGTGGCCGCCACCCGCGCCGGCGTCACCTCTCGGGTTTATCAGGGGGCGATCAAGCGGGAAGCGGGCAAGCCACCTTGATCTCAGGCTGTCATCCCCGGACTTGTTCCGGGGACGACAGTTGAATCATGCTCCGTAGTTATGTAAATACACCCCTATGGAAACCCCGGATATCCATCAGGTCTCCCCGGCGGCGCTTTTGGAAGTTTGCGTCTGCCATATGACCCGGCGCGCGGCCCGGGCCGTGACCCGGGCCTATGACACGGCCTTGGCGCCCACGGGCCTGACAGCCAGCCAGTTCACCCTGCTCGCCGCCATTGCTTCCCTCGGCACAGCCATGGCGCCGGCAACGGTCGCGCGTCTGTCGGCAAGTCTACTCATGGAGTCGAGCACCCTCAGCCGCAATCTTCAGGCTCTGCGCGATCGGGGATATCTGCGGTGGACCTCGGGTTCCGGCCGCCGCGCGGCGCACATCAGCCTGAGCGATACCGGCAAGAAGGCCCTCGCCGCCGCCATCCCCGCCTGGCAGGACATGCAGCGGCAACTGACCCAGCGCCTGGGCAGCGGCAAGGCCGGCGCGCTGCTGGAAAACTTGGAAGCGGCGGCGACGGCGCTATCAATGTAGATACATTCTAAAGGGAATACTCGGCAATGGCGTATCATCCCCGATTCCCCCACCCTTAAGACATATTAAACCGTTCCCGACGACACTGTTTCCCTGGCCGTGCCTCGCCAGGCCGCTGGCCCGTTTCACGCGGGTTTGGGCGGCCGGATCTGGGCAACACGACGAGCAGAATCGGGAAACCATCGGTGCGCACAGTTACCAAGGCGTTTCGCGACGGCGAAACCATCTATCGTCAGGGTGAGGAAAGCCGCTGGGCCTTCGAACTGCTCGAAGGCGCGGTAGAGTTGCTTAAGGACGGCCCGGACGGCCCGACCACCATTGCCCGCATGAAGGCGGGCGATCTGTTCGGCGAATCGGGTGCGCTGGACAACACCCCCCGCTCTCACAATGCCCGGGCCCGCGGCTCGGTGACCGTGCGTGCGATTCCCCGCGACGAGTTCCTCCGCGAGGTCGAGGCCAACCCGGCCATCGCCCTCAAGGTCATGACCAAACTGGCCAAGCGCCTGAAGGGCGACGGCCAGGTCACCGGCGTCGATCCGGTGCGCGAAGCCGCCTATCGCAATGCCGCCGCCAATCTGCCCGTGCCGGTGACACCGTCGGAGACGTTCTTGCCCGCGCCGGTGCGCGTCGGCCGGCCCTTGCCCGCCAACCTCATCGGTGAGCGCAAACCGACCTTGTTCGAGAAGCTGATCGACGCGGTGGTCAAAGACCCCACGCGCAAACCCGGCCGCAAGGCCAAGGCGCCGACGCCCGGCGACATCCTGATCCTCATCGGCCGCCTCAAGGACGATTACGATGATCTGCAGCGGCAACTGTTGCTCCAGGCGCTGGACGGCGTTCCCGGAGTGCGCGCCGAAGCCATCGACCGCGAGCTGACGCGATTCATTCCCGGTCTCGACGATCCCGACGCACTGGCCAACGACGACGTGGTGAAGCGCGCCACCCGCGAAGCCCGCGTATGGATGGCCGAAAAAAATGCCGACTTGCTGGTGTGGGGCGGCGCCGATCCCACCGGCCGCAACATGGAGCTGCGCTTTGTCGCGACTGCGTCCAGCCCCGGCGAGCGCGCCGGACGCTTCACCTCCCAAAACATGCTGGTGGTGCCCAACGACTTCTATAACGAGTGGGTGCCGCTGATTCGTTCCGTGTTCCTGGCCGCCGTCGATCCGCGCAGTTTTCCGCAAGGACGCATCCTGCGCTCGGCCCTGCCTGCCCTCGCCACCACGGCCAAGACCATGGGCCTGGAGCCGTCGCCCGCCCTGGAACCCACGGAACGCGCGGCAATTCTTTTCTGCTACGGCAACGTGGCGGCGATATGCGCTCAGCTGGAAGGCGCGCGCGCCTGGTATCACGTGGCCGTCGACGCCTGGCGTGCCGCGGCGGAGCTTTTAGACACGTCGCGCGGACCGCTGCTGGGTCAGCTTTATCAGCAGCTCGGCCTGGTGCTGCAGATCATCGCCGAGCGCACCAACGACACCGATCGCCTGCAGGAAGCCGCCGATGCCTATCGGCGTTCCCTGATCCATCTTTCCCGCCGCAAACAGCCCCTCGATTGGGGTTTGATGAAATACCGTCTGGCCTGCGTGCTTTACAAGGTCGACATGGCCATCGGCGACGACAACGCGTTGCGCGAGGCAATTCATGCGAGCCAGGCGTCACGCCAGGTGTTCAATCGCTATACCCATCCCATCCGCTGGTCGGAAATCTCCAACACCCTGGCGCAGATTCTGCAGGTATACGGCGACAACATCCGCAGCGTACCGATCCTGGAATACGCCGTGAAATGCTGTGCCGCGTCGCTGCAGGTGCGCACGCCCGACACCGCGCCGCTGCAATGGGCGTCCATCCAGAACACTTTGGGATCGGCGTTGTTCTTGCTGGCAAAGCATACCGGCGAGTGGGAATACATGCGCCAATCGTCGGAAGCCTTTCGGTTAGCCTTGCTGGTCTATCGCGACCACGGCGCGCAGAAGATGGCGATTGTCACCGAACGCAATCTGTCCCGGGCCGAACGGCAGATCGAAGCCACCACTACCAAACGCCTCAACGATCCGGTGTGGGCACAGAGCTTCAACATCACCGACAACAGCGATTCCTTCGATTGGGGCGCCTTCCTCAGGGGAAACAGCGCAACGCCGGACGACTCGCCGTCAACATCGGGCAGCGGCTTCAGCGAAGTGGCGTAGGGCCGCTCTCTATTGCACACCACCCTTTTACAATGCGCCCAATGAGCCTGGGCCGTGCACATCGGCGAACGCCAGCATCGAAAATAGTTGCTGCTCCCTATCACCATCGAAACCGCAGAAAGCTTCAAAATTTTGCGGGTTTTCGTATGTTCCAAACAACATGTCCCACCACACAAAATCGCCGTAATTGTTCTTATGGCGATTATACTGATGATGTATTCGATGCATTTCAGGGCGCTGAAAAATGAAGCCGATCCAACGAGGGGTCCGCACACTCGTATGATAGAAAAATTCGCCGACGGCCGTGAAGAAGGTATAGATGGCTCCAGCTTCTAGAGTTAAGCCGAGCAGCGAATACACCAAGAGACTGCCAATAATCGAATTCACTGTCATTTCGATGGGGTGCTTGTAGAACGATGTGATGACCTCTATGCGTTGCGGGCTGTGATGAATTTGGTGAAAGCCCCGCCATAAGAAGTCCACTTCATGGCGCCAGCGATGCCACCAGTAGAAGACGAACGTTGCGATGAAATATGCAATGAAGCCGCCCACCCAAGGCCCCACATATTTCGAAAGGTGAAATACGGACGCGTGCGATAACCAACGCTCCCATGTCGCCCCCGCCAGCATGATGATGCCGAGTTGAATGAGATTAACGACGATAACGCGGACAGCCCACGTCGGAACTCGCGGAAGGTTCCAGCCAGGTTTTACCCGTTCCAGAGCAAAACATCCCGCAGCTATAATCAATGCGTAGCCGATCATGGTCATTCCTGCCCGAGTCGTCGGTTGTCAGTAGAATAGCTTGACAAGTCGGATAATGAAATCCTCTGGAACCCATGACGCGAGCGAATAAACTCATTGCGTTAGTGGGCGCTTGCACCGTCGTTATTTTTGGAGTGATGGCGTTTGTCCCCTCGCTGCCCCAGGATCAAGCTTACCACTCCTTTGCGGATCAGCGATCCTGGTTTGGAATTCCCAACGCCGCCAACGTAATTACCAACCTAGGCTTTGCCTTAGTCGGCATATCGGGTTTGTGGTCGCTCTATTTTACGAATGCGGGCCGGTCGTTCAGGACGCGGACATGGGCATTGCCCTATGCCGTTTTCTTTCTCGGCGTTGGGTTGGTGGCGCCTGGATCAGCCACTTACCACTGGTCGCCGGACAACAATTCTCTGCTCTGGGATCGGCTTCCGATGAGCGTCGCCTTTATGGCCCTGCTTGACGCATTCGTCGCTTGACGCATTCGTCGCTGATCGCATTAGCCCACGCGTTGGCAAGGCGATGCTGTGGCCACTTCTGATCGTCGGCGTGGGATCGGTATTGTATTGGCATTTCACAGATGACGTGCGGCCATATGCAATTGTGCAATTCTTACCCGCCATTTTGGTTAGCTTGATGTGCTGGCTGTTCCCAGCTCACGTCGGTCCGCGAGAAACGCATGTCGGTACATTATTGGTTGGATATGGAATCGCCAAAATCCTGGAAGCCGCCGATTCGCTGGTATGGCGAAGCCTGAGTTTTACGGTCAGCGGTCATAGCCTAAAGCACATAGCCGCCGCAGCAAGTTGCATTGCCATCCTCGCTTTTATCCAGAAACCTTATCACGAACCGTGAATATCGCTTCACTGTCGTCCCCGGACTTGTTCCGGGGACCCAGAGCGTGTGACTCGGTACGCTGCCGAAAGCGCTGATTTCCCTGCATCCCTCCCGCTTCGCAACCCTTGATTCCCGTGTCGCGCGCTGAAACGCGCGTGATTAATAATGGCGGGCCTTCGCCCGCCGGCACGGGAATGACGATTGGGGGTAGGCGCGCCTTGACTAGCAATTTTGACAACCACTTCAAGCGCGCCGACTCCCGATTGACCCGCACGCGCTCCGCGCCGAAGCTAGGGCCATGGGAGCATCCTCATCCGCACCACGTCCCGATATTGTCACCGCGATTCTGGCCGGTGGCGAGGCCCGACGTTTGCGCGGTGCCGTCAAGGCAACGCTGACGGTCGCGGGCCATCCATTGTTGACGCGTGTGCTCGTGGCGCTCACACCCCAGAGCAATGTCACGGTACTGTGCGTGGCGTCGCGCAACGTCGCAGCCGCATGGGTGAAAGCCTCCGCGCTTCCCGTCGCCGTGGACGCGGTGGAGAATTGCGGTCCCCTCGCCGGCATTTCCGCCGCACTGTCCTGGACGCGCGCAACCATGCCCCACGTTCGCGCCGTGGTCACGGTGCCGGTGGATGTGCCGTTCGTACCGCCGGACCTGGTGGCGCGGCTGGCCGCCGACGCGCCCGAGAATGGAATCGCCGTGGCCGAGTCCGGCGACCGCCGTCATCATGCCATCGCCTACTGGCCCTTGAGCTTGACCGATGAACTGCAAGCCACTGTCACCACTGGCGATGCGGGCGCCGTTCATCTCTGGCAAGCCCGCCATCCCCTTGTCGCCGTGCGCTGGAGCACGGAGCCCTACGATCCGTTCTTCAACATCAACACCGACGACGATCTCAGCGCCGCCGCAACCATCGCTGTGATTGTCGATGGCATATCCACACGGCAATCTTCATGACCGGCACCACGCGCATTTTGGCCATCGACCAGGGCACGACCTCGACCCGCGCCGTCATGTTCGACGCCAAGGCACAGCCCCTTGCCACGGCGCAAATGCCGCTACCGCAGATCTTTCCGCGCGACGGCTGGGTGGAACACGATCCGGAATTGATCTGGGAGGCGGTCGTGGCCACCTGTCGCCAGGTCATCGCCGCCACGGGCGGCATCGACGGCGTGGCCGCCATCGGCATCACCAACCAGCGTGAGACGACGGTGCTGTGGGACCGGAAGTCGGGCCGGCCGGTTATGAACGCTATCGTCTGGCAGGACCGGCGCGGCGCCGACATGTGCCGGGAGCTGCGTGCCAATGGCCACGAGCCGTTGATTCAAGCGCGCACCGGCTTGCTGGCGGATTCCTATTTCTCCGCCACCAAGCTGGCGTGGATGTTCAAGAATGTTGATGGCGCGCACGCGGCGGCGATGCGTGGCGATCTGGCCTTTGGCACCATCGACAGCTTTTTGTTGTGGCGCCTGACCGGCGGACGCGTGCACGCCACCGACGCCACCAACGCGTCGCGCACCATGCTTTACGACATTCATAAGAACGCCTGGGACGCCGACCTGCTCGCCCTGTTCGATATACCGGCGTCCATCTTGCCGGACGTGCGCGACTCGGCGGGAGTGTTCGGCGTCACCGAGGCGAGTCTGTTCGGCCGTGCCATTCCCGTCACCGCCCTGGTGGGCGACCAGCAGGGCGCCCTCGTCGGACAGGCATGCTTCGCACCGGGAATGATCAAGAGCACCTACGGCACCGGTTGTTTTGTATTGGCAAATACAGGGCCCACGGCGCACACGTCACACAATCGCTTGTTGACCACCATCGCCTATCGCCTGAACGGCGCGACCACCTATGCGCTGGAAGGCAGCATCTTCAACGCCGGCACCGTCATCCAATGGCTGCGTGACGGCGTCGGTATGATCGCCAGCGCCGCTGAGTCCGAAGCCTACGCTGCCGGTCTCGACAAAGACGGCGGCACCGGCCGGATCTATTTCGTGCCCGCTTTCACCGGCTTGGGTGCCCCCCACTGGGACCCCGATGCCCGCGCCGCCATCATCGGCCTGGGCCGGGATTCCACCCGTGCGCATATCGTTCGCGCCGGACTCGAGTCGGTCTGTTACCAGACCCACGATCTCCTGACGGCACTGGCGGCGGACGGTATGGCAACCCCGGCTGCGCTCCGCGTCGATGGCGGCATGGCGGCCAATCGCTGGCTGCTTCAGTTCCTGGCCGACATCACCAATCTGCCGGTCGAGCGCCCAATCTACGGCGAAACCACCGTGCTGGGCGCGGCCTTCCTCGCCGGACTCGGCATCGGGATCTACTCAGACCTGCATGCCGTGGAAGCGGCATGGCGCCTTGATTTTCAGGCGATTCCCACCATGGCGGGGGGCCAACGCACCGCGCGTATCGCCGGATGGCGGGATGCCGTGGCACGCATACGGACGAGTCTGGATGGCCGCTGACGCGATGACGCGAGCCCGCGGCACGCACCGAACGACAAGCAGTAAAATGTGGCATAATGTTTCGTGGCGCGACAACGCGCGGCGCAAAGTTATGCGGCGCGAAGTGACTCCAGTTGGTGCCATCTTGAACTTGGTGTAAGGTTTCCAGAAGGCCGTTTGTTCGCGTCACGAGCGCTTAGGTCTGTCCAGATGCAGTCGTCTTCACCGGCGGGGGCCGGTAAAACTGACGTTACCGCGAAGGTGAAGTGGTTCAACCCTGCCAAGGGTTTTGGCTTCGTTGCCCCCACGGACGGTTCCGCTGACGCGTTTCTCCATATCTCCGTCGTACAGAAAGCGGGGCTGCGCACCCTTCGCCAAGGCGCCACCATTGTCTGCGATCTGAATGAAGGACCGCGCGGACCACAAGTCTCGGGCATCGCACACGTCGACGACTCCACTGTATCCGACGACATGCCACCGGCAGAGAACGACGAGGAGAGCGTTCTTCACGGCGAGGTCAAATTTTTTGCCGTGGAGAAAGGCTATGGGTTCGGCGTACCGGAGGACGGCAGCGCCGATGTGTTCATCGGCATCGCCGCCCTGCAGCGATCCAATCTCGATCGTCTCGAATCCGGACAGCAGGTGCGGATGTGCGTGCGGCCAGGAAAGCGCGGCCCCATGGCCGTGCGAATCGAGATCACCGCCGCCGCGCCGCCGTCGCGCCCGAACCGCAACGATGGCGAATCATAGAGCCCTTCCAGGCGCATACCGCACGCCCAAACCCTCAGGCCAGATCGCCACCGCACGCGCCGATGGATAATCGTTCCGTATACGGGCTTCAAAAGTTCACCAAACAAGCTTATGTATGACACCGTGATGTAACGGAACGAGACTGCAACAGCATGCGCGCCAGGTCGACAACCGCATCCGACCCCACTGTGCTCGAACGTTTGCGCGGCGCCGGACTGCGTCCAACGCGCCAACGCTTGGCGCTCGCACGCCTGTTGTTCGCACGCGGTGATCGCCACGTTACCGCCGAGGCCCTGTTCACCGAAGCGAAGCAGCATCGGGTGAATCTCTCCCTCGCCACGGTTTACAACGCGCTTCACGATTTCACCGGCAAGGGTCTGCTGCGGGAAATCGTGCTCGACTCCAACCGGTCGTGCTTCGACACCAACACCAGCGACCATCATCATTTTTATTTCGAGCGCTCCGGCCGGCTGGAGGACATTCCCGCCGAGCAGGTCCGGATCGCCGCCTTGCCCCAAGCGCCCGACGGCGCGTCCGTGTCCCGAGTCGACGTCATCATCAGGGTCGACGGCTGAACCTTCGGTTTTGGTTCGGCGCGGGGGCTTGCTTTAGTTTAGAATTGTTCTAATCTACTTGACGGCGGGCGATGCACGCCTTAAAGATCCTGGCACGGGCTGTCGTCCCTATGCCCCACAGTTCATTTGCAGCGTCATACGGAGGTAAAGATCATGAGCAAACTTAAGGGTTCCAAGACTGAAGCCAATTTGAAGGCCGCGTTTGCCGGCGAAAGCCAGGCCAATCGTCGTTACCTTTACTTCGCCCAGAAGGCGGATGTGGAAGGCCAGAATGAAGTCTCCGCCCTGTTCCGCTCCACGGCAGAAGGCGAGACCGGCCATGCCTTCGGCCATCTCGAGTACCTGGAAGTCGTCGGCGACCCGGCCACCGGGCATCCCATCGGTGATTCCAAGCTCAACCTGAAAGCCGCCGTCGCCGGCGAAACCCACGAGTACACGGACATGTACCCGGGCATGGCGAAATCCGCCCGTGACGAAGGCTTCGACGAAATCGCCGACTGGTTCGAAACCCTGGCGAAGGCCGAGAAGTCCCACGCCGGGCGGTTCCAGAAGGCCCTCGACACACTCTAAGCGAAACATGTTTTCCCGGCCGGCTATCGCGGCGATGCCGCGACGGTCGGCCGGTTTTCGCCGACGACCATTCGGGCGCGGCAGCTCCAACCATCACCGAGGACGAGGATGAGAGAAGGCTCGCTCGAGGCACCCACCCGCCACGTGATTGATTGGACCAATCCCGACTTCATCAACGCCGACATGCTCGACGCCGAAATGCGGCGTCAATTCGACATCTGTCACGGCTGCCGGCGCTGCTTCAATCTTTGCGATTCCTTTCCGCGCCTTTTCGACCTGGTGGACGCCACCGGCGCCGACGAAGTGCACGCGGTCGCGAGCGCCGACTTCAAGAGCGTGGTCGATGCCTGCACCTTGTGCGACATGTGCTTCATGACCAAGTGTCCCTATGTGCCGCCGCATGAGTTCGCCATCGACTTCCCCCATCTCATGCTGCGTTATCGCGCCGCCGAGCACGCCAAGCACGGCACGCCGTTCTTCGACGCGCAGCTGATCGAGACCGATCGCAACGGCAAGCTGGCAAGCCACGCACCGGCGGTGGTGAATTGGGCAAGCAAACGCGGCAACGCCCTGACCCGGCCGGCGCTGGAAGCCATCGCCGGTGTGGATGCCGATGCCGAGTTGCCGAAATTTCACGGCCGTACGTTGACGGCCCGCGCCAAGGCCGAGTCCCTGCAGGCCAACGCCGCCGCGCCGGCATTCGGCCGCAAGGTCGCGGTCTATGCCACCTGCTTTGTGAACTACAACAATCCGGACATCGGCACCGCGGCGCTGAAAGTCCTCGCGCACAATGGCGTCGATGCGGAGGTGGTCTACCCCGGCTGCTGCGGCATGCCGAAGCTGGAGGCGGGCGACATCGCCGACGTGGCGCGGCGGGCACGGGAAACCGCGGCTGCCCTCAAGCCCCATATCGAAGCGGGCCGCGACATCGTCGCGCTGGTGCCCAGTTGCGCGCTCATGCTGAAGTTCGAGTGGCCGTTGATCGTACCCGACGATCCGAATGTGAAACTTCTCGCCCAGGCGACTTACGATATCTCCGAGTACGTGGTCGACATCGCCAAGAAGGAAGGGCTCGCGCCGGGCTTGTGCGCGGTTCCCGGCGGCGTCGCGCTGCATCTGGCCTGTCACGCCCGCGCGCAGAACATGGGTGCCAAGGGCGCGGAGATGCTGCGGCTGATTCCCGACACGGATGTGGGTGTGGTTGAACGCTGCTCGGGTCACGGCGGAAGCTGGGGCATCAAGAAAGGCAACTTCGCCATTGCCACCAAGTTCGCCAGCCAGACGGTGAAACGGCTCGACGACGCCAAGAAAACATATCTCGCCTCGGAGTGCCCGCTCGCCGGCAAGCACCTCGCCCAGGGCATGGAGCGCTTGGACGGCAAGCGGCCGCATGTGGAGCAATCGCACCATCCGATCCAGATCCTGGCCAAAGCCTACGGTTTCACATCATGATGGGAATGCAGGAGCGAGGGTTGATCATGCCCCATATCATCACC
>SCTM01000042.1 GCA_004297485.1 Rhodospirillaceae bacterium
CGAATGAGGGCGGAACGGCAGGCGTTCCGAGGCGCACGAGTAGATGATGTTGGGCTAGATGTGGTCATGACTCGCACCGCGCCGCTCTCGGAATTGATCGGTCTGCATATCAAACTCCTCCATCTGCCATAGTTCTGTCTGACCGCTTTTACCTGTTATCGGCACAGTGTTTTTGAGCCCTGAATTTGTAAAAAACATTTATAGATCAGGCACTTTCAATGGCTACACGGGCTTTGTCCCAAATGTCTCGTTTCGTGTCCGACGAAAAAAATCTGCCTCATCAGACACAATATCTAAGTTGCGATTTTGATCTTGTCATAGCGGCCAGCCTGGACTTCTGCCCATAGCTTATCAAAGAACCTTTCTTGACCTGCCTTAACCTCGGCCACAAGCGACGGCCCGAGAGCCTTCAGCACCCGCGAGACGCTTGCGGGATACCATCGTCCGCCGTTGCGAGACGGAATGCCCATCGCATTCAGCTTGCCCGCCAGATAGGGCAATCTGTTCGATCCATCCAAAATCAACTCTGTCAGCAACGGACGCATTGTCTCAGCAAATGCTTGTGCATCCGCCTTATACTTTTCGGCGAGATAAGCGCCGTTCGATCCTCGACCCATAAATTCCTCTCAATGAATTCCTACCATCCAAGAATCTCCGCACTCACTGTCAAAAAAATAACGAGTAAATCCTGAGCACTCGCATCTCCGTTTTGTGGTGATCACCGTTTCAGAGGATATTGTCTTTTTGCTTCCTCGCAGGAAGACTCCCGAGGTCTTGCATCCGATAGTTTTCCTCCAAAAAGAAAGCAACTTCCTCACCTAATGCGATGGGGTCCATAACATAGAGGATTGTTGGTGAACGATGCTCGGCTCGTCTGCCGAGCAGGTATCGAAGCAGTGGCGCGGCGCGGTATCCGAAGCCAGTTGCTCCCGAATTACCAATATGAAGATCGGGCACGATGAGACACCGGTCATCATATTGATATGTGTCTTTGTCATACAATTGAGCGAGAAGAACGCAACTCGGGACAAAGCTAACGGCCCGTTTCTTGCTGAGTGCCGCAGCTATAGCTAATAAGCGACCTTCGATGGGAATGTCGGTGGTCGTAGTCAGGCTTGTTCCCGTCAGGCATAGACCTGTGCGGCCCGTTCCTTTCACTTCGTCCATGTATTCGTTAATTTCCGACCGTTCTTCTTCGGTGCAATTCAAGAGAATATCCGTGCGCTTCATTCCCGCGAGATACCCGTGCTCCATATCGGCACACCAATCTAGCAGGCCAAATGGACCGGCTTGGAGGACGACGCGCTCGCCTGGACGGGTCAACGACGGCAAGGATATATGACCGAGATCACCCGCCCAGTCTCGTGGGTCACTGTGTTCGAATGTCGATGCAGGAGCCCCGCAGTTTTTCTTCACTGCACGTAATTCCTTGATTTCATCGTCCGAGAGGTATCGTTGATTGAAGTATTTTATGGATTGGGACCAATGATGGGTCCTGAGTCGCCACTCAGCCCTGGCATCTTTCTCCCGGTTCCACCGAGCACTAATGGCTCGATGCTGATAGCTATCAGTGCGTTCTCCCGGAAGCCGACGGTTTTGAGCTTGCTCTGTGGGCGTTGACCATTTGACGTTGCGGGGTTCGTAGTGCCCGCTGCCATCTACTCGATCTAGATCATGCCCAGCGGGTCTCTCGCCGATAGCGGCAACTAATTCCTCGATCGAACCAAATCGAAATTCGATGCCCCGTCCGCCATAATCCTTGAACTGCGGATTATTCGGATTGCAGCAACGCTTCTTCGCCTCTCGGTAGGAATAGTAGGTTGGTGTATTGCTCAATCCGTGGAGGGCTGGCCGCCCGCGCCCTCTCCGCTGGGTAGCCTCACGATCTTCTTGATTTTTAGGGATATTATTTATTGGGATATTATTGGTTATATCCCTTTCCCTCGATACTACCTCTGGCAGGTTGTCGGCTGGAGTTACGCACGGTCCATCGTCGTCCTCGGCTACGAGCACGGTGATATTTTGATCCTCGATCATTTTGATTTTCCCCTGACTGTTCGATTCAAAAGCGACACTTACGGCGGAGCAGTCGGAGGACCTCGCTGGCGCACCGGATACGTCGTCCGCCGTACAATTGAACGGAAGAGCAGGTTCCTAGATTTGGCAAAAATGGCGGAAAAGATGGTGCTGCCGCGCAGGATTGAACTGCGGACCTCCCCCTTACCAAGGGGGTGCTCTACCACTGAGCTACGGCAGCATCGGGACCATGGACGGGTCCGGCAGGGGCCAAAGGGAGATAACCGCCCCCCCCTCGCGAAGGCGCGGAACATGCCATAACGGTTTTGGCGAGGCAACCGCGCATGGTTTGTGGTGGAAAACCGCGGTTTGCGGGGTGCCATGTCCTGAATTTGCTGCCGAAAACCCGCGCAACACCGGCGATTGACGGTCGCGCGGGCCGCGCCCTACCATCCCGGCCCAGTCTGGAAGTCCCTATGTCCTCACCACCGTCCTCACCACCCAAAAGCCCTAAAGACAAGCGCCGGGCGCTCCTCGACCAGGCGTTGCGCGATAATCTCAGGCGGCGCAAGGCTCAGGCACAGGCCCGTTCCGCACAGGCGGAGAGTGCCGGAAACCGAAAAGAAATCACGCCAGAGTCTAAGCCGGACTAGGGTTTGCGCCTGCTTGTGGGGCTGGAACCCCTAGGCTACACACTCTTGTCGCTTCACATTCGCCCACCGGCCCAACTCCGTCGGCGGCACATCGCTCCGGGATTGCTCAACCATGTCCGTGATGCCCGATACCTGGATCCGCAAGATGGCCCTGGAGCAGGGCATGATCACGCCGTTCACGGACGGCATGCGGCGCGAGGGCGTCATCTCCTACGGCGTTTCGTCCTATGGTTACGACGCGCGGGTGTCGGACGAATTCAAGATCTTCACCAACGTGGATTCCGCGGTGGTCGATCCGAAGGATTTCTCCGATCGCGGCTTCGTCGACCGCAAGACCGATCAGTGCGTCATCCCGCCCAACAGCTTCGCTTTGGCGCGCACGGTGGAGCACTTTAAGATTCCCCGGGACGTGCTGGTGATCTGCCTGGGCAAATCCACCTATGCCCGCTGCGGTATCATCGTCAACGTCACGCCGCTGGAGCCCGAGTGGGAAGGACACGTGACGCTGGAATTCTCCAATACCACGCCCTTGCCCGCGCGGATCTATGCCAACGAAGGCGCGTGCCAATTCATCTTCCTCAAGGCCGACAGCGTTTGCGAGACGTCCTACGCCGACCGCAAGGGCAAGTACCAGGGGCAGAAAGGCGTCACGTTGCCGCGCCTCTAACATCGAAGGACGTCTCAGTTGGATTCCATACGTATTCTCGGCGGCGCGCCGTTGCGCGGCGATATCGTCATCGGCGGCGCCAAGAACGCGGCGCTGCCGCTCATGGCCGCCGCCATATTGTCCAGCGAACCGCTGACCCTGGTGAACATGCCCGAGCTGGCGGACATCGCCACCATGAGCAATCTGCTGCGTCAGCATGGCGTGCGCGTCGATCAGTCGGCCCTGGGCGCCGGTAGCGCCTACGCCGAGGCCGGCGCGACCGGCCGCACCATGACGCTGACCGCCGAACGCATCGCTTCGGTGACGGCGCCTTATGATCTGGTGCGGCGGATGCGCGCGTCCTTCTTCGTACTGGGTCCGCTGATCGCGCGTTGCGGCGAGGCCAAGGTCTCGCTCCCCGGCGGCTGTGCCATCGGTACGCGCGGCGTGGACATGCATCTGAAAGCGCTCGAAGCCCTTGGCGCCAAGATCGAGGTCACGGCCGGCTATGTTCACGCCAAGACGCCCACCGGTTTGACGGGCGCGCATATCACGTTTCCCAAGGTCACCGTGGGCGGCACCGAGAATCTGCTCATGGCGGCCGTGCTGGCCAAGGGCGATACGGTGCTGGAGAACGCCGCCCGCGAGCCGGAGATCGGCAATTTGGCCGAATGCCTCAATGCCATGGGCGCCAAGATCACCGGCGTCGGTTCGGGCACGCTACACATCACCGGCGTTACGTCCCTGCACGGCGCGCGGGTCGCGGTGATTCCCGACCGGATCGAAACCGGCACTTATGCCATTGCCGCGGCCATCACCCGTGGGCGCATCGTGCTCAAGGGCGCGCGCTATGACCTGCTTGATGCGGTGTTCGCGGCCCTGCGCCAGGCGGGTGTGACCGTCGACCAAACCGAGGACGGCATTGTGGTGGCGGCGGAGAACGGGCTGGTGGGCGTCGACGTGGTGACGGAGCCTTACCCCGGCTTTCCCACCGACCTGCAGGCACAGTGGATGGCGTTGATGGCGACCGCCGACGGTGCTTCCATGATCACCGAGACCATCTTCGAGAACCGCTTCATGCATGTGCCGGAACTGCGGCGCCTGGGCGCCGACGTGAACGTCCATGGCGCTTCGGCCATCGTGCGCGGCCGGAAAAAGCTCACCGGCGCGGCGGTCATGGCGACCGACCTCAGGGCCTCCGTGTCCCTGATCCTGGCCGGGCAGGCGGCGGAGGGGGAGACCCTGGTCAACCGGGTCTACCATCTGGACCGGGGTTACGAGCGTCTGGAGGAGAAACTCGGCGCCTGCGGGGCGCAGATTGAGCGGATTTCCGGGGGTTAACGGCCTTCCGGCCGCCTCGGCGCCGTCCTTTCATGGCATCTCCCCCAGGAGTGGCCCCACCCCGGAAAACCGTGTAAAAGCCGCTTCTTATCGCGTTGTTTACGGAAATCGTAAATTCTGAGCCAATCATGCCGCCGCAAATCGAACCGCTGGTCATTGCCGTGCCCAAGGGCCGGATCCTCGATGAGGCTTTGCCGATCATCCGCGCCGCCGGGATCGTTCCCGAAGCCGCGTTCATGGATGAGTCCAGCCGTCAGTTGAAATTCGCCACCAATCAGCCTCAGGTGAGCCTCATTCGCGTGCGTTCGTTCGACGTGGCCACTTTCGTCGCTTTCGGCGCCGCGCAGGTCGGCATCGCCGGCAACGACGTGCTTATGGAGTTCGACTACGCCGACATCTATGCGCCGCTCGATCTCGGCATCGGCAAGTGCCGGCTGTCCATCGCCCAACCGGCGCGTATGCAGGACGGCCTCCTCGATCTCGACCGCCTCAGCCACGTGCGCATTGCCACCAAGTATCCCAACATCACCGGCAAATGGTTCGCGGAGCGCGGCATCCAGGCGGAATGCGTCAAGCTCAACGGCGCCATGGAATTGGCACCGGCTCTCGGCCTTTGTCCGCGCATCGTCGATCTGGTCTCCACTGGCTCCACGTTGAAAGCCAACGGCCTGGTGGAAGTGACGACCATCGCCGACGTCAGTTCCCGCCGCCGTAG
>SCTM01000043.1 GCA_004297485.1 Rhodospirillaceae bacterium
TGACGTTGATCAGCGTCCTGGGAAGTTATTCCCGCGGTGGGCTGGTTGCCTTGAGTGCAATGTCAGCTTTCTATTGGCTCAGGAGCAGAGCGAAGATATCGATTGCGTTTTCCGCAATCTTGGTAATCGGCCTCGTCCTGGGCTTCATGCCCCAAAAATACTTCGATCGCATTAATTCGATTTCCGATGCCAAACGCGACGGCTCAGTGCAAGGCCGCTTCGATGCCTGGGAAGTCGCCTGGGAAGTTGCATTGCATCGACCATTTGGCGCGGGATTCGATGGCCCACGTCAGCCGGAGATCTGGGATAAGTACCTCCCTGCAGCTCAGAATCGTGCTTCCCACAGTATTTATTTTATGGTCCTTGGCGAACATGGGTTCATAGGCCTTAGCATTTATCTATGGATCATAATCGGCGGATGGGCAAATTTTTCACGAATTCGGAAACTTAGCTTCCGGAATCCGGACTTATTATGGGCGCAGGATTTAAACGTTGCCCTACAGGCGTCGACCGTGGGATTTCTGGTCGGCGGGGCCGCGCTTCCGATAGCCTATTACGATGGTTTTTTCTTGATCTTGACGATTGGGGTCGTCACGCGCCACCTCCTTGAGGCCGGATTGAATCCAAAGACAGCCGGTGGCCGGCCCATTGTCGACGAGTTTCGGACACAGCCGGTCGGGTCCGCAGATAATACCGACGCCGGCCTATTGCCGGCTCCATCATAATAGCAGGTGGACGATCGGCTCACGCCTTCGGCTGAAGAACCGCTTTGCCGGGCGCTGAAGCACCGGTAGAATCATAGCTCAATGAAATGGAGATTATATCCCCATGGACTCGCATCGTTCTTTGAGTCGCCGGCGGGCTTTAGCGATTGGCGTTTCTGCCGGTCTCGCACTAGATGTCTCCAAGAGTTTCGCTGCGGCGGCCAATACGCCATCGCTAAAAGCAACGATCACCCTCAATGGAAAAAGCCATGACTATGCGATGCGCGATGGTGAGGATCTGGGTGACTTCCACTCGGAGATTGGGGGTTTCATCCAGAGGTGCGTCCGCACGACACGAAGCGATTGCCCCCTGATCGTCTACTTTCGTCCCGATCGAGACAGTGAACGTATCGAGGTCGTATTCGAGCTCGGCCGCATCTGGAATACGCAACCGGCACATCTCGATGCTTACTCCGTCACCATCACGCTCGGCGACGAACAGCATGCCGCGATAGAGGTGCCAAAACACTTCTGGTTTTCCAGGTGGCGGTGGCAATCCGAGCCCAGGCCGGTCGTGAGTAAGATCAACGACCTGATCGACCAGAAACTTCTGCCTCCCTATAAGGTCGAAGGAGGTGATCTGGTCGGGAACACCTCGCCGTCGGCACCAGGCGCAGCACTGCCGCAGGCTTCGAATGCGGACCATCCCAAAGGTCTCCCGGGAGGAGGACAAATTAAATTGCCGGATGGGGGAAAAATCACGGCCCAAGGCAATGCGCTTGGTCTCGGCCAGAAAACGCCCGATACGTCCGGTAAGAACAGCGCTCCGGACCTCACCTATTCGATCATGGGATCGGCGGGCATAACGCGCAATATGGGCCAGACCGGCGAGCGCCCGGATATCGGCATGGTGACCGAATATCAGGGGCGCTACATCGTGACCGGTGCCGCGGATGCTTTGGCAATCGTCCGCGCGCAGGCCGAGGGGGCCGGAACGGTGCCCTGGCACATGCGGGACGAAAAGACCGGCGCCCCGGTCGATCTCAACTTATATTCCACCATGAGCTGGTACGGCGCCCATGCAGACAATCCGCATGTGGCGACATTGCCTTCGGACATCTTGGTTGAGTCATCGCATCAACCGGCTTTGGCCTACCTCCCGTACATTCTCACCGGGGATCCTTACCATTTGGAAGATCTGCAATTCGCGGCCAACTGGAATCGTGGCGGCCTTCCTCCGGATTATCGGCTCACGGTACCGCAGACCCGCGGGTTCGCCTGGTCGATGCGAACGCTGGCGCAGGCCGCGAAAGTAACACCTGCGTCCACGCCCCGCTGGCTGCTCCCACGCGCATACTGGATCAAGGAACTCAGCGAAAAGCTCCAATGGGTCACCACTGCATTCGTCGATAATCCCGATCCACTTTACCGTGTTTTTCGGGTCGTTGGAGAAATTTCCGGCAGACGTGAAGAAAGTCCCGCCGCTCCCGCGGGCAGCTATTTTGCACCATGGGAGGACGATTTTGTTGCCGCAGTACTCGGTTGGATCGTGTTGATGGGATTCGAGGATTGGCGGAAAGTATTTCTGTGGAAACTTGGGAGCACCCTTGCACGAACGAATGGACAAAGCGGCTGGAGCCGATCTTGGCCATCGCCCTATAGGTTCGCGCTCCGTACGGGACCAACGGTGCCAGTGGTTGGCTCGTGGGCAGAAGCCTGGAAACTTAACGCGCGCCTCCAGGATCTTGAAGAAGGCGACACGGCGCACGGAGACCCTGTATATATGGCTTATGCGAGAGCGGGGTTGGTCATGGGAGTCCACTGTGAAGTAGCGGCCGCGCAGGAGCCACTTCAATGGATCAGCAGCCAAATCGCACAGCTCAACCGCCCAGTCGCTTACAAATGGCAACTGGCTTGATGAGAAATTCAGCCGCCACTGCAAAACAACACCTGACGCTGCCGTCGTACTTGTTATGGCCGCAGCAACTAGACGGCCTTCATTTCCGAGAAAATACAGGCCCGAAGTTGCTGCCGTCGGCCGTGAGAGTTACGATGTTGCCGGAGACTAGTATTCATCCGGGGGGTGTCAGTAAAATCGGATGGTCAAGTGCTATGAAAATAACACGATATGAGTGAAATAAGAGCCCTCACGTCGCTCCGTGGCGTCGCAGCGATATACGTGATCCTGTATCACTTTTCAAATCTGATAGCTCCACTAGCTGATGGAGAAATTTTTGCGTTAGCACCGCGGGGCTGGCTGGGGGTTGATTTATTTTTTGCTCTCAGTGGATTCATTATGGCCTACACGTATGCTGGAGATTTCCAGGAGCGTGGAATTGCGGCCTATTCGAATTTCCTATTGAAACGTGTTGCTCGCATCCTACCGCTCAACGTCGCCGTGGTGCTCACGCTGGCTGTATTTTACTTTATGTTCGGCGACGCAGTACAAATGACTGGCCGCCTATTACTATGTAATTTGAGCCTCTTGCAAAGCTTTGGTGTGTGTTGGAATTTTAACCCGCCGTCGTGGTCGGTCGGCGTTGAGTGGGTATCTTATTTTCTATTTCCCGCGCTACTTAGAATTACTCTATTCGGGCGACCGGCTACTTGCATCATGGCACTTACGACTGCAACGGTCGCGCTTACAATATTGGCGTTGCAAGGTTCATCGCTCACAGTAGATACCGTGCCCTTGGGGCCTGGGTTTGGCATCGTCCGCTGTGTAAGCGAGTTTACCTTCGGCCTCGGAGCGTACCGCCTCTACAAATTGCAACAGCCTCTTTTTGGCTCGAATATGTTGCTCCTGGTGCTTGTAGGCCTCTGTGCGGTGATTATCTTATCCCGGCGTGACGATCTCTTTGCGGCGTTGTTGTTTCCACTCGTCATAACGGCTCTCGCCTCGAATAGGGATTGGCCTGCTCGCATTGCAGAGTGGTTACCGTTGCACTTTCTTGGCGTTATTTCTTACTCCCTTTATCTAGTCCACCATCCGCTGATACAGCTCGAAATCTATTTTCTGCACCATTTTCATCCCGACAAAATTCCGCATGTTTGGAGCTACGCCGTTATCATTGCCGGCACCATCTCCATGATAGTCCCGTCTTATTTCACCTATCGCGCCGTTGAGCGGCCCGGACGAGCGCTAGTTCGTGATCTATTTGCCTCATTCAGAATACCTGCTGTTCTAGATGCGGGGCTACCGCCAACCAGTCCTCCGCAATTATGAAGTGGTCTGACCTTCCGCCGGTTTCGAAGACACCGAATTAGGTGTCAACTTGGAACCGGCAACAGGCCACTCTGAGAAAATCTTGTGCATCTCGGTGCCAAGGTCATCACATATTCCCATTCCCGCCATGTCGCATTCCAGATAGCCTGGGCCGCGGAGTGACAGGGTATGGAGAAAATCTACGAGAAGAGTGCCTCGATCAAAGGAAACCGGGATACCAGTAGGATCAGAAACTATCGTCCATAGAGACTCGGCAAATCCAAGAAACACCGACCGATGTTGTTACGGGTGACTTCGAGCGCTACGATGTTGTCCGAAATCGGGTAGAGCCGAGAATCGCCGGGTAAGATACATTGGTGACACGGGGGGACCGCCGAAAAAGGAAGAAATCCGCGCAGCCTCTCGACTACGCGTGCTTTCGCAAAGGCGACGATGATGACGGCTAACGTGGAACCAACGGCGTCCAAGAATCGAATTCCGGAGATCGACGCGCTGCGCGGGATCTGTGCTGCTACGGTCATGCTCTATCATTACATCGTTCGGTATGACGCGCTGATAGGTTTCTCGGGGCACCCTAATCCGGCGGCAGACGTAAATCTGACCGGTTTTCGTGATTGGGGTCTGATGCCGGTCTACGTATTTTTCATCATCAGCGGCTTTGTCATTTACATGACCGTGTCTCGAATAAAAACCGGGACCCAATTTGTGGTTTCCCGCGCTTCACGGCTTTTTCCCGTTTATTGGGTGGCCGTCACATTGACCTATCTGACATGGAAGTTAGCCCCAGCCTACGCCTTCACAGTGCCTATTAAGCAATACCTTATCAATCTTACGATGCTTCAGACCTTCTTCATGGTTCCTTCCGTCGACGGAGTCTATTGGAGCTTGGGGGTCGAGCTTGCTTTTTACTTTGGTATGTGGCTGCTAGTTTTCACCGGTAATTTGAACAAGATCCGCGGTGCGTGTCTAGTGTGGCTCGTGGTTTCATTTCTCTATGGCGTTCTTGGTGATCATCCTCCATTTTACTTTCGCGCCGTCCTCTTGATGGATCTCAAGTACGCGCATTTCTTTGTCGCCGGAATCGTCTTTTACCGCATGTGGAGGAGACAGCACGATCTATACGATTGGTTGTCACTTGCGGCGTGCGCCGGGAATGTCTTTGTTCATCACACGCCGGGCGCAGCACTTGTGCTGCTGGGATTTTTTGGAGTTTTCTTGTTGGTCTCGTTTAATCGCTTGAAGGCCCTTGCGTGGCCTCCGCTACTTTATCTTGGCATGATTTCCTATCCGCTTTATCTGATACATCAAATGATAGGCTATGAAATCATTTCAGCGGTTAGCTCAAATCACTTTCTCGGCATAGTCATTGCGGTTGTCACGGCGATCGTTCTCGCGTCAATTCTGACATTCGCAGTCGAACAGCCGGCTTTAAGGGCTTTGCGGTCGGCGATGAAACGAGGGCTCCCTGCTTCGTCGCCGACCGTCTCCGAAAACGCTGAACAAGCCATTACGTGAGTGCGGACCATATAATTCCTATTGGAGTGCTTTGGGGCTGGCCAATTCCAACAAGAGCTTTACGTCAGCCTCCTGTCCGATTGCTTGCGGCAGTTTGTATAAATCGACCGGCGACTCTGCTGTGCCAGCCGTTCCAAGCAGTTTCCACGAATCGGTTGCATGTGAACGCACAGCTTCGACCTGGGCAACATGCATCCATCCGCCGGGATCAACTTGGTAAAGAACGAGCGGGATATGATATCTGTCGATTTCAGCGGCCACTTGGTCGGCATCCGCGAATTTAGGCAGGTAGTCCTGTCGATTATAACCCCCACCGCCCAGCAGACGCGATCCGCGGACGGCAAACAGGCTGGGCCGCGCCGGATCCATCATCGCAAGCTCTGCAATGGCGGCGACCTCGGCACGCCCTCTGGCGGCAATCAACACAACGGGGTTTTCGGATATCCGATTAGCCCAAACTGTCTTGGCAAGTTCACGAAAACCGAGCTGGGGCTTAACCTCGGCATTTAACGCCGACGGCAACATTGTCATCAAAATGAGCGCGAAAACCAGCGGCCCGGCGACTCTTGCAACGACGCGCCGCTCGAGAGTACCTGCAACGACCTGCCCCCCCAGGGCGGCGAGCAGAAACAGTGGCGGCAGCAACGGGGCGAGGTACCGATCCTGGATCGCGGCCGGGGCCGTGGACTGAAATACCCAGACAGCCGCCAACAGGGCAACAACACCATTGAAGCCTGAGGGCGGAAATATCGAACCGCGACGCCCCCCTGATACGAGGCCGATCCCGGTGAGTAATACGACCACTGGGCCAAGAGCTGAAAGGAGAATTTTGGAATTTTCGACGATCGCGACGCGCGAATACTCCGCCCCCCAACTGTAGCGAAATCCGGCGGCAATCTGGCCGTAGGTAAGGATATACCAAGGCGCCGCGAGCAACGCGACAACCAGAGCCGGCGCCCAGAATGAAAATCGGCCCATCAGAGCCCATCTTCGACTGAGAACGATGACAAAAGGCGGCAACAGTGCCAGCAAGGCGCCATTACCCTTGATGAGCATGGCCATCGCCGCGATAACGCCAAATAATACCGAGTAGATCCAGCGTTCGGTGTCCAGGTATCGGACGTAGACGATCAAAGCGAGAAAAGCACATAACGTGATCGGTATGTCCAACATCACCGCGCTGCTGCCTTCCTGCGTTATGCGGCAGATTACGAAGGCAATCGCGGCAAAAAAACTCGCCAAGCGGCCGAGCTTCAACTGTGTCGTGCCGTAATAATAAATCAATGTGGCTGTCGCTGCGGTCAGGACAGTGGACAACAGCAACACCGAGACTCGGCTTGGCGAGAAAATGGTCATCCATAGTGCCTCGACGCCGTAAAAGGCAGGACCCCAGTGTCCGATTCCAACCAAGGGATAGTGGCTATGAAACCATTTGAGGTAGCTTATCGGCCCGACATGAAGCCCGCTTCGGAGATAGTCATGTATGACCAGGCCTGAAATATAATGTGACGCTTCGTCGTCGCCAAATTCGGCAACAAAACATCCTGAATGTATCTGAGTTACGATTGTAAGTAACGCACAGCAAAAAAATATTGCGACGGTATTATACGTCGCATTTGAGAATAGTTTAATCACGATCAGGCTCTCATCTATAACGCGTGCTACTGAAGCGGTACGACGTTGAAGGTCGGGTCTTGTTGAAAATAATTCTGGGTCGTGTTGGGCGAACCGGGGCTATTCATCCACGTCAAGGCCTGCTGCAGTTCCGCATCATTCGGAAATAGAGTCAAAGCGCCACCTAACACCGCGCGTCCAAGTGCGGCGTAGTCACCGGCAACGGCAGTCGCCCAACCGGTGCCGTTTGAAAATCCTTGCGCCACCGTCGCCGCCTCGATTGCAGGCCATGTCGTCAGATTGCGTCCCACGACATCAGTGGTGATGAGTCGATAGGCGACGCCATCATAAGGGTTCATCCCCGCAGCGATAAACCGCCCGGCGAGCCAAGTATCTTTCTGCCAATTGACGTACTGCACGGCACCGGCATCGCCCATCTCGGCAGCGAGAATCGCCACGCCTGTTGTATAGTCTTCCATCCAAGGCGAGGTTTGGGTGTTTGGGACATTCAATCCGCTGGGGAGCCAGCCCGCGGCCTGACCCTCCGTTGCAACGGACAGGAATCCACCGCCCGTTTCCTGTCCGTTTATATAGTTCCAGTTATCGGAGGCGACCTGAGCAAAATAGCTTTGCTCGAAGGAACCTGGCTGGCCGGAGAAGCTCGCTTCCTCGATTTCGCGAATATTCCAACCTTGTTCCCGGATCTGATCCTGACCATTGAGTACGATGTCTGCAGGACCGGCGCAATTGCTGCCGCTTTGTGTGGTCGGGCAGCGGTAGCCCGGCCAGTCGGAACTTAAACTGTAAGCCGCCTGGGCGTTGAGCCGATCGAGATACCAGCGTTGTCCAGTCATGATGTAAGGAACGTAAGCAAGATCCGGCTGATGCGCCGTCTCCGGCGTCCATCCGGTATCGGTCGCCGTCGGCGGAAGATTGGCGGTTACAGACGTATTCGAGCGTTGATCAATCCAGATCGCCGGATAGTCGGCCGGTGTCAGCCAATGGCCGTTGGTCAGCTTAATATTCCACGGAACCGCGCCGCCGGTGTCGCCTTGCGCGAGAGCCAGCATGGCCGCGCGGCTGTCGCCTGTCATCAGCCAGACCGTGCTCCACATCGTCGTGTACCCAATATCCGGGCGGCCGCCGGTCTGGGGCATATATCGCGTGATGCCGTTCGCCGCGAGCGGCGTCCCGAAACCGGCCGCTTGTTCCACGTTCACAAAGCTATTCACCACCGTACTATTGTAAACGCCCGTGGTGCGGTCATAAGACAAGACTGCACCGCTATGCTCCAGATAGGCGAGGTCATGCTGCACATTCATGGCGGGTGATGCGCTGGACGACACGTTCAGCAGCGGCGCGCCAACCGTGTTCAGCATCACATGCCAATCCTGGTACTGATATTGGGTCACCGTGTAGCCCTGTGACTGGCTCCCCAACGTCACCGTCGCCGTATAAACCTGGGGCGGCAATGGAGCAGGATTGGCATAAGGATGGCCTGCAATGACACTCGTCAGGTCGTTGTTGAACTGGACATCCGCCGTGACAGAGCCATCGGGATAAGCGGTGACATCCGCCGTCAAATGAAGTGGACCGCCGGTGAGCGGAACGTCAACCCGCGCCTGGGTAGCGAGCGGGCCAGATAGCCAGTAGCTGGGGGTGCTGGCCAGCGATTGTTTCAAGGCCGCGCCAAGATCGACGGTTTGCGTGCCGGAGTACTGACCGCCGGTAAAGGTAATCGCTACGTTTAGTCTGAGTGGCGTGTCCGCCAGGCTGACAGGGGCCGTGCCAAAGGCCGGATCACTGCTCGTGGCCTTGGAAAGCAGTATGGGCAAAGTCGATCCGGCGCACATTTCCGGCGTCGTCAAGGTGATTGCTGCCAACTTGACCGATCCATCCGGCCATGTCGCCAACACATCCATCTGTACTTGATATGCCGCCGCACCGATGCGGGCGACCAGCGTATCGGTCGACTTTACCTGTCCGTTCTTGAATATCTGACCAAACGTGAACACATGCGGGCTCAAACCTGCGGCTGTTGTATTCTGCAGATTGACGCCGACAATGTCGTTCGCCGCCACGGGCTGCGGCACTGTGGGAGGCAATATAACCGTGGTCGGCGCGACGGTTGAGGCGCCGAAGCAAGACCCGGTTGTCGCGCAGGACGCGGAACTGCCGCCGTTTGACCCTGTGCAGCTCCACGCCCATGGTCCCGATCCGCTCACAGCGGAGGCTGTGCCGATACTGCAAAGACCGGAGACGGGCCTGCTGCTTGCCGGAGCACCGTTGGCCGGACCGCAGATGCCGTTCACTGCGTTTGTCATTGACGTTAATTGCAACGCAGCCGAACAAGAAGCGTTCGTCCCGCCGTCCGCCCCCATGCAACTCCATGTCCACGGACCAGTCCCAATCACACCGGAAGCCGTTCCAGAGATACAAAGTCCGGCGACCGCGGGGGCGCGCGCAAGGGTCGTGCCTGCGGCCGAACCGCACACGCCGTAAACCGGGGGCGCCTTCATCGGATATTGATCAGAAACTGGCAGCGTAATCTCGCCGAAGCCCGGGACGTAGATGGTATACGTCTGTGCCATCGCCGATGCGGGCTGGGCAAGGCCCGCCATTGCGGCAATGGCCAGCCGCAAGACTGCGGACCGAATGATGCCCGTCATGACAAACCCCGAGGCGAATTACATAAACCAGCACTCTCTAGATGAACGCCGATTTCTAGCGGGATAGTAGCCGCTGGTATGATTTCAAGCAATCTTGGTGACGAAGCGTAAGGGAGCGCTCTATTGCTGGGTGCTCAAATTTCCAGCCGGCCTTCCCCAAGTCTATATTACGCGCTTACAGGGTTCTTCTAAGGCGCAATTTTCCAAGTTTTATCGTACCGTCTTGAAGAAATATTTCTCGCAATTGTCTCGGACCATCAATTCAAGAATCTCGGGTTTGTCGGCCAGAAACTCGTCCACGGCCTTGTTACACTCCGGCCACAATGGATCATTGTACTCGTTGAGGAGAATAACGCCGCCTGGAGCCGTTCGCGGATAAAAGAAATCAAGGCATTCTTTGTACGACTGATAAACATTCACATCGAGGTGGACGAAGCTAAATGTGAGTTTCGAATACGCTGGAAGCGTCGCGACAAAATTCCCCTTAACAAAACGAACCCGATCCTGTTGCCCCAGGAGACGTATTTTTTCATGAACGCTTCGAAGCGTGACATCTCCGGAACCGCCGACGCGCCGACGCGCACTATCGAATCCATCGCACGGAAGGCCAGTCTCAGCCGCAGCGTCAAGCGCCTCGAACGAGTCAAAGCCAAAAATGTGTTTCTTACTGTTTGCGTGTTGGCACCAAAGGGCGATTGTCGCCAGGGTCGCACCTGCGTGGACGCCACACTCAGCGATATCTCCGGAGAGGTCGCGAGTATTGTCGAGTAGCTCAAGTATAATATTGACGTTCGTCCCGCCCGACGGCAAAGACTTCGCGCGCGCGATAGTGTTGCGCGGTATCTTGATACCATGCAGGTTGCCTAACCAAACAGGCCAATCGCGGACGTTACGGGATCGAAAAAGCGCGGCGGATGCACGCTTTAGTGTCCGCAAGTCGGACTTCCGGTGGTGAGGCGGTTTTTTGATCTCTACCGGAGCAGATGTGGGTGATTCCCGCACCTGCGACAGCGCGATCCGATAAATCTCCATGCAAGTCGAAGGACGCCCGCCGATTTCGCCCAGAAAGAACTGATAGAACTCTCGTATCCAATCTTTGAAACTCTCAAGCTCACGCGCATTCCGGACATAAGGTGTGCTTCCCGGCATAAGCGAGGGCGTATGATAAGTCAGGGTGAATACCCTGTTACCGGCGGCGACCAACGCCCGCACCAACCGCTTGGCCTCATTTATCTGCATTCCCTCCGGCGTAAGCCTGATTTGCTCGGCCATGCGTAGACGCGCCAAGCCGCTCTGAATAACGCGACTCACGAATGGGTTGCCAAGATCGCCCCAATTCTTTTGCCGCATGAATCGCGTCATCGCGCCTACGATACTCGCGGTGACCGGGATCTCGAGAATCGATCTTGTCTCGCCATCGAGCCAGAACGGCGTGGCCGTAAAAGCGCGAAAATCAGGCCCGCCCTCAGCGCGATAATTCGATCCTGGCTTCACGCTGGAATCAACCAGGTATCCGAGCCGCTTAATGCATTCAGTCGTACTCGCGCCGACGCCATAACGTCCCGCCCGATGAACGAGCGGGCGGATGCCAATATTTTTTTCAATGGTCTCGGTTAGGACGCGCAATTTTTCGAATTCGAGAGACGACGGCAAATTCAATTGGTAGGTTGTTTGCACTGATATTTTTTCGGCGAAAGGCGGATTTACCCACGTATGCAGCTGTGCTCCGACTTCACAGACCCCTGAGTGAACCCACTCGCCTAACTCCGAGAAGCCGCCGGGCTGACTGGCGACAGGATAATCGACGACATAGATGGGGCTGAACCCATGATCCTCATGGATACGCTGAACCGCCCCCTGATGACGCATGGATGTCACAGAGACATTTGCTGCGGAAACCGGCTTTGACCAATCAAATTCTTCTTCAGCGTCGAGAATAACCGCAAGGAGAGGCTGACCATCGGGCAACGGAGAAACGAATAGATCAGGAGACGGTACGGGGAGCTCGTTCATCGTCTCTGTGAATCCTGTATTGATCCTGTGCCGCGCAAAGTTCGAATCAGATTAATGGGAGCCTGCCCCTCGGATAGTGCGCGAGTGATACCGAGCACGATGTATCGCCTGTTAGCGCTATTGCACCCCAACTACAATTTGTAGTCGAACAACGCTCTGAACAGCAATAGCTTTCAGCAAAGCACGAAAGGATGGCAAGTGCGGAAAAGGTAATCCTTCTACACCTGTTTATATGCTGGCGTATTAGCCTCTTCGCATAGCCTCTCGAATGCAGGACGGGCCTCCTCTTTCTCTCCTGCTGTCGGCTCCATGCCACTCCAGGCATCCCGCCCGCTTCCTCCGCACCCAGCGATTTTTCACGACATCTCCGCCGCGCCTGGGAGCAGCGACGAGGCGAAAACCTCTTCTGCTTTATTCATCCGATCCCACCTGTTAGAGATGATGACCGAGTACAAGTCCGAATCATTGGGCGCCGGCCTGTGCGGCCGTGATAGAGTCGGTGGTCGCCAGCCACGGCAGAACCTCGGGTATGGAGTAGATTGCATGGCAGGACTGCGTCGCTCGTTCGCCCTTTCCTTTCTCGACAAATACATCACGTTGTTCTTGTCGATTGGAACGATTGCCGTCCTTGCCCGCATTTTGACTCCGGCGGATACCGGTGTCTATTCGGTTGCCGCAGGATTGGTCAATGTAGCGCAGACTCTCCGCGAATTTGGCGCCGGCAATTACGTCCTGCAAGAAACCGAACTTTCAAAGGAAAAATTGGCTACGGCATTGGGTATGTCCGTACTCTCCGGGATATTGCTCGCCCTTATATTTGCATTGACGTCAGGAGAAATCGCACGTTGGTTCCATGAACCTAAAGTCAAGACCGTTGTGCTTGTCATAAGCCTGAACTTTATGATCGTTGGGTTCTCCTCCATCAGTTGGGTTCAACTCCAGCGCAAAATGAATTTCGGCGCCATGACACGGATCAGCATTGCTGCGGCGATCGGCCGTTCCGTAGTTGGAATTTTCCTGGCTTCTCGGGGATACGGCGCGGTGGCAATGGCCTGGTCATCGGTCGCTGGAAATGTCGTATCATTTGTTGGAACCTTCGTTGCCTTAGGCCGAGAAGGACTTGTATTTCCACGTCTTGTGGAGTGGCGCGCCCTCATGAGTTTTGGCGCAGCATCTGCGGGGGCATCGCTTCTGCAAATGATTACCAGCAACGTGCCCGATGTTATCGTCGGCCGCATGCTTGGATTTAGTCAGGCGGGCCTCCTAAGTCGTGCGCGATCACTGACGACGCTTTTCGAAAGCAGCTTTATGGGGGGCATCCGCCCGGTCGCTACAAGCAGTCTCGCGCAGGCGAATCGCGGCGGCGGAGCAATGGCCGATCTCTATCTCAGGTTTTTTGATCACACCATAATGATCGCCTGGCCACTCCTTCTCTTGATGGCCATTTTCGCGAAGCCGATAGTGTTCATTGCATTCGGTAACCAATGGGTCAGCGCAGTTCCAGCCTCACGATTATTTTGTCTCGCCGCAGCCATCACACTGATCTCCGACCTGGCTTGCTTGGCAATGATTGCAGTCGGCGCCATGCGATCGAATCTTGTCGCATATGCGATAGCGACGCCGGTACATGTCGTACTGATAATTATCGCATGTAATTCCGGCATTGAGGGAGCGGCTGCCGCCATATGCGTTAGCATGCTGTTGCTCGCGCTCGTCGCCCAAGGGGGGGCCAACAAGATTCTCGGACTAAAGTGGGGGCAGGTTGTCGCGACGTTGAGCCGGGCAGTAGCAGCGGTCGGAGTTACAGCCATTGTTCCCATAATCTTCGTCACGATGCGTCAAGACGACGGAATTCCAATGTATTTGACGACCCTCCTCGTTGGGGGATTATCCGGTGTCCTGTCGTGGCTGATATTTATCTTCCTTAGTCGTCACCCACTATGGGATGAAATTAAAACAATCTTTCGGAACGTTATGGGCTTGTTTTAGGGGAGATCCGCCGCAAGTCGGCGGTTATGGATCGGATATGAAGCGATCTCACGATGCAGAAGTGTGGTCTATTGACAGAGTAGTTAGCCTTTTCATTGGCTTATAGGCTATTCTGATTCAGCATTCGCTGCTTTGAGATGAGGCTTCACGGCTGATTAGCTCGAGCAGCCTTCGATTTGAACTTCGATGAGAGTTTGACATGTTGAAGTTTAGAGGTCACACCGCCGTGGACTTCGAGACTCGTAATTGCTGATCGGCAAAAATTCCGAAAAGTATAGAGGGTAAACCGCCGACGCAGTCTCAACCCTGACAAACTTAAACTTGACCCATTTCACCTAGCGGTTACAACACTTTCATCAAGCTTTCTCACAATGTCTACATCGTCTATAGGGCCGGATAAAGTGGGCATGCGGCTGAATTTGCTGACAGAATCTGCCACAGGATACGCGGCTACTAACTGGCAAAAGACGGAAACTTCCGCTCTGACAGCAATTGGGTCTAGTGAGAAGCTCCTGGCAGCTAGACCCCTCACGCTCATTCTCGGCGCACCACGCTCGGGAACAACATGGCTGGCTAAGATTTTCGACAGCCACCCCAGCGTTCTGTACCGGCACGAACCGGACATGGCGCGGCGCAAAGCGCCGATACCAGTATTTTATCCGGATGCAGACAGACCTAGGCACGCCACTGCAATCCGAGAGCAGATGGCAGAGTTTATCCAGGTCAGAGCCTTGAAATCTGCCGGAAGCATTCCGGTCTTTCGCAAATCTTATGACCACCACTTAACCTACGCCGCGCGGCTTGCCTCCGTCTACAGCCTGCGGCTGGCGGATATCGCAATCGGCAGCGCGGTAAGAAAATATTTGAACGTGCCGGATTGGGGGCGCGCGCAATCGAATACAAATCTTCACGTCGTTATAAAATCCGTAAGTGCGGCGCACCACGCCGGT
>SCTM01000044.1 GCA_004297485.1 Rhodospirillaceae bacterium
GCCGACCGTAAAAACCCTTCCGTGTTTCTTGGCGTAGATTGCGGATAAAGTCGGCAGCTACGACCGCCTGAATATCTGCTGCGAGGCGTCCACCCCTTGAATTCATATCAAGGCTCTCGTGGGCAAAATGTACCTCCACGCCACTATCGATAAGTTCGCCGAGATTCGACCAATCTTTCAGGTTGCGGGCACCACGATCTATCTTGTGAATGATCACGCCACGCGCCCGCCCGCGCTTCAATGCCGCAAGCATCCGAAGGAATGTTGGGCGGCCTTGTTTAGCTGCCGTTTCCATTTCTTCAAACCATTCTGCAATTACGAGGTTATGCTTCCTGGCATACACCTCAATCGCGCTCCGTTGTTCCTGGAGAGACGACCCGCGCTCGCCTTGGCGAACCGTTGATACTCGGATGTACGCAAAAAGGGATTTCATGATAGCGGCAATGGCCGCTCCCATGAATCTACCGTGCCTCCGCTATTTGTGCGAATCGCTTGTTCACGCTCCTCCCGAGCGAGGCGCTCCGCTATTCCTACGATCACGACCGCGAAGGCGCGCAGATTTTCCCGGGCTACTTCGCGCTCCTCAGCAGTCGCGTGGGGTATGCACCGGTCGAGAATTAAATCTCCGGGCCGACGATTCTTTTCTGTCGCAGCCATTCCTGGATGATGCTTGAGCGCGCAGCATCGTGAAAGACTGGGGTTTTCGCTTGTTGGTCAATTTTCCCAGTCTTTTTATTTTTTGTCCCGCGATTAGCATAATTCCATGACTGCTACAGATGGCGAGCGAACAGGAAAAAGACATCCTGCGAGGAACACCCCAACTATTTCTCGTATCTGCGGCCGTACACTGGCCGAACTGGTGTACGACCGAGAGACAAAGAAAACTGGACTTGTCATATCGCACACCCGGAGCCTTTGGAATATCGAGCAAGAGTTCCAGATTGAGACAGGCGAAATGCTGGTCCCATACTCGCCAAACAACAACCTCATCGCCAACGAATGCATTGTTTTTCCTTCAAAGCCGGAAATATCAGGCGACAAAAGAGAACTCCTCGCTGATATACAGTCTTTTGTGCATCGATATGTTGATCTCTCGCCGCTCTTTGAGCAGATAGCCGTTCACTACATTTTGCTTACATGGCTGCATGACGCATTTAGCGAATTGGGGTATCTCCGCCTTCGTGGCGACTACGGTACGGGAAAGACGCGGGCTCTGACGGTGCTTGGCTCCCTCTGCTACAAGGGATTTTTTGCTTCCGGCGCTTCCACTGTCTCTCCAATATTCCATGTATTGGATTCCATGGGTGGCACGCTCATTTTCGATGAAGCCGACCTGCCCTTTAGCGATGCAAGAGCGGAAATGGTCAAGGTGTTCAATAACGGCACCATGCCCGGTATGCCGGTGCTACGTACCATGATGAACCGGCACAAAGAGTTCAATCCTCAGGCATTCAAGGTCTATGGCCCCAAAATCATAGCCATGCGCGGCTCCTTCGAGGATCGAGCCCTTGAAAGCCGCTTCCTCACGGAAGAAACCGGAACCCGACCACTACGCGACGATGTACCCCTTTTTCTACCGCCATCCATGAAGGCAGAGGCTTTGAGCTTGCGGAATCGACTTCTGCACTTCCGACTGTGCAACTTCTTCGACATCAACACGGATGCCACTGCTCTCATCGAAGGCATCGAACCTCGTTTGAATCAAACGGCGCTGTCGCTCCTATCATTGGTCGATGATGCCGACGTGCGGAGTGCAATACAGGCCGCGCTCGTTGAGGAGAACGCGAACACACTTTCGGAACGGCGGGAAACGCTCGAAGGGGCGGTTCTCGCCTCTGTTGTTGAAGCGTTCGCCGCGACAGACGGGGAAAACGTGCCGATTCGAGATATCGCAGAGCGATTCAATGCCACGCATCGGGTTGAATATGGCGGTCCCGTATCCAATAGATGGATCGGCAACATGCTACGGAAAGGGTTGCGCCTAACCCCGCACAAGAGCAATGGCATCTATGTCGTGCCGATTTCCGAAAAGTCGAAAATCGACGTGCTTGCGAAGCGTATGGGCGTGTAGGCGGGGAAAGCGCGCAGAAATACCGCCGCTTCATCGTATCATCATGAATATCGGCTATAGCAAGACGGGGAAAAGTGCTTCTGCGTCAATTTTCCCCGTCTTTGTGCGAATGCATGTTCTTGAAATCATGGACAGTGGCCGTTACGGCCGCCGAGTAACAACCCATGTATGGCTAAACCTCTACCAATCTACCTACTCACGCTCCGCAAACGATGGGGACTCTCGCAACGCGAACTTGCATTTCTGCTGCACATCTCATCCACCATGCTCTCTAAATTGGAGCGTCTCGAACGGCGCCCAAGCGCGTCAGTGCTGCTCGCCGCCGAAATGATATTCGGTGCAGCACCCCCCGAGGTGTTCCCGTCGATGTACGGGAAGGTAGAGACAACTGTTATGAAGAAAGCCGCAGCCCTATATGAGCGGTTGGATTCCCGGCAGGACAAGAGATCAAAAGAGATATGTCGTCGGCTATTGGAAATGATCAAGCGTGCCCGCCCCTATGATGATAGAGCATGAAATCGTCTTCTCTACTTCAGGGCCTCGTGTTGGCCGTACATCCTTATTCCCGTGGTTTCGGTTGGGTGCTATTCGAAGGACCGATAGCGCCCGCTGATTGGGGCATTGTGGAAATCAAAAAAGATCGAAACTCCCGCTGTCTCACCCGTCTCGAACAGATCATAAGTCGGTACGAGCCTAGCGCACTGGTTCTCGAACAATTTGATCGGCGGCCGGCTCGACGCGGAGCTCGCGTGAAAGAATTGTGTGCCGCAATGGTGCATCTCGCGGCGAACCGGGGTGTTGACCATTGCGTATATAGCCGGACAGTGATCAGAACGTGTTTCGGAACAGTAGGCGCCCGAACAAGATATGAAATCGCAAAAGCCGTCGCCCTACACATACATGCCCTACGCCGGCATCTTCCGCCAACGCGCCGATCATGGCAAAGCGAAGATCTTCGGCAATGTCTGTTCGATGCTGCTGCCCTCGCCATCACGCACTTTGCAGTGACCGGCAACTCGAAGCCACAGTTCGGGTCGGCGGCCTAGCTACTTCTCCCGTGCATTCCGGAGCGCCGGAACGGTCCGACGCTCCCTATGCACAGGAGGTTCCATGAGTATTGTTAACGCCGAGCAGGTGGGCCGGATACGCCACCTCAATGATCTTTTGCGGTGTAAGGGGATCGGCGGACAAGTGATGGTGACGGCCGGAATAGATGCACTCGGCCCCGCAGTGGTCATGAATATCTTGAAGGAAGTCGCCGCCTTCACCGCCTTTACCAAGGATAACGATCCGCACGGAGAACATGATGGTGCGGTCGTCATGGTCGAGGGTCAGCCGATATTCTTCAAGATCGACTACTTCGACCGCAATCTTATAAACCATTCGCCCGACGCGGCCGATCCGGCCGTCACGCATCGCGTCATGACCGTCATGCTGTCGTACGAATACTAAGCCGCCTCTTCCTAGGCGCGGACGGATTGAACTTTTGCGGGATGAGCCCCGTCCGTTGAGAACGTTAGGTGCCCGACGACTGGACCACCAGTGAGCACCAACCAGTGCGGCTTGGTCAACTTCACCCCGCCATATGGCGGGGTGCTTCTTGCATCCCACTCGATTAAACGTCCAGCAAGTTTGCAAGATATTCCCTATCTAATGCCGACAAAAACTCGGGTAGGCGTGGGCCAGCCTCCTCGCCCAAGAGTAATTGGTACAAGTTGCCGAACAAGCGACGCTGATCGGCGCGGTTATCTTGGAGCGTCGCGCCGGTCTCTTTCGCAAGTGCGTACAGCCAGTCTCTAAACTCCTCCACTGCCACCTTCGATGGTCGTAATAAAAACGTTCGTACAGTTCGTATCAGCTCGCGATCCCTGAAGGTAAGCGTTGCTATGTGTTCCGCATTTGGAGCTTGGAGTAAGCGGTGAATATTCTTGTGTGCGACCTGCACATATCGCGGGCCATCTGATTCGATGGTTCGCGAATCGATGTAGACCGCCCCTTTTTTCGATACAGCCGGGGTCTCCGGTACCTTTGAACTCTTCAGTCTCAAAAGTTTCTCTATGTCAGTTCGATACGAGATAGCGCTGTATTCCAGCCCCTGCCGGTATGTACTTCGCGTTGTTTCGGAAAAAAGGGGCTGGGCCACCCGCTCCCAAATATCGTGTTGGGGAAGCGTCGGCCGGCACAGCGTCCTTCCGCCAAGGCTCAAACTAGAAGCTCCGACGCCTCTGCCGCCATAGGGGCGAGTACCGCGTTCGACACCCGGACTATGGAGATGCATGTTTCGAAGTACGGACTCGTCGTCATGAAGTACAGTGCCCCGAATGGGACGATCAATCAGCGCATCGACGTATGCGCTCGACCCGTACAGCGAAATGTACATTGCATTACGCGCGTATTGTGGATGCTCAAAATAGAGGGAGAGATCGGCATCGCTTTCGTATTCCTGGAGAAAGACTATCGGGGCAAACGCCTCGATAAAGTTGCCTCCGTCGCGTAGGGGCTTGGCGATAACGGTAGGCTCCACGATCGCCTCATGAGCATTGATAATGCCGGGAGTTCGGCTGTCGATCCACGGCCGGTGCGATATAAAAATGTCTTGTATCCGCACAAGGTCTTTCGCATCGCTTATGGGTCCGATACGACATGCCTTGTCTCGGTATGGCCCCACGCGAAGGCTACGAATTCTATCATACAGGAGCCGAGAGACGGCCGACGCACTGGCCTTATGCACAAGGATCGCATTTGGTGCCGCGCAGTCCTGCCCTTGATTATAGAACTGAAGCGCCATGATGGCATCAACCGCCGCCGCAACATCGGCATCCTCTCCTATCACCACCGGATTGTGTCCTGCGCCGTTGGCGATAAATAGGGTGCGCTGGTCGAAAACTGAACGGAGCTGATCAGCGTGCGCGGGAGTTCCCGTAAATATCACTGCATCGGTGACGGGGACCGCCGCCCGCGTAGCCGGATCGATGCGACGAGCCGAGACTTCTCGAAGAAATTCGATACGACCTTGGCGAGAGACTATGACGTTGGGAAATAACTCATGGGTATCGAGGAGGTTTAGCATATCGTCGAAAAAGTGCCGCATCGTGTGCGGTATTCGAAAACACGTCTGACTCGCCATGAGAGATGGGACAATCACAAAGCATGCAAAGGCATACAAAGGTTGATTCCGTGGGAGAAATGTTGCCACGGACCCGACGCGGATTTGAAAAAACCTCTCATTTTCTCTGAGACTTCGCAGGAGATCCAGTGTGCGGTCCGTCTCGTCCCGCACAACCTCGTAGCTTTCATAGGTTAAAAGGATTTCAGATAACTCACCAAAGCGATTTTCGATGCGGTCCGCAAGGGCATGGGCCTGCTTGTCAACGTCGATAAAGTGTATGGGCTGAAGCGGTACATACGCCGGCCGATCTGGCGTATCTGTTTCGCTGAGAGGCCGGATAGCCTTTGCGGAGTGCATCTCTCGCTAGCCGCCCCTCTGTGGCACCGGCGTCAACATCAGGAAAATTCCCGCCACCGCCAGCGCTAGCCCGAGGTACTGATAGGGCGACAGGCCGTTCCATTCGCGGAACAGCACAAGCCCCACGGCGATGGTCCCTATTGTTAGCAGCGAATCTATCGTTCCAGCTGCGACCGCCAATCCTGACCTGGACGCGGCCAAGCCGAACGAGAGGAACACGAGGGGAGAGATCAGTACGGTAAGGAGAAGCCAGATTGAATATTTGCTTTCGTCCGTCGCCCAAAGAAGACTGATGGCATTACCGAGGAGCGCCAGCCCCGTAGCCGCAACGATGTAGAGCCAGTTGGTCGGCATAAGCTTATACCGTTGAGCGTAGCAGCCTGTGGTGGGTGAGCGGTACGCTGGCAGGCATGGCTAGACCAGCGCCGTAACTGCCCAGGCCGTCACCCACGCGAAACCGCTGAAGAAAACCCCCAAGCTTTCTCAGTTTCTTAACACTATTGGGATTCTGTTAAATGCAGCGGCCTGCCAAGATGCTGCGTCGCTCCCTACCTCGGAGGGGCGAAAGCACGTCTTTCAATCCGCTTGCTTGCCTGGCAACAACCAGCCTTCGTAGACGCTGGGGGTGCCGCCAATGAGGTCAAGCGCGGCTCCTGTATAATTCTCGAAAGCGACAGGGCTCAGCAGGCGAATGCCAATTCGCGCGGCGAGCGCGGGCCCATCGAGGATGCGGAGAAGCGGGGGCGGCTCCTGGTCACCGGTATCGACACCGATAAAGCGAATACCGCCGTCGGGCGAAGCGGGTTGCGCGCGGATGAGCTTGGAGCCCGAAGCAAGAACGATTTGTGTCACGTTCATCCGACCTTCGCCTGCAGGCTCGACAACGACCTTTAGCCGTTCTTCCGCTATTATCGCGAGCCAGAAAGACTCGCCGGCTAACGAGGGTAACGTGAGCGTGAACGCCGTACGCTCGTGGCTAGTCGCGCAAAACGGCAAGATGCCAAGGTTGGCAGAATGCCCCGACGGCACGAGGGTAACGCGTTGAACGCTTAGCGACCATCCCTCGCCATCAAGGCTCCGGACAACGCATTGATTGGTATTCAAGCCGTCAAGTGTCCGCTGGTAGTCGCCGTCGACGCGCTTGCCACGGTCTCGTCACGATGTTCGGGCGCCAACATCTGCTCAAGAACCGCCTTCGGCAGCCCTAGCGACTGCATGAGCTCGACCTTCGCGTCGGGTGGCAGGTCAGGCGACGAAGGGGCGCCGCCGCGCGCTAGTCCGCCGGTATCAAAGGAAAACGTCTCAACCGCCATAGAGGGGGAACCGTCGCCGGGGTGGACCCGGTATTCGAGCGCGGCATCCGCCAACTCCTGTTCCTTGTATTCTCGGAGGAATGCATTTGCCGCCGCCGCCTTCCTCTCCAGGCGAAGGCTGCTGTCCTCCTGGCTCGGCGCCGTCCACATGAGCCAAGGCGCTTCCGGAAGGATGCCAAGCGAAATTTGGCCGCAGATAGAGCCGAACGGCACGATTTCCGGGTGATCGCGGCTAGCGGCGATGACCAAATCCCAGCTTGCCTTGAGCAGTGGCATGCCGGAAAGCGGCCTAACGGGTGGGCCCAAGTGCGGCAACGCCCAAAACAGCGCCTGCACGTCCGGATGGTCCTGCCCCAAAAGGTAGGCGAGATTGCGAATGACCACAGTCAGCAGCGGATCGCTGGGCGACTCGCGCAAGAGAAGGTGCGCCGCCACCAGCCCGAGCATCGGGTAATCGAATTTGTCGGAGAGCAGCGCGCGCATTTCCTTGGATAAGATTTTCCGTTGCCGCGTCAGCGCAAATTCGGCCACCTGGGTCAAGCGCGCGAGCCAGGGCTCGACCGAAATGCCGCGGCTCACGACGATCGTTCCACGCGAGATGTCCGGGCGCTGTGGCGGCGCGTCGTCGGTCGAGCTCTTCCTTAAGGTTACCGCCTTCGTCGGCATGAATATCTGTGTATCCCAGCCTGAGGTCACAAACACAGAACGTTCGATTGGCGAGTCCTCACCATCAAAACGAAGGCGGTAGAAGCCTTGGCGTACGGCGAACGCGCAAGCAGCATAATTGTCGCCTGAAGCGCCCGGAACTTGTTCCGCCAGAGCCATTTTTCCGGCGGCGTCCAAAATCGAAAGTCCGGCTAGCAGCCCGAATTTTGAGCTAGGTTTCGCGCGCGCATCTTGCCGGACAAAGAGGAGAATTCGGGCCTCGGCTTCGTACGAGCTCTCGCCTTCGAAGTATGCCGGCTCGGCGCGCGCATTTCGTACTGCGTTCGATTGCGCCATGGCCTCCGCAGAATTATCCGTCGGCAGCAGCGGCGAAGGAACAGGGATTTGGTCGAACGGTACGGTTATCGCCGGCTTGTCGAGCTTGACGATCTTTTCAACCGCTTCCGACCCGGCGCGAACGCGGACCTGATAAAGTCCATACGGCAGCTGCACCCGTAGCTCAGCCGTCCCGCGCGCTACGCGCCCCAGGTTTCCGTCGCTGACGATGATCTCCGCGACCGGATCTCCAGTCGTCACGAAAAGCTCGCTAATGGAACGAGACATTGACCGTCACCGGGTTACCGTCGGGTCCACGACCCCCTGTTACTTTGAACAGCTCTTCCTTGCCGTTGGACTGGGCGGAGAAAATTCCGATCGGCAAGTCGATCACCCATGGCGTCGGCGCCGCGGCGTCGTGCCGCACGACTTTAAAGTTACCGTCCACAACCGATGCCGGTTGGCCGGCCGCCGGCAACTGGATGAAAACGGGGAACTTCGGCACATCGCTCGGTCGCCCCCCCACGATCACAAAGCCGTCATGGAAGACCTCGGGGTTCTTGGCAACCTCGCTGTCTGCGAATTCAGCCGGTGATAGCTTCTTGACCATATTCGCTTGCAAATACTCTTTCAACCCTGCAGCGGTAATATCGCCTGTCGCCGGATCGCGCGCATCGCCACGTAGTCCGGCAAGCAAAGTCGTCGAAAATACGCCGTGTACTTGGCCGTTGCCATCCGTTTTCTCGATGGCCGATTGAGGGCTCTTTGCGGCGAAGGCGTAAAAACGCATTCGCGCGTCTGTACCGTCCGCCTTCCACTCCCTCAGCGTCGGGATATCCACCTGCGCGCCAGTAATGGGCGAGCGGCAGGCGTCCTGAAACAGCAGCACCTCATCGAACCACCCGCCGTTGTACATGCGGTTAGCCCATAGGATCGGCGAAACATTGTACAGAAAGTCTTCATTTGCGTTTGCCATCAGAACGCCGGAACTGTCCAGAGTCGGCGCAAATCCATGTCCGGCGAAAAATAAATAAAGCCGCTTGCCAGCTTTGAATCCTAGTTCAGATTGACTGTTTGTGATCGCTGCGGCCCGGACGTTTTCAAAGAAAGCGTATACTCGTTCGCGCAGCGGTTCTTGATGCGAAGGGTCGACCGCCGCCACGAACGACGAAGAGAGGATCAGTGTGGCATCGGTGGGAGCAACGCCGCCCTGTGCCGTGACCCAGGCGTGGAAATCGCTCGCGTCAGCCTCAGCGCCCGAAAGGTTGCTGAGGCTGGGGTAGCGGTTGATTCCGACGACCAATGCGCGATCAGCAAGCGACATGTGCTAAGGGTACTGCGCTCGAACAAAAGACTTGTCGGTGGTAGATAAGGTCGCGTTCAGCCCGACCGGAGAGCCGGATTTAAGCCAGCTCGCTGGAAGGGGGTACATCATGATAGATTGTCGATCCACCGGCGTCGCGTTCAAATCGCTAATGGCATACGCGTCGAACATGTTGTGTTGAATCGTTGCTTGGTCCCAATTATTGGGCGGACCCGACAAATCCGCGATGACCGCCGGCTTATTCCAGTCGATTTGATTCATCGGGTTTTGGTGCTCGTGGATCAGTCCCAGAGCATGGCCGAATTCGTGAAGAATGACGCGGCGAGCCTCGTCATCACTCACGCCCGGCGTCAACCAGCCGAAATTCATCGTCGGCTGATTTTGTGGGACTGTCTTGCACGTTGTGCCGATCACGGACCATGACCCTTTGTACTTGAAAGAAATACGGATATGGGTGTTGGGTCCCGCCTGCCAACTGAATCGCAGATTCGCCAAGTTCGTCACCCATTCAGGCGCGAATTTCTTCACCAGATTTTTTTGCTCGTCGGTGCCGTCGAGAAAGGAGATGGTGATGGTATCGCCGGGAGCCCATTTCTTGTCCTTGATTAATCCTGCTCTTTTCTCTTTGCCGTCCAGCGCCTCGTTAGCGTACCAAGCAAAGCACCACTGTTTCGTGTCATTGGGGCACATGGATAGCTCCTATGTCATTTCGGGATGATTAAAACGCAAAAACTTCGATAGCGGGCGTTAGTCCCCTTCATAAAGGTAGGGAACGATCGCCGACCAGATCACGGCGACAAACGCGCCAACGAATTGAAGCCCAGCAGGAAGCGGCAAGGGCGAGGTCGGGGGCCCAATCGCCACAAGCCAGATCACGAAGGAAATTAGCGAAATCATAACTGCGGCCCACTGTGGCTTGCCCGCGGCACCTCCTGTCGTCCGTGTGCGGAGCCACGCCGAGAGCCCGAGGCAGATCAGCGAAAGTACGATCAGCGCGCTCTCACGGTATTCCCCTCCCGGTGCGCCGGGCAGCGGCACCACCGACGCCGCCGAGCCGTACAGTGCTAGAGCCTCCGCCGGGATCAATTTCGCGATGCGCGTCCCCCACTCGTCTCCGTCAGCGGGGCGCGGCGGCGACATGTCCGCCGCAAGGGCTGCATCGCCCGTGGGCGGCGGCAACCTTTTTCGAATTCGAAGCGACATTCGTTTATCTCCGTACGGAGTTATTCCGAATGCTGCCTAGTTCCAAGGCCCGAGAGTGTGCATGCGCGTTACGAGCAAGATTTTGCAGTTCTCAGCGCCACCTTTTTATGCAAAATACACTCAATTTTACAACGAAGCAAGGGCGGCACACTACTTCAGGGGGAATTGATAATGAGTGTTTTTAGACAGTTTCGCGATTGCTTCACCCTTTGTGTCGCCGGGATGGTGCTCGCGTCGTGCAGTACCTCGGTCAAAGTAACGCCAGTTGTTTCGCTGGAAACTGCGAAGGGGTCGCCCGGTGCCTACTACGCGCTTCCCAAGACGGCGATCGATATTGCGATCGAGGCCACCGTCAGCAAATCCCAGGATGGACCTTACAGTGGCAACCCCGACATTTCCGAATGCCTAAAGAAATGCAACTGTGCGTATGCCGAAGGCGAGAAACAATATTCGGTTAAGACCAAGACCGTCGCAGTCACAGGCCGCGCCGTGCCCGATCTCGACCAACTCTACCGTGTCGAGCTGGAGACCGCGAGCCCACTCGTCTCCGCCACTCACAAAATGACCTTCAACGAGGCCCTCGCTCTCACCAAAGGGTCCGTCGAGACCATCGATCAGACCAGCGACATCGCTTTTGATATCTTCGGCAAAGTGCTCAACGCCGCCGCCTCCGGCGCGGTCATGGCGCCCGAAATAACGGCACCGAAAGCCTCCCAGCCTGCCTCTTGTGCCACGCCCAATGGACTCAAGCTGATGCATGTCCGCCACCGTCTTGGTCTTCCGCGGCTCGACGCGGATGGGAAGACGCTCGTATTTCCCGGCGGCACGCTAACGAAGGAGGTTGACGCGTTGAAAGACGCGAAAAGCCGCATCGTATGTGGTGGCAATGCCCTGAAGAGCTGCGTTCTTCGTAGCGTCGATGGACCGGCGCTGACGGCCGCCCTGCAATATTTCGACACGCAGCTCGCCGCTCTCGAGACCGAACGGAAGGGATTGGTCAGTCTGTTTACGACGGAAAATGCTGCGGACGACACGGACGTGACGCTGAAGGGCACCATCTCGCCCGATGTCCTCAAGGCCTCGACAATCAATAACGAGGTTGCGGTATCTTGGTTCGGAGGCACAAAAGCTCAGAACGTGGTGAGTCGCGCGGGATACAAAGCGACCCTCAAGTTAGCGCCAGCAATTGCGTCACCACTCCCGTCGAGTGCTATAGCTACTACGCCACCGTCTGCGGCTTCAAACTCCAGTGCTGATATGGGTTATCGCTACCGCATACCGCTGTTCAGCGATGTAGTTATTTCTGACGCGTCCGGCGACATCTCGTCCACGCCCGTGGCGGTGGCACAGCTGGGCGTCGTGACCGGCCTGCCCGCAACGTACCCTGGCAAGGGCAGCGCCGTCACGTTGGAACTGTTTGAGCTGACCGGCAGCCCGAAGTCGCTCGAAGTCGGAAACACCGCCATCGATTCCGCGAAAATCACTGGGACAATCGACTCCGCACTGACCGCGCGCAAAGATGCACAAAAGGCTGCGGACGACGCGGCCACTGCGCTTAAGCCGGTCAATCAGCTGAAGGCCGAGAAGGACGAGCTCAGCGCGCTGGATGACGTTTGCAAATTACGTGCAAAAGTTGGAAAGCCGGCCGGGACTGAGTGTGAAGGCTGGAAACCTCAATGACACGGGTCGCATACGTCCGCCCCACGTTTATTGCCTCGCGTCTCGCGGATGAGTGGCGTCGTCGTGGTCCGCTAGGACTTACTTCGGATAGATAAGGCCGATGAAATCGTAGTCACTTTTGTCGATATCCATCCCACCCGGGATTGGCTTACCATCTTTCGTGATGGTTCCGGGGATTTGGTAACACATGATAGAACTCTGATCGGCGTATGCGGTGCCGCGCAAGGAGCTTTCCTCGATCGGTGTAAGGACTTGTTGGCGTATTTCCTCCTCCGACCATCCCTGGGTCGCTTCAAAGTACTTAATAGCTTTTGCCGGATCGATTTTGGCGACGAGTTGGGCGCGCATATGCTCGTGAGGGCATCCCAACGTGTGACCGGTCTCATGCCGAACGACACGATAAAATTCACTATCCGGTGTGTTCATTGTGAAACCCTCTAGGTTCATCGTTGGACTGTTCTTGTCGATGCTCAAGACGTCGGTCCCCAGATAGGACCAGTATCCGCCTTCCTGCCCGCCAGCTCTCGCGATCCTGACCTGCGGGTCAACGTTGCTTTCAGTGAACTGAACCTTCGCGGTCTTCGACCATGCATTCATGTGAAGGATGATTCGGTCGCGGAGATCCTGCTGAGGATTGTCGAGAAATCCAACCGTCAGCTTGACCCCATTCGTATGCCAGTACTTCGTCGTCAAGATCGCGATATATGCTTTGCTATTCGAGAGCCCGGGGATAACTCGTGAGAGCCGTTCCACTGGCGCTCGGTTGAGAGGATTGATGCGAATGGCCGTTTCAGCCGCGGCATTCGCAGCCTCCGTTGGGAGACGTTTTGGGATGCAGGTCAGGCATTCGTGGTCCATTGACGGCTCTCCGATTTGAGAAAAGGTTCAGTAGGACACCTGTTTACCGGGCAGAGACGTCAATTCGCCCTGATTCGTGACGAGTTGCATCGAATCCCCGCAAACAGAGCTGAGACAGTAGTGACCGGGTTCGCCGCTCTGGGCGACGTGTTGTATTGTCACGAAACGTGATCTTACGACGTTCACCGATTGGGCAATGTCGCCTCCTCCACCACCAGAAGCCTCATACCGCCGAGCACGACACCTGCTTCGGCGGGCTTCGGTACCTCTCCCTTCCGCGGACGGTACAGGCTGAATGGCATGATCGTCACCTGGAGCTGTTTCAGGTCAGGTGTGCTTCGCACAAAGCGCGTAACATCGAACTGCTGAGCAGTATCGGTGCTCATCTCGTCCTTCATTCCTGCCATCGGTTCGTGCTTGAGCCCGAACAGCGCGAGGGTTCCGACAAAGTTGGGGCTCGCCCGATCGGGGCTGGCGCGCTCTGGCAGATTGACGAAGACGTTATACCCGACCGACGGCGGAGCCTTATAATCGACGCCTGCGATCTCAAGAATCACGCGACGGCGAGTACCGCTTGGGGCTGCACTTAGGGCAGCAGGGGCCGATGGAGCTGCAAACACCTTCATCGGAGGAATGGCCAGAAGCTGATTGGTGGGCCGGTCTGGCGGCAGACTCATCGTGCCGGCCTTCATGTCGAGGACAACGCTACCGCTGGCGGGCGGTGCGGCAGATGCCGCCATCGGCGTGGCACCGCCCCCGTTCGCAGCGACCACAAGGGGTGCCGGCTTGGGGGTCGGCGGGTTCTTCGAAAGCGGAATGCAGCCGCCAGTGTCGGTATCATATTTGACCGGTAAGTTTCCGTCGGTCAAATAATAGAGCCGGTCATGTGATTGGATCGACCCATCGACATCGTTGAAGTACCAATCCTTCTTGGCGAACCACGTCGCATCAGGCGGGTTGCCCCAGCTATTGCCGCTCGTGCAGTCCCAGGTTCGCCATATGCGATCGATATTTGCATGATGAACCCAGAAGATCGGATCGAAGGCCGCGGTGGGTGGGCTGGACATAAGCCCACCGACCTGGGTCGCAGCGGGATCGTTGACGCCGACTGCTCCGCCAACCGCAAAATGGATCACGTCATGAGGAATCTGTTCCAGAACGCCGCGGGTCCTGGGATTGGAGTCAAGAACGGCACCCGCCAATCCTGAGTCCTCCGTGTCGCCGAAGAATAGCTTTTGGCTGAGGGCCGGAGCCGCGGAGACCACGTCGTCACTCAACTCGACCACCCCGTACATTAGTGCCTGATCCCGGCGGCTGTCGAAAAGCGGATTGCGTGGCCGCTTTTGCGGGTCGGCGGGATCGATATCCGGATCGGCGAACAGATCCGGAAAGGCACGGTCGGCGGGATCGCCGTAGTCCCAGTAGGGAACGCTGAGCGTGGGATCGCCGGACGCCTCGCGCAAGAGTCGCTCAAAGTAATAGAGATAGGCCCGATGCCAGAGAAGAAAATCGGCAGACGGCGCGCCGAAGTGCGGGCATTTGGTCCAGAACCGACCGTCGTTCACGACCGCCTGTACGCCCGCATCTTGTTGCAGCGCCTGCTGCAGGAAGGCGTTTGAAACCGCGTGGATCGCTGCCTGATAAAACCAGCTCTTGGGGCTTGAGGGCTTGCGGCTCTTCATGGTCGCCACGCCCTTTTTCAGGGCCGCGACGCGAGCCGGATCGGTGACGAATTTGCTCAGCTTCATGCGCGGCATCGACGTCACCGCAAGCGCCGAGCCGCCGCCTGAGATGCTGGCGCAAAGTCCTCCCGCCGTCCCAACCAGAAACCGCCGCCGCCCGATGCGCATTGCCGCCTCCCGTATCGCAAGAATGTCGGCAGACTAGCAATTCACGGGTGGCGTATGACCTGTCATTTCTAACAGGCCAGAGCGTAGGCAGGACGGCGGTCGCACGGGTCCGTTACGGCTCGACTGCCCGAGTGGAGATAGCATGGTCATCCCCACATTCGTTCGGCAAAAGAGCGCTCCTCCGGGCCAAACGCCTCGGTATATATAGCAGTCGTCGTGATATCCGCATGCCCAAGCCAACGGGCGATGAGCGTCAGGCTCACGCCGACGATAGTGCCGTGAATACCGAACGCATGGCGCAACGCCTTCGGTTTGCGTACTTCCGGCTGAATGCCGGCAGCGGCCATAATTTCCTTGATGCGGCTCCATGCGGTCGTGCGGCTCCAACCCCACAGGCGTATATTCCGCTGTTGGGCATCCGCACGCATCTCTCTCAAGTGATGTGTGGCTTCAAGACGATCCAACAAGGCTTCCGACAGCGGAATCGCACGAAAGACACCTCTACGGCGCTTCTTGAGGCACTCGACGACGAGGGTTTGTGCGGCCAAGTCAATCCGCATCGGCGTTATAGCGAGAGCCTCGGATATTCGTACACCGGTGTGCGCCAGGATGAGTGCGAAGGTCTCTACCTCGGACGGTGTCGACGCCGCGGCAACAATAAAAGCCCGGCGCTCATTGGGCGTCAGATATTTGCGGTGTCCCTGACGATCGATCAACATACGAGAATAATTTTATTAACAACCCGGTTGCCTTTTGAACAAAATCCCAATTCTGTTCAATTCGCAGGGTAAATTGTATCAGACGGTATGTTGCTGTGCGTGTCTGTCGCAAGTCTGAGAGCAGCAACTCTTATCAGGGAGCTACTGGCCCCTTGTGCCCTTTGCGCTCCGCCTCGTCAGCCGCTCGTGATGCAAGCCAGTCCATCAGCGCAAACATCACGCCGGTTAGGAGGAACGTAACGTGAAGTACGACGAGCCAAATTAACTTGTTCGGTTCGACTTGGGCCTCGGGCTGCGTGAGCGACATGAATGCTCGCAACAATGATATTCCCGAGATTGCCACAATCGAGCCAATCACTTTCATCTTCAAGCCCGAGAAATCGAGAGTCCCCATCCATGACGGGCGATCCTCGTTATCTCCTGTATTAATTTTGGATACAAAATTCTCGTAGCCTGAGAACACTACGATAATCACAAGATTTCCCGCCAGCGAGAGATCAATTAACGTGAGTACCCACAGAATGACCTCCTCTGGTGATAAGGAAAATATCTTCGGAAGCGTCTGCACCAACTCTATCAAAAATGTGATCAACAAACCTGCAAGAGCCAAGACCAAGCCAAGGTAGAAAGGAGCCAGAAGCCAGCGGGACCTAAAGATCCCGCCTTCTACAATCTGCTCCATGGAAAGTTTTTGCGACACCGGTCTATCCCCCCACTATTCGGAATGTCCTTGGAGTTTGTTCGTAACTGCCACGCATAGTAGCGCAATTACAAAGGCACCGTAGATACTTACTAACCAAATTAAATCCTTCGCTCCCAAGGAATCCGGACTCCCGAGACTAAAAAAGGCGCGCAACATTCTCACGGATGAGATTGCCAATATGGAGCCCATCATTTGCACTTTCAGACCACTATAGCTGAGCTTGTCTAACCACTCGGGCTTATCTTCTGACTGATGAAAATGAATTTTGGAAACAAAATTTACGTAGCCTACAAATATCACCATCAATACCAAATTCATCACGAGGACAATGTCAACAACCCCCAACACTTGGACCAC
>SCTM01000045.1 GCA_004297485.1 Rhodospirillaceae bacterium
GTTCGGCATCTCGCGCCGAAGAAAGTCAAACACATCGTCCGCCGACATGCTGCTGGTATAGGACACGCGCCCGGTCCACTTGTCGTCGGCACCGAGGATCAGCGTCCGGCCGGAATCGATCTTGTACCCCGGCGGCAAGGCCGTCCCGGTGACGATAGGCGTGGCGCTGACGGCCGTGCCGTTCGAAGTGGCCGGTGGGGCCTTGTCGGCGCAGCCGCCCACGAGAAGCCCAAAGATCATAACCCCAAGGACCGATCGGTTAATCCCCATGCGATTGAGCGTCATGCCGCGACATCCCCTGCGCTTCATCCGCAACAACAATACCATAAAACGATTCGTGGATGTGATCGGCTTTATGTAGAGGCCCTCGAATATTCACGCCGACCCGCTCGTTACAGCGCCGCGATTCCCATTCGCAGGCGATGGAGCGCTTCAACCAGAACCTGATCGTCCTTGCAGAAGGCGAAGCGGACATAGTGCCTGGGCGGGGCCTGATCGTAAAAGACACTGACGGGAATCGCCGCCACCCCGGCCTCTGTGATGAGCCGCCGGCAAAACGTCTCGTCATTGCCTTCATAGCCAATGGAACGGATATCGGCGCAGATGAAGTACGTGCCGGCGGTGGGGAGAATCTTGAGGCCGAGTTCGCCCAATCCAGTCGCAAGGATGTCCCGCTTGCGGCGCATATCCCCGACAAGCGATGCAAAATAGGCATCGTCCTTGCACAGGCCGTAAGCCACGGCCCGCTGCAAGTTGGGGGGCGTGGTGAAGGTCAGGAACTGGTGGGCCATGGTGACGGGATGCAGCAGTGCCGGTGCCCCGGTCACATAGCCGACCTTCCATCCCGTCAGGGAAAATGTCTTTCCCGCCGAGCCGATGCGCAGGCACCGTTCGCGCATTCCCGGGAGAGTCATGAGCGGAATATGGCGCCGGTTGTCGAATACCAGATGCTCATAGACCTCGTCGCACACAGCATAGGCATCGTGGCGCGTGAGCAATGACGCGATGAACCCGAGTTCGTCGACATCGAACACCTTGCCGTTCGGGTTCATGGGCGTGTTGAGCAAAATCAACTTGGTGCGCGCGGAAAAAGCAGCCGCAAGTTCCGCGCGCGGCAAATCCCAGTGCGGCGGCTCAAGCCGAACGATGCGGGGTACCCCGCCAGCGCGCCGGACAATAGGCCGATAGCTGTCGTACAGCGGCTCGAACAGAACGACTTCGTCTCCCGGTTCGATCAGACCAAAGAGACACGCCGCCAGAGCCTCCGTCGCGCCCGATGTCACCAGCGTCTCACGCACGGGATCGACGGTGAGACCATAAAAGCGCGCCGCATGCGCGGCAATCGCCTGGCGCAATTCCGGAACACCGGCCATGGGCGGATATTGATTGGGCCGATCCTCGAGAAATTCAACGGCGCGCGCCCGCACGTCGTCGGGGCCATTACCGTCGGGAAATCCCTGGCCGAGGTTGATCGCACCGCACTCTGCCGCCAGCTGCGACATGGTTGTGAAGATCGTCGTACCGAGACCGGTAAAGACTGAACTGCCGGATTTCATGATGAATCGTGACTATCCAAATTAAATCGACCGCCGCACCGCACTGCGAAAGGTGCCTCAACACCAGATGACACACAACCGGCCTCACTTTTGCCGCACCATCATGCGACGCTCGATCGTCTCTTAGTAGAGGTATTTCCTATGTCGCGCCTGTCATCTCTGTCGTCGGCACTGTCGGTCGCACTCATCGCGCTCTTGATGACGCTACCGGCCGGCGCCGAGCCGCCATCACGGGTAGGTCGCGTGAGCCTCGTGGACGGCATCATGACGGTCAAGGGCACCGAGGATAGTTCGTCGGAGAGCGCGCCCGTGAATTACCCGGTTTCCGCGGGCATGCGTTTTGCGACCGCGGCCGGAAGCCGCGGTGAGTTGGAGTTAGGCAACATTACCGCGCGCCTCGACGGACGGACCGAACTTGAGATCGTTGCCCTCGACGACAATGCCGTTGCCCTTCGCCTTAATGCCGGCAGCATCGACATGCGCGTGCGCGTCCTTTTCGAGGGCGAGAGCGTGTCCATCGACACCCGCGACGGACAAATCATGCTCACCGAACCCGGCGCTTCGCGTGTAGACGCGGCCGGTTTTGGATCGCCCACGCCCGCGCCCGTAACGCACCTGGCGGTATTTACCGGCAACGCCCGCATTCATAGTCCCCATGGCGATGACGACGTTTTTGCCGGCGAGGGCGTGGACATCAACGGCGCCGCCGCCACCATGCGCTACGGCCAAGCCGACACCACATGGCTGGACGATTGGGCGGCCGCCCGAGAGCAGGAAGTTGCCAACGTGGCGACTGACCGATACGTCGACCCGGAAACTGCGGGTGCCAACGCCCTCGATCAGGCGGGAACCTGGAACGACACGCCGGACTACGGCCCGGTGTGGTACCCGGGGGACGTTCCGGTCGATTGGGCCCCCTATCGTTTCGGTTCCTGGGCCTGGGTCGCGCCCTGGGGCTGGACATGGATCGACGACCGGCCATGGGGCTTTGCGCCGTTTCACTACGGTCGTTGGGTCCGGGTCGAAGGGCGCTGGGGATGGTGGCCGGGCGAGCGTCACCGGCATCCGGCCTACGCTCCGGCCGTCGTGGGCTTTGACCGAGATTCCGAGCCCTCGCGCCATGCGCGGCCCCACGGCTGGACGCCCTTGGCGCCCGGTGAGCCGTACCGCCCGCCTTACCCCCACAGCGACGCCTATGTGGGCAACATTAACGTCGGGACTATTCATGTCCGTGCGCCCAACGGCACGGGTGATCACCGTCACGGCGATGGCGACCATGATAACGACCGTCCGGGAACGTTTGGATCTCATGGCCATGGTGAAGGTGATCACGACCATGATCATGACCGCACCGGTGTGCCGGGATTTTCTGGTCGTGGCGACGTGCCGACCACCGCGCCTAGCGGCGCGCCGCCATTGCCAAACGGCGAGGGCGGCCGGCAGCACCCGATTCAGTTCCCGGGCAATCACGTCACCGGAGATCAGATCATCATCAACGACGACACGTTCAGACGACAGCCTCGGCCCAACACCTTCGGTACGCCCACGCAGAGCACGGGCCCGGCGCCGGGCATAACGGCGATGCCGCTGGTGACACCGCCCCCAGCGTCGCCCACGACGCCGCCCGCGCCGATAACACCCATGACCACGCCACCCGCCGGATCATACGGGCAGCCGGCATGGCGAAACGATCCGCGTCTGGGCCAAGATCAGCAACCGCGTCACGAACCATCTTTCCAAGAAAATCCAAGCCGTGGTTTTCCCCCACGCGAGATGCCGCGTCCGTCGGTCCCCATGGCCGCACCGCCGACAATGCCGTCAAGCCTGCCATCTGCGCCGAGCCCATCTCCCATGCCGCAGATTCAATCGCCATTCGTGCAACCGTCGCAAATCCAGACTCCCCAGGAGCAGCAACCGCGCCGTGAACCCTCTTTCCAAGAGAACCCAAGCCGCGGTTTTGCCCCGCGCGAGATGCCGCATCCGCCGGTCACAAGGGCCACACCGGCGCCGCCCCCGCCTCAAATGGGACCACAGCCAAGTATCAGCGTGCGAGGACAACCCTATGTGGGCGCCGGGAATTCAGGGCAGGGAAATACGGGTCAAGGCAACACCGGCCAAAACGGGCGGTAGGCCGCGTCTGGCTTCAGTCAACCCCGCAAAGAAGTCGATCCTCGGCACGCGGGTTACTTGAGTAGGCTTGATTCCGGCGCGGCTTTGGCCGATGTCCTTCCGCATGGACGCCTTTGCCGCAAAAACACTCCAGACGGTCGAAGATTTTCGCGATGCCGGATTGGTCGCACCTGAGCTCGTGCCCGCCCTGAACGCGGTCGCGGCGCGCTATGTCGCGGCGGTGCCGCCGATCTTGCAAACCGCGATCGCCGAGACCGGACGCGACGGCCCCATCGCCCGGCAATTCGTCCCCTCGCCGGCCGAACTTACCGTGGCGCCCGATGAACGCGGCGATCCGATCGGCGATGCCGCCCATTCTCCGATCAAGGGAATCGTCCATCGCTATCCCGACCGCGTCTTGCTGATGCCGACCCACGTGTGCGCGGTCTATTGCCGATTCTGTTTTCGGCGCGAGGCCGTCGGCCCCGATGCGGGAATTTTGTCCGCGCCAGAATTGGATGCGGCGGTGGCCTATATCGCGCGCACGCCGGCTGTCTGGGAAGTGATCTTGACCGGCGGCGACCCGCTGGTGCTGTCGTCCCGGCGGCTGGGGGATATCGTGCGGCGCCTTGACGCGATCCCGCATGTGCGGGTGCTGCGCGTGCATACCCGCGTGCCGGTGGCGGCGCCCGAGCGCATCGACAGCATGCTGATTGATACTCTGCGGGCTTCAACCAAAGCCGTCTACGTGGCAATCCATTGCAATCATCCGGCAGAGCTGACGGGCGAGGCTGTCGCCGCATGTGCCCGTCTTGCCGACGCCGGCTTGAGTTTGCTCAGTCAGAGTGTGCTGCTCAAAGGCGTCAACGATTCGGTAGATACGCTCGAGCAACTCATGCGGACGCTCGTGTCGGCGCGCGTCAAACCCTACTACCTTCACCACTTGGATCTGGCGCCCGGCACGAGCCATTTCCGCGTGCCTGTCGAAGAGGGTCAAGCGCTCATGCGCGCCCTCAGAACACGCGTTTCCGGCCTCGCCCTGCCAACCTATGTTTTGGATATTCCCGGCGGCTTCGGCAAGGTGCCGATTGGGCCGACGTATATCGAGCCCGCCGCGCACAGCTATGCGGTCGATGACCGTACTGGGGTCCGGCATGTTTATCCGCCCGTCCCGGAATAATCCGCCGAAACGGAAAGAATATTCCTCCCGGCGCCTGCCGGCGGCATAAGCCGTTTCGTCGCAGGGACGAACGGCGGCGTTTCTGTGGGGCCCTTGTCGCTTGGATAGCAAGATGATCAGATAGTGTCCTTGCCCCGCATGGGTCGTCTCGGGAGGAGTCTTTATGGCCGGTGCTTCTCACCACAAGATCCTGATTGTTGGCGGCGGTGCCGCCGGAATCACCGTCGCCGCCGAGCTGCGTCGCCATGATCACGCCGACGCGCTGGACATCGCCATCGTTGAACCGGCGGACGTGCATTACTACCAGCCCGCGCTCACACTGGTGGGAGCCGGTGCCTATGATCTCGCCAAGACATGTCGCGCGGAGCGCAGCCTGATTCCCGCAGGCGTCGCCTGGATTAAGGACGCGGCAACCGCTTTCGCACCCGACAGCAACACGGTCTCTCTCTCATCAGGACGCACGGTGACATACGACTATCTGGTGGTATGCCCCGGCCTGACACTGAACTGGGATGCCATCAAGGGGCTGCGCGATTCGATCGGCGCCAACGGCGTCTGCAGCAACTATTCGCCGGACACGGCGGAATACACCTGGGAGACCCTCAAGAACGCCAAGCGGGGCGCGAAGATCCTGTGCACCCAGCCGCCGATGCCCTTCAAATGCCCTGGCGCACCGCAGAAAATCGCATATCTCGCCGCCGATTATCTCAAGCGGGGCGGCATCCGCGATGCCTGTGAAGTTCGTTTTCTAACCCACGCACCGGCTATCTTCGGGGTACCCTTTTATGCCCGCGAACTGGTCAAGATCGCCGCCAATCATGGGATTGTCGTGCAATATCAGCACAACCTGATCGAGGTTGACGGTCCCGGCCGCACGGCGACCTTTGAGATCGTCGGTGGCGACCGCCAAGGTTCCCGCATCACCCTGCCGTTCGATATGCTCCACGTGACACCGCCGCAAGCGCCGCCGGCAGCTTTGAAACAAAGTCCGCTCGTCAATGCCGCAGGCTTCACTGATGTCCATGCGAATTCCTTGCAGCATGTAAAATACAAAAATGTATTTGGCCTGGGCGACGCTGCCGGAACGGCCAATTCAAAAACCGCGGCCGCCGTGCGCAAGCAAGCGCCTGTGGTGGTCCGCAATCTACTGCACCTCATGGGTGGGAGCGCCATCGAGGAGGCCTACGACGGCTATGCGTCCTGCCCGCTGACCACGGCCTACGGCAAGGTGCTGATGGCGGAATTCATATACGGCGGCAAGCCGACACCAACCTTTCCACTCGACCCCGCCAAGGAACACCTGGTGAATTGGTGGATCAAAACCACCGGCCTGCCTCACCTGTATTGGGACTATATGCTCAAGGGCTTCGTGGCTTTCCCTGCCCACAACACGCATTTTGTTGAACCCCCGGCGCCGTAACGTGAGACCCGGCAGAGATTTTATTTGCCAGAACCGGCCAGTAGCCCTATTGGCGTCATTCCTGATGCAACCGTAAGGGCCGCGAAGTCGTCTTTAGAATGGTGGCGACCGTACCGGCCTGGCATATTTGACGGTGGATATTTCAACTTCCAGTGATAGGCTCGCCTACTCGGATTGGTTGATGGTGCATCTGAACATTCTTGGTGCCACATTCAGGTTCGTGGACTGACGTCCCCCGGTTAGCCCGGACACCCTAACGGCAGAATGGAAGGCATGAAGAACTTCGATAAGGACAAGCTGGGCGACGTCGATATCTTCCTCGGCGAGCCAAATGAGCAGGTCCGTGAAAGCATGCGGTCCATGATGCGCGGCGAAGGTTTGCGCCGGACGCGCACGTTCGGTCGGATCGACGACCTCATGACCGCGCTCAAGGAAATGTCACCCGACCTGTTGGTGGTCTCCGATGACATGGCCCCCAATATATTCGAGATCATCCGTGATATCCGCCAGTTCCGGTTCGGCCGGAACCCCTTCGTGATGATCACAATGATGGTCTCGGCGGACAAGGACATTAATACCAAGAAAGCGATCCTCACCGGATGCGACGATGTGATGATCAAGCCGGTGTCGCCGGGCCGACTGCTGGAGCGGGTCGCTCACTTCACCTTCAACCGGATACCATTCATTGCGACGACCGATTATCTCGGCCCTGAACGCCGCCGTCAGACTGAACGGCCGTCGGCCATTAAACAACTTATAGTTGTAAATTCCCTCCTCGCGAAGGCGGAAGGCCGCAAGATCACCCAGGCCCAACTGAGCCGGGAAGTGGAAAAGTGCATGACCGAGGTTATGGCCGCCCGGCTGGATAGCCATGGCCTCAAACTCGGATTCATCTGCAATCAGATCCTCAAGGCCTACGAGGAAGGCCGAATCGACAAGGAGGTCGAGGAACGCCTCCTGATCCTTGTGAGCGTGCTGGAAGACGCCTCCAGGACCGCCAAACACATCGGCGAGCCCGAATTGGGCCAGATCTGTACTCAGCTTGCCCGCCAGGTGGAGGAAATGGCCGAACGGTACCTGGACCCGACCGAGAACGAACTCGGGACAATCCGCAAGCTCACGAAGGCCTTCGAGCTGGCCAAAACGGCCAAAATGGGTGCCGCTGCGCAGTAAATTTCATTTTGTCATGAGTATGAAATGACAAGGTTTTTTATGAAACAGTGTGGCTCACGCTTGCTCCGCGCCAACCGATAGCGGATTATCATCCTGTATTGCGCTCCGCTCGGCAGAAGCCGCGCCGGCCCAGATAACGGGTTGCCTGGAGCGGATGAAATGGGGACGGGGCCAAGGCCTTGTGTTCACGAGCCACAATGCAGCTCTCACCGGGTCAGCGGATAGGCCGGGTCAGCTATTTGCCGGTTGCGGTGTGGCGGTCGGACGCCATGTCGGCTCTAATGCTTCTCAGTAGACCTTAAGCAAATCCGGGCCCCGACAGATGGCGCGCCTCGATCGCGATAGTCTGAGAAAAGTCACCGTCCATATCGGTGAGAAAAACTATTACGAGCGTCAGCAACTTCGCGACATGTTCTTGGCACAAGGCGTCAAGTCCGTCGTTTGTCATGCCACCGCGCAGGCGCTCCGCACCATGTTGTTGGACAGTCCACCCGATATGCTCGTGCTATCGGACGATTTTGACCCTGCCGTCTTCGACCTCATTCGCGAGATCCGACACCAGAAAATCGGCGAGAACCCCTTTATGCTGATTACCGTATTGGTTGCACCGGGTCGCCGCGATGCGCTGACCTTTGCCATCAAGGCGGGAGTCGACGATATTGTTATTAAACCGCTAACGCCGGAACGCGTCCGTGAGCGCATGAGCTTGGTGGCCTTTCACCGCCAGCCGTTTATTGCTCACGGCGAATACATTGGTCCGGACCGTCGTACGGAGGACCGGCCAAGCCGGGTTAAGCGCATTGCGGTCCTCAATACCTTGCTGGAGAAGGTCAACGGCCGCGAATTCGACAAGGAATCGCTCAAGACGGCCATCGATCGGTCTTTGGAGCAGGTGTTACAGGCCCAGCTCGATTCGCAAAGTTCACATCTCGGCGAACTGTGCGAACGCCTCGTCCACGCCTATGACCAACGCGATGTAGGCGACGAAGTCCAGTCCGACCTTTTGACCCTCGCCAGTGTCCTGCAGGATGCCGCGGCGGTAGCGCTACGGCTGAAAGAATCACAGTTGTCCGCGCTCTGCGCGTCGCTGTCCGATAGCGTGGCAAAGATGGCAGACCACTACTATGAGCCCGCGGAACGCGAGCTCGATCTTTTGCGAAAAATCACCACCGCGTTTCAATTGGCGATGGAAGGGAGCCAAAAGGACACGGCGGACGAATCCGGCAACGGCGATGTTTCGGCCCTTGCGGCATCCTGACGCTTCCCCCGACCTTCCCTCGGCGGCGGTTATTTCAGTAATTTGCGGGCGGTTTATCGAGGAGCCGGCCCGGAATGCGCCTAAAGATATGGTCAAACGGCCCGGAGCGTCTTAAAAGCAGGGCCGCCAGACCATTTCCCGGTTCGCTTGAATCGAGAAATGGTTCAGATTCATAATAATAGTGCGCTAAAGCCGATACAGGCCGTTACACGTTTCCCCTAGATCGGGTAAATGTGAACTGGAAGAAAATTGACACGACTGCCGACGTAGGCGTTCCCTTTGGGGCGACGCGGCCTACCTACGGCCGGATCAACTGAGCAGGCCAATCGAAAAGGAAAGACCGGATGGGTGCGCGTAACGGCGGCGGGCGCCGCTCGAAGTTTGCGGAATCTACATCTACGCTCGCGCTGGCGACCGTACTTGCGTCGACGTCGGTTCAAGCCGGCGATCTGACTGTCAGCAGCGCCACGACGACGGCCGTCTCTACGAGCAACGCCAATAGCGGTCCGGGCAACGTCACAATTCAATCCGGCGGGAGTGTTGCCGTTACGACACCGGTGGCCGTGACCATCAATTCGAGCAATACGGTCAGTAACGCCGGCTCCATCAGCAGCAGCACGGAGTCCGGCGCGGTCGGTATCCGCGGCATGTTGACGGCGGCCGACGGGGTGAGCCCGCTCAATCTGACCAGTTCAATCACCAATACCGCCACCATTTCAGTGCCAGGACCTGCGTCCACAAGCGCGCTTCTGAACACCAACGTCTTCAACGCCGGTATTCGCCTCGATGGGCCCGGCACCTTTACCGGAAATATTCTCAGCGATGTCGGTGGCACGATTTCCGTTGGCGGGAATTCCTCCTACGGCGTGCAGATTGGCTCGACTCTGCTCGGCAACCTCACCAACAACGGTGCGATCACGACACCCGGTGTTAATTCATACGGGATCATGACGACCGCGCCCGTGAACGGTTCGATTGTCAACGCCGGCACGATCACCGCGGCGGGACAAGGCGGCGTGGGGCTGTATGTGGGCGCTCCGGTGAGCGGCTCGGTGTCGATCGGCGGCCTGACGGGCACCACGCCGACCGCAACAAGCGGGACCATCACCGTCGGCACGGCGCCGACAACCGACAGTTCCGGCAATCCCGTCTATCAGGTGCCCGGCGCTGCGGCCGTATGGGTCGGCGGCAACGTCAATCAGGGGCTGCTGATCACCGGCAACGGGTACACCAAGAATCAGGAGACCCCAACCGTCCCTGCCGGCCAAACGGTAAAAATTAACGGACAAACCTATACCGCCGGGCAGCAGTACGCGAATCCCAACATCAGCACCGCGGGTGAGTCGACGATCACATCCACAGCCGGCGGCCCGGCGCTGTTGATCAAACCGGGCGGACCGGGTGGATTGCAGAACGTCGACATCGGCTCGCTTCCCACGTCAACCACGGTCAACACGGCGGGGCTGCAGAACAGCAATACCGGCCCCGTCCCGGCCATCAACTATTCGATCATCAACCAGGGCAACATCATCGCGACATCGACTCTGCCGCGCAACACCAACGCCAAGGCCGTCAACCCCTATACCAATCCTTACGGAATCGTCACCACCAGCCCCGGCACGACGTACGTGAACGTACCGGGCCTTGCGTCGACCGCCGTCGATGTGGAGGGTGTCGTCAGCAACGGCACCGTCTACACTTCAAAACTCGATGGCGGTTTCTATAACGCCGGTGGTGATATACGGGTCAATGCCGCCAACGCCACCGCGACCGGCTTCAATATCGCCAATCACGGCAGCGTTTCCGTAATCAACAACACTGGCGACATTAACGTCGTCGCGACCGATACGACGTTCGATGGGAGCCTGCCGGCGCCGGGCAACCTGGGCGGCGACGCTTACGGCGTACTTGTTGATTCCACCAGCACACTCAACGCGTTCACCAACTCGGGCCATTTGTCGGTCTATGCTCAGGGCGGCGGGCACAGTGCCTATGGTGTTCTCGACCAGTCGGGAACGCTGACGAATTTCTTCAACAGCGGCGCGATCGCACCGAACATCAGTGCCTACAACACCACCGGCAAGTTCGTGGCCGTCGATCTTTCCCACAACACCACCTTCATAAATTTCACCAACGACGGCAGCATCGTCGGTCCCGTTCTTCTGGGCTCCGGCACGAACACCGTGAGCTATAGCGGCGGCACGCAGACCGGTGACCTCAGCTTCGGAACCGGCAGCACGAACACGCTGGCGATCAATCACAGCACGCTAACCGGCAACATCATCCTCGGCAGCGGCGCCAGTACTGTATCAATTAGCAATGGATCGGTTGTGAAGGGTGGGGTGACCACGACTGGTACCGCAGACCTGAACGTGTCGGGGTCACAACTCGTCATTCCCGACACGCAAATGGTAAAGGTGACCAACGCCAGCATCGATTCCGGGTCGAGGGTTACCTTCGATCTGAACGGTGCCGGGGCCGCCACCGGCGTGCTTCAGGCCAGCGGCAACGTTTCGGTCGCCAACGGCGCGACGCTCGATCCGATATTCACGGGAATCGTCCAGAACACGCAGACCATCAATCTTATTTCTTCAGGCAAGCTCACGCTTGGTGCGCCGGTCGCATCGTTCTTTCCGGTAACCACGTCATACGTCAACGCGTATACGGTCCAGCTGGATCCCAACAACGCCAACAATCTGCAGATCACCGCGCGGCGGCGGACCGCCGCCGAGATGGGTCTTGGCACCAACATGGCCGCAACCTTCAATGGGTCGATCGGCGCGCTTGCACTCGACCAGCAGGTCGGCGGCGCGATCGCGGGCCAGAGCACCAAGGATCAATTCGTCGCCGCTTTCAGGCAGCTGATGCCGGACACCACCGATGCGTGGCGCCAGGCCGCACTATCGAATCAGAATCTGGCCCTAGGTGCCGTTCGCCGTCGTCTGCAAGGCATTCCAAATGCCACCGATACAAACGAGGGCGAGCTCTCCAGCGTCTGGGTCCAGGGCCTAGGTACGGTCGCCACCGCCAGCTCCGGCGGTGCGTCTGATACGCAGCCGGGATATTCCTATTGGGGACTCGGTATCGCCTTGGGCGCGGATACGCCGATCGGAAAGAACACAAAGGTTGGTGCCAATATCACCGAGACATTTACCTCCGTGGATCTTGGCGTATCACCCAACTCGTTTCTCCTCATCTATTCGTCTCAGCTCAATGTTTACGCGCGCCAGGATCTTGGCCGCTTTTACGTCCAGGGCATCGGCGGCGCGGGATTGAACAATTACGATCAGCGGCGAGAGATCACCATCGGCACGTTCAAAAGAATCGCCACCGGAAAAGCCAGCGGCTATCAGGCCGGGGGCTCTGCTGAAGCTGGTGTTCGTCTCGAGGGCGGCAGCATCTCGATCGTGCCGTATCTGCGGGTCGGGTATCTCAAGCTGAATGAGAATAGATACAGCGAGAAGGCCGGCGGCGCTGGGATCGACTTAACCAATGGCGCCAAGAATACGTCGTCGCTTCGCACCACCGCGGGCTTCAATCTCAGCAAAGACTTCCCGCTGTATTACGATTCCAACCTTGAGACCGATTTTCGCGGCAGCGTGACCCACGATTTCAAGAACGATCCAACGGTCTTTACTTCGCAGTTCACGGCTGCAAATACACCCTTCACGATCACCAGCCTGCCTCACGGCCCGAATATCTACAGCCTCGGTTTTGGCGTCGGGCATAAGGACAGTTTCTCTTCTGTGACCCTTGACTACGATGCCGAAATAACAGGTCACCTGATGAGCCACACGGCCGCGGTGACGTTGCGGTTCCGTTTGTGAGTATTGCCCCTTGATCGACGGCCGTCGCCATACAGGACTTTTCGGCCACGTTTGGCGGTCGTTCGTGGCGTCGGCTGGCGTCATCGCCTTGCTGACCGCATGCGGCGGCGAACAGGAAGGCCCCAGCGCACAGCAGGCGCAGGTCTATATGAACGGCCTGGGCGGACGGGGCATGATGCTGCGACCGGGCACTGATGCGAATACGCTCTATGTCGATGCCATGGCGCTTAAGTCGAAAGGCGATTGCGCCGCTGCCGTCCCAAAGCTGCGTCAGGTCGCCGCCATCGGGCCGGGATACGAAGACGCGCAGACGGGCTTGGGCGAATGCCTGCTCGAGGGAACCAAGGGACCGGACCTTTCCGCGGATTACCTGGAGGGCCTGACGTGGCTGCGCCGGGCCGCGGACGCCGGGTGGCCCGAGGCGCAAGGCCAGCTCGCATATGCCCACGCGCTCGGGCCCAACGCCATCCGCAACGCTGAAGAAGCGGACTACTGGCTCGCGCTCTATCACATGAATACCGGGAAATCGCGGGTGGGATTTGTCCCCCTGCCCGACAAGCAACTGGCGGCCATCGATGCCGCCATACCCGCGGCAGCCAAGGCCGCAGGTGACAAACGCGCCCAGACTTGGGAACGCAAGGTCTGGCTACCGCCCAATGCGCCCCCGACCCCGGGACCAACCGGTGAGCACGTGAGACACCGGGACGGCATGTCGCGCGACAGCCTACCGGGACCGCAGGAGTAATCTCCGCAGCACCGTCGATTGCCTAAAGCTTCGTCGGATTAGGCGCGTCGCCGTAAACCACCTTTGGATCGAAGGTCTTGTGGTCTTCCGTGTACGCAAGGTGTTCGACCGCGTCGGCGACGCGGCCACCAAGCGGAACGGCGCGATAGAAGCATGACCGATAGCCCACGTGGCAACTGGCCCCCGAGCCGGCGACACGCACGCGCAGCCAAACCGCGTCCTGATCGTCGTCGATGCGCATTTCCACAACATGCTGCACCAGCCCGCTGGTCGCACCCTTGTGCCATAGGGCTTTGCGGCTGCGGCTATAGTAGTGGGCTTCGGCGGTTTCAATCGTGAGCGCCAACGCCTCGGCGTTCATGAATCCGTGCATCAAAAGTTCGCCGCTCTCCGCGTCTGTGGTCACGACCGGGATCAATCCGTGCTCGTCGAAGCGCGGGGCCAGGGTATGTCCTTCCTCGACCTGCTCGATGGAAATGCGGCGGCCGAAGGCGGGATCAGGCGTGGATGCGGGGGTTGAGCCGCTCATGGAAGTCATCCAATTCAGATCATACAGTCGAGGATATGGGCTTGGAGCGTCGAACCTGCAACGGTCGCAGTGCCTCGCCGCCTACCGAGTGGAGCGGATTTGACATTCGCATACCGGCCTGCTGAACCCGGATGGGAATGTTAGAATCGGACCACTCGCGTGAGCACTTGCCCGGTTTTGCGGTCTTTTGCAATCCCGATGCCGATGCGCTATAGCCCGGATCGACGCTCCGGTCGCTTCCGGCGTCGGGCCGCAGCTGCGATTAGGCATCTATGTCATTGTTTTTATACAATACTTTGACCCGCCGCAAGGAGGTCTTCACCCCCGCCGACCCGGCGCGGGTGACCATGTATGTCTGCGGTCCCACGGTCTACAGCTATGCCCACATCGGCAACGCGCGCCCGGCCGTGGTGTTCGATGTGCTCTATCGACTCCTTCGCCGTCGCTATCCACAGGTCGTTTATGCCCGGAACGTCACCGACATTGATGACAAGATCAATGCGGCGGCGACAGCACAGAAAGTCGCCATCAACGATATCACCACCAAGTTCACGGGCATCTACCGCGCCGACATGGCGGCCCTCGGTGTGCTGCCGCCGACGATCGAGCCATTCGCTACCGATCATGTGCCGCAGATTATCGCCATGATCCAAGCGCTTCTGGCAAAAAATCACGCCTACGTCGCCGAAGGCCACGTCCTCTTCCACGTGCCGTCCTATGCCGCCTACGGCCGGCTGTCCGGCCGCGACCGCGACGACATGATCGCGGGCGCCCGGGTCGAGGTCGCGCCCTACAAAAAGGACCCCGCCGATTTCGTGCTGTGGAAACCGTCCACGCCGGATCTGCCCGGCTGGGATAGCCCCTGGGGCCGGGGACGGCCGGGATGGCATATCGAATGCTCGAGCATGATCGAGACCCATCTGGGAAATACCATCGATATCCACGGCGGCGGGCACGATCTCATCTTTCCCCATCATGAGAATGAAATCGCCCAGGGTACCTGTGCCCATGACGGCGCCGCCTATTGCCGGGTTTGGATGCACAATGGCTTCCTGACCATGGACCGGGAGAAGATGTCGAAGTCCTTGGGCAACATTGCCCTGGTGCACGACATCCTCCAGAGCGCGCCGGGCGAGGCCATTCGCTGGGCATTGCTGACGGCTCACTATCGGCAGCCGCTTGATTGGTCCGATGACCTTGTCACCCAATCAAAGCGCACGCTTGATGGATTATATCGCACCCTTGAAGCCGCGGATCCGACAGCTGACAGGTCAGCGAGTCCACCCGAGGCCGTAATCGCGGCCTTGGACGACGATCTCAATACGCCCATCGCCATGGCCGAGTTGGCCGGCCTAGCGAAGGCGATCAACCAATCTTCCGATGCAGCGGAACGCAAACGTCTTGCCGCCGATCTCAAGGCCGGCGGCGAGATGTTGGGCGTTTTGCAGCAGTCGCCCGCGGTTTGGTTCACGACCGTATCCGCCGGCAAAACGATTGATGCGGCCACTGTCGAAAGCCTGATCGCGGCAAGGGCAGCGGCACGTAAGGCCCGCGATTTCGCCGAAGCCGACCGCCTGCGCCAGCAACTGGCCGAACTCGGGGTCACGATTGAAGACCGCGCCGGAGGCACCACATGGCGCGTCGCGGGATGATCATATGACAGCCAACGGCAAATCCCGCTCCGATGACGACCTGGCACGGGCGATCGCCATGCTCGCGAAGCTGGTGGCGTTTGACACAACGTCGCGCAACTCCAATCTTGCCTTTATCGATGCGGTACGGGTCATGCTTGCCGAGCACGGAATCCCGTGCCGGTTGGTCCATAACGATGAAGGCACCAAGGCCAACCTACTCGCGACGGTCGGACCGATGGTCGCCGGCGGAATCGTCCTGTCGGGGCATACGGACGTGGTCCCGGTCGATGATCAGAAGTGGCAAAGCGACCCGTTCATTCTCGAGGAGCGGGAGGGGCTGTTATACGGCCGTGGCGCTGCGGATATGAAAGGCTTCCTCGCGGTCATCTTGGCAGCCCTTGATCACATGACCGCGGCAAATTTGAAGATTCCTCTGCATTTCGCCTTCTCTTATGACGAGGAAGTGGGCTGCCTCGGCGCCCCTTCGCTCATTCGTTTCCTCCAGGCCGAGTTGCCCGCTCCGGCCGCGGTTATTGTCGGCGAGCCTACCGAAATGAAAGTCGTGACCGCGCACAAAGGCATTACGGCTGTACGCACGACCGTGACCGGCCACGAAGCCCACTCGTCGCAGCCACATCGGGGCGTCAGCGCGGTGATGGTGGCCGCCGAGCTCATCTCTTTCCTCCAGGGGCTGGCCGGCGAGGCCGCGACCTCCGGCAAGCGGAATCAATTGTTTGAACCACCGCATACGACAATCACCGTGAACCGCATCGAGGGCGGAACGGCACTGAATATCCTTGCGCGGCACTGCACGTTCCAATGGGACGTGCGTGCGCTGCCCGAGGATGACCCAGATCGCTACATCGACCGTTTTCTCACCCATTGTCGTGATGTGGTATTGCCGCGCATGCGCACCGTTGCCACGGATTGCGATATCGAAACAATCCCGCGCACGGCCACCCCGCCGTTGAAATTAATGACGCGATCGGCAGCGGAAGAGCTCTGTCGTACGCTCACCGGCGACAATACGACCCGTGCCGTGAGTTTCGCCGCCGAGGCGGGACAGTTTCAGGGCGCCGGCCTATCGACGGTGATCTGCGGTCCCGGCTCCATCAGCCAGGCACACCAGCCCAATGAGTTCATCGCTGTCGAGCAACTCGCCGCCGGCACGCGCTTCATCCGCGATCTGATCGTTCACGCCAGCCGCTGAGAGCCAGGTTATTTCCGGGGCCTGTTCATCAGGCTTTTCCCTGATGGAAACCGGCTGGCGAGGAATTTGTATACCGCGCCGATCGCCTTGTCCGCCGGCACACCGCGTTCGATCGCGAGTTCGTGCCACTTCTCGATGACGGGATCCCAGTCCATCAGGATAAAATGCACGGTGTCGCGGGTTTCGCGTATGTCAGCGATCGCCTTGTCGATTGTCTGCAGCATGGACACGATGTCCGCCGTTCGAGCGTCGACCATCGCGAGCGGCGTGAAAATTTCACGCAGGCCTTCGACCATCAAAAGCTTGATACGTCCGATTTCCGCAAACTTGCGCTTGTCGTCGCTGAAGACCTTGGCGAAGGCATCGAGGTTCTTGCGAATCTTCTGTACGTCCTCGCATCGGTCGCGCAGGGCCTCGATGTAGCAAAGTTCGCGCGCAAGCGTTTCGATGCGGTCGACGACCTGCTCCGCCTCCGTTACCGCGAGCCCGAGCGCGACGGCGGCGCGTTGAAAGGCATCGCGCAAGAGTTTTTTCGTTTCAGGCGACTCCATAAGAGTCTTGAGGGCATTGCGATCGGACGCATCGACGTCTTTACCGCTCACCCATGACAGCAGCTGCGCCTGAATACGTTCGCGGGCAATCGTCTTGTGACGGCGGCTCACGGTCCAAGAGGCAGTGCCATCCAGCAACTCGTTGGGAATAGCGTCGCCCGGCCGGATATCCGGGACATATTGTAGGCCCGCTTCGGCACGGGCGATCAGCAAATCGTCGTGGCTTCCGGGTTGGATATCGAAAGTCGTACGCAGGTTTTTGAGAGAGATAACGCCTTCCCCCGATCCCATTTCCAGGGCGAAGCGCGCTATCTTCGTTTTTCCTTGGCTTTCGGACTTGAGGACAAAGTGTGCGCCCGGCGCCTGAAACACCTTTGCTTGAAAATTGAAGTGGGTGACACGGGGAGTTGAGGCGGAAGACGCTTCTTTACCACGGCCCTCTTGATCTTCCGGTGCCATGCCCTAATAAGCCCTCAAATCCCGAATAAAACAATCTGCGCCTCTTCTTAAACAAGGGTCGGATAATTTCAAGGCGGGACGCAATCGTCGGCGGCTTTGTTGGAAAGTTTGGCCTCGCTGCCATCGACGGCACGGGCCCATATCGAATCGGCTGTGGTCACGCGTGTTCCTTGACGCCCTCGATCGTCTTGACGATATCGAGATAGACATTCCCTATCCGCCGCAGGCGGAAACCCGCCTTTTGCACGTTGCCGACGGTATCCCGATTCATATCAGGACCGAAACGACGCGATAGCGCGGTCATAAGGTCGAGGAGAATACCGAACGGCCCAATCGTGCTTCGGACATGTTCGAACATCAAGATCTGCCCGCCGGGCTTCAAGACGCGACGCAATTCCCGGAGTCCGGCCACGGGCTTTGGCACCGAGCAGAATGTGCAAACCGTGACGATGGTATCGAATACGTCGTCCGCATAGTCGAGATGACAGACGTCCATTTCCCGAAGCTCGATCTTTCCGTCGTAGCGCGCGGCTTTGATTGCCGCTTTTTCCAGCATTTTTGCACTGATGTCGATCGCCACAAAATCCAGCCCGGGCGGAAAGAATTTGAAATCGTTGCCGGTCCCGGCGGCCAGCATCAGTGTCTTGCCACGGATCTTTTGAAAAAGCTCGCGCTTGTAGGGCCCATAGCGGCGATCATCGGCAAATGTCAGGAAATCGAATGATTTGCTGCTTTTGTCCCATTTGCGCTTGGTCGCAAGGTCGTCGAGCGGAACCATGCCTATTCCCCCGTATCCAGGACCGTACCATGCAAGATGCGGTCATAAGTCCGAACGGCGAACACGACGATGGCGCCGAAAGCACCGCCAACAATGGCCGCCGACAGGGCCGTCGTCGAGCCGGCGCCCATGGAATCACGCATGGCGAAGAACATGCCGCCGTACATCCCGATCACCGATCCCGGCATCATCGTTTCGAACATGCCGACGAACGGCGCCAGCAGGAAACCGACAACGACGTGCACGACCATGCCGGCCGTCATGCCGATCACCATCGCGACCACCATATCCATGCCGGGCGCCACACAGAGACGCACAGCGAACGTGGTCAATATGCCGACGAGTATCCCGGCCAAGTAGTCGCCGATTGCGAACAGCATGAAACGTGTCTCCGCACCATCGACATTGCAACGGCGGGCGTGGAGCGGGTGAAGGGAATCGAACCCTCGTCGTAAGCTTGGGAAGCTTCTGCTCTACCATTGAGCTACACCCGCACGGCTCCAGGCGGCGCGGCGCCTCTATAACATGAAACCCCGGGCCCGGCGAAGCCGATTTCTCCGTCCGGCCATGGCGAATCACGATACACCCGCCGCGATCGACAGGTTATCTTTAGGACCGCAGCGCAACAGCACAAAGTCAGTTTCATGCCGACCTCGTCGTCAGGGCCCACGTCCCACGTGTATTTTTCTCAGCGGTTACGCCTCCACTATGTCGATTGGGGCAATCACGACGCGCCGCCGCTCTTGCTGATTCATGGAGGTCGCGACCATTGCCGCAACTGGGACTGGGTCGCGCAGGCGCTCCGGGATGACTTTCACATTATCGCGCCGGACCTGCGCGGGCACGGAGACTCGAGCTGGGCCATCGGCGGGAACTACGCCCTTATCGATTATGTCTACGACATCGCGCAGCTTGTGCGCCAGAGAACAATGGCACCATTGTCAATCATGGGACATTCCCTGGGGGGCTACATCAGCTTGCTGTACTCCGGCCTTTATCCGGAAACGGTTTCCAAGCTGGTGAACGTTGACGGTGTTGTTGCGTCGCCGGATCAGATCAAAGCGGTTACCGATAAGCCGTTTCATGAGCGCATGCTGCAGTGGATCGATCAGGTACGGAGCCTATCGGGCCGCACGGTAAAGAAATACAAATCGATCGAAGAAGCCGTGGCGCGCATGCACGGAGAAAATCCGCG
>SCTM01000046.1 GCA_004297485.1 Rhodospirillaceae bacterium
CTTCCGATCTGGCCAAGATAGATCCGGCCGAGGTCGAAGACGTCATCCTCGGCGTAGCCTGGCCGGAAGGCGCGGTCGGGTTCAATATCGGCCGCCAGGCGGCGCTGCGCGCGGGGTTGCCGGTTACCGTGCCAGGGATGATCGTCAATCGTAACTGTGCATCGGGCCTGATGGCGATCGGCATCGCGGGCAATCGGATCCAGCTTGGCGAAGCGGCTGTCCAAGTGGCGGGCGGATTGGAATCGGTGTCGATGGTGACAGGCAACCGGAACCGGGTTCATGCCGAGGAAGACTGGCTGAAGGCCAATTGCCCCGGCGTATATTGGCCGATGATCCAAACTGCGGACTATGTCGCGGCCAAATACAAGATCAGCCGCGAGGCCCAGGATGCCTATTCGCTGCGGAGCCAGCAGCGCACCGCGGCGGCGCAAGCCGCCGGCCGGTTCGACGCCGAGATCGTGCCCTTCACAACCACCAAGCTGTTGAAGGACAAGAGCGGCGCGGACATCGGCACGGAACAGGTCACGCTCACCCGTGACGAGGGCAATCGCCCGGATACAACCCTTGAGGGGCTGGCAAAATTGAAGCCCGTCGACGGCGAGGACAAGTTCGTCACCGCCGGCAACGCGAGCCAGCTGTCCGATGGCGCGGCGGTGTGTTTGCTCATGGATGGGACGCTGGCGCAAAAGCGCGGCCTGCAGCCGCTCGGCATCTACCGCGGAGCTGCAGTGGCCGGCTTGGCGCCTGAGGAGATGGGTATCGGCCCGGTGTTTGCGATCCCGAAGCTGCTCACCCGTTTTGGCCTGAAGGTCGACGATATCGGACTTTGGGAATTGAACGAGGCGTTCGCGGTGCAGGTAATCTATTGCCGCGACAAGCTCGGAATTCCGGACGACCGCCTGAACGTAAACGGCGGCGGAATTTCCATCGGTCACCCGTTCGGCATGACCGGGGCCCGCTGCACCATGCACGCCCTGATCGAAGGCAAGCGCCGTGGCGTGAAGTATGTCGTCGTGACGATGTGCATCGGCGGCGGCCAGGGTGCAGCCGCCCTGTTCGAAATCGCGTGATATATGCCCATAGCGCCGGATAAGGCGCTGCCGGACTGTTTGATCGTCAAATGAAGGAGAGAAATATGGGCAAGCAAACGCTGCTGGTCGTCGGCGCCGCAGGAAACGTCGGACGGGGGATTGTCGCCGCCGCTCTTGCCTCGGGCAGAAACGTCGTCGCCGCCGAGCTCAAGGACGAATGGCTCGGCGACCTAAAGAAGCATCATCAGGGCGAGGCTTTCGCCGGTGTCACAGGGAACGTGAGCACCGAGGCCGGGGCCACGGCGTTGTGGGAGGCCGCCCGCGCGCCCTTCGGCGGCGTCGACCATGTGGTCATCTCGGTGAATGTACCTGTCCGCCTGCGACCGCTGATGGAATTCGACGCGGCCGAGCTCACGCAAGTGCTGGCGGGAAATGTCGTCACCCATTTCGTCGCCGCGAAGACCTTCTTACCGCGCATGCCGTCCCATGGCGTTCTGATCGGCATCGGTGGCGGTACGGCCGATTTCATCTTCCCGCAACAGGCACATATCTCAATGGGCCAGGCGGCCACGCGGATGATGTACAAAGGTGTGGCCAAGGAAGTTAAGTCTGGCGCACAAGCACATGAGCTGATGATCATCTCGATGGTAGCGACCGATGCCAACCGCGACATCGCCCAGCCTGACTGGGTGACCAATGTGGAGGTCGGCCAACACATATGCGCGATCTTCGACGCGCCGGAAAAGTTCCCCAAGCCGGTGCTCCACCTTCGCTCCAAGGCGCAGGTCGGATCTCCCGAGCCCCAAGCCTAGACACAGCTCCGTCTGAATAAACTTAGAGCCAAATCCGATGAACTGATCGGATTTGGCTCTTGCTATTCAAGGCCTAGGCGGACCGGGGAACTGGCTCAACCGCCACCCGGCCCGCACATTACATCACAGATTATAGAGGTTTGCGGCGTTACCGCCGAGCACCTTCTTTGCTTTTTCGTGGCCGATGGTGTCGTAGACGCTCTTGGCGACTTCACCGGCGAAGCCATAGACGCTTTCCGGA
>SCTM01000047.1 GCA_004297485.1 Rhodospirillaceae bacterium
CCAAATTCCGCCAATTCCATGCGCATATTCAGGATCATGCCGATGATGCCCATCTTCGCTGCCGAATAGGGCGCATGTTGGGGAATCCAGGCGGGAAGCATGCCTGCCATGGACGCGGTCGCCACAACATGGCCATCACGGGCAGCGATCATGTCGGGGAGAAAAGTCGTCAGACAGTTTGTAACACCCATCAAGTTGACCTGGATGATCCAATCAACGTCGTCATCCGACATGTCCGTTAGTCGTTCGAACGAAGTTGCGCCGGCATTGGCGAAAAGAAGGGAAACATTGCCCAAAGCCTGGTTGGCTTCGGCTTTCATTTTCCGTACTGAAGTGCGGTCGGATACGTCACAGGCAACGGCGACAGCAGAGCCGCCGGCCTTCTTGATTTCGGCCGCAACCGCCTCTGCGTTATCCTTTATGATATCGGCGACGACGATCCGAGCGCCCTCCGCCGCCAATGCCAGCGCTAACCCGCGACCGATACCGCTCCCGCCGCCGGTGACCAGCGCCACTTTTCCCGCAATATCCGTCACAAACTCATCCTCCTGATAGCGTATCTTTGCGGCATAAGCTGTCGCCAGCTCTCAGGCTGCGGCCAGCGATTCTTCGCCGATGAGTGTGACCCGATGTAGCCTGCGTCCACATTCCAGGTCATAGCGCAACACCCGGTGCATGGTGCCGGTATTGTCCCACATGAGTAGGTCGCCCATTTTCCACTGGTGTTGATAGACGTACTTCGCCTGCGTCGCCCATACCTTAAGCCGGCGCAGCAGCGCGTCGCTCTCCTTCAGGTCCATCCCAACCACCTGCGTGGAGGACGAACTTAGGACCAGCGATTTCCGTCCGGAGCGGTGATGCCACACCAATGGATGTGTCTTCTGCGGGTAAGTGCGCCAATCGCTCAGTTGATCAACAGTCGGATTTGGCACGACCTCGCGGTAGTTCGCCTCCATGGTGTGAACGACTTCCAATCCGTCCAGAAACGTCTTCTCCGATTCGGGCAAGTCCTCATACGCGGCATATGTATTGGCAAATTCCGTCTGGCCGCCGGTCGGCGACAGAACGCGGGGGGTCAAAATGGAAGCCAACGGAGGCACGTCTTCGAATGTGCCGTCCATGTGCCAGCAGAAAGTTCCCAGCAAATATTCCGCGTACATCGGGTTCTGCGTCTTGTCGAACGTGACTTTGAAGATACCGTCCTCAGATTCCTTGTCGACTGTCACGTTGCCATCCTGGGTCTCTTTGCGGACGGTCCCAAATCGCACAGTACCCAGCGCCTTGGCGAGGGCAAGCTGCTGCGCGTCCTCCAACCCAATGTTCCGAACGATCAACACGCCCCGTTGTTCAAGCAGAGCACGAATCTCCGCGGCAGCCGAGCCGCTCAACAGCGCCTTCGCATCGGCCTTGATCTCGGTCCCGACGCGCGGCGTCAAATTCATCGTTGCGAGCGTCATCCCTATCACTCCTTATCCTTATCCGCGATTGGCGGAATCTCGCGCCATGAACTGGCGCGCCACTTACGCGACCGCGACACGCGGAGAGCCTGCGAAACCCTGCGGCACAACGGCGCGCGATAAGCTCCTGGCAGTCGCCGCAACCATCGCGCCGATTCTCGCATGATCACGGATGGTAAGGCGGTCGCTGGGCGCGGAGACCACGGCAGCTGCCACTGGCCGGCCGTCGACCTCGAGGATCGATGCAGCAATGTTGGTCGAT
>SCTM01000048.1 GCA_004297485.1 Rhodospirillaceae bacterium
GCTACGCATGATTTACGTCAAGTCCGACAGCGGCGCCCAGGTGCCGCTGAGCGCCCTTGCCTCGATCCAACCGGCGACTTCGGCGCTGACGGTCAGCCATCAGGGCCAGTTTCCGGCCGCAACGCTTTCGTTCAATTTGACGGCGGGCGTGGCTCTGGGAGATGCCATCAAGCTGATCAGGCAGGCGGAAACGGATGTGCGCCTTCCGGCAACGATTTTGGCGACATTCCAGGGCAACGCTCAAGCATTTCAGGCCTCGCTGACGACGATGCCCTATCTGATTCTGGCGGCGTTGGTTGCCGTATATATCGTGCTCGGCATTCTGTATGAGAGTTACATTCACCCGCTGACCATTCTGTCGACCATCCCGTCGGCCGGGGCCGGTGCGCTCTTGATGCTGATGATAACCGGCCACTCGCTCGACATGATGGGTTTGATCGGGCTCATTCTCCTGATCGGCATCGTCAAGAAGAACGCCATCATGATGATCGATTTCGCGCTCGAAGCGGAACGGCATCAAGAAATGACCCCACACGAAGCGATCTATAATGCCGCGTTATTGCGCTTTCGCCCGATCATGATGACGACGATGTCGGCATTTTTCAGCGGGTTGACGCTTATGCTTGCCAGTGGTGCGGGGTCCGAATTCAGACGACCGCTGGGGGTTGCGATCGTCGGTGGCTTGATCGTATCGCAGGTGCTGACCTTATTCACAACGCCGGTCGTCTATCTTTATCTCGACCGCTTCGGCGCCTGGCTTCGGTATGGACGCCGGGATGAGAACGGCAGCGTTCCGGCCGCCGGCTCCGCTTCCGGTCCTGCCGTTCCACTGGATGACGCCGCGGCGTAATACGGTCGCCGCGCCGCATCATCCTGCGGGCGATGAGAAATACCGGATATCCAGAACCTCGAGCGTTTCTTCACCGCGTGGCCCGCGCAACTTGACGATATCGTGCTTGGCGGCCTTGAGCAGTGCCCTGGCAACCGGAGAGATCCAACTGATCAGGCCGCTTTCGAGATTTGCTTCGTCGACGCCGACGATCTTTACGGTGTGTTCGTCGCCCCGAGGATCGACATAGGTCACAGTCGCGCCGAAGAACACCTGATCGCGATTCTTCTGCTGGGTTGGGTCAACAACGTGGGCGCTTTCGATGCGCTTGATGAGATAGCGGACACGCCGGTCAATTTCACGCAATCGCTTCTTGCCATATATGTAGTCGCCGTTCTCGGAGCGGTCGCCGTTGCCTGCGGCCCAGGAAACCGTTTCGACAACCTTCGGACGTTCGACGCGCCGAAGCTGATGCAGCTCATCCTGCAGGCGTCGAAAGCCGTCGGGCGTAACATAGTTTTTGACTCCGGACGGCAAACCTTGCGGCGCCTCCGGCGCGTCCTCCTCGTCAGCATCGGATTCTTTGATGAAGGCTTTGCTCATGGCGGGATTGGGAACAGAACTCGTGTTTTGACGTTCGGGGCGGACCATTTCCGCGTGGCGTAACCGATGCCGTCAAAGGGTAGGCCTTGGCGCGGAAAATTTCGTATGAAATGTTAACTCATTGATAAATATCAATTTTAATCGAGGGCAGGCCACCTGCGACACGTGGGGGTGATGTCTCTCCCTTGACTCTCGCCAAGGTCGCGCATATCTGGTGTGCATCGCAACATAATTGTTGCGATGCAGCAAGGCCTCACCCAGCCGGTGGTGTGACGTTTAACGGCCGTGCGACTGGAGGGCTCACAACCGTGAAACAACACAAAGGATCAAATCCATGACTCCCGCTTATGATCAATTCGCCAAGATCGGCGAGGACACCATTGCCACCATCGTTAAGACCAATGCGGCGGTGGTGAAGGGCTTCGAACAATTGAGCAGGTATTTTTCCGAGCTGGCCAGCACCTCCCTCGAAGATGCGGTCGCCACCGGGAAGAAATTGACCGGGGCTAAGTCGCTCACCGAATTTGTGGAAATTCAGACCAAGCTGGCTCAGTCGTCATTCGCGAGCCTCACGCAGGAGAGCAAGAAGGCATCCGATCTGACCATGAGCATTGTGAAAGAGGTTTCGGAACCTTTCACCGAGCGCTTTAAGTCGGGCCTCACTATCGTGACCAAATCGCCCACGAAGACCGCGAAAGCCGCCTAAACGTTTTCCCACGACAAGAAGGCCTCTCATCAGGGGCTTTCTTGGGGGGAACGGCCATGGGCCGGCTCGGTTGCGACCGGCCGCTTTGACGCAAAGCACGGCCTGACGGCCACCTCCATCGACAATGACCGAGAGCTCGGAAGGGACTATCGTGGAGCCGTGGGCGACTTGGAGCGTCCGCACGGCGATCACAATGTCAGGGAGGGTTGTCATGGCTAAAGCAAAAGCAAGGTCGACAGGTGTCTACCGCGTGACCGAGATCATCGGCACGAGCACGCTGTCGTGGGAAGACGCGGCACGGAGCGCCGTGGAAACTGCGGCTAAGTCGTTGCGCGATCTGCGTGTGGCCGAAATCACCAAGCTCGACATGAAGCTTGAAGGCGGCAAGGTCGTGGCATATCGCACGCGCGTCTCGCTATCTTTCAAATACGAGGCCTGAGCCGACGTCACTTTATACTTCCGGGCGGACGGCCCAAAGTGTTCGACACCTGGAACGGAGAATGACTTGAAAACGTCGGGGACAAGGGCGGGCTTGATCCCGGTCCTTTCTCCGACGTTTCAGATTTTCGCATCGGTCCCCGCCCTGGGTGTAATCGATTCATTGTCGCCGGCAATCAGGCCCAACGGCGCATAGCCCACGTTCGGGAATACGGCCTGCAGCGCGGTTTCGCCGCGACGCTTCACCAAAATTTCCTGCAGCACCCGCCGATAATCCGTTGTTACCGCGAGATCGCCGGCATGAAGGTCGGCGGCCTTCAATCCCGGCCATTGGCCATAGATACGGCCGCCGTTAACATGCTGGCCTAGCACGAACATGAACGATGCGGACCCATGATCCAGCCCGCCGTTGGCGTTCTCTTTCACGCGGCGACCAAACTCCGTCATGGTCACAAGCGTCAGCCGATCGCGATAGTCTTTCATGTCGTTCCAGAAAGCATTGATCGCAAGCGACAATTCCTGCGCCTGGGGGCCAAAGGCCGTATTCAGGTTGATGTGATGATCCCAGCCGCCATAGTCGACAGTCGCAACCTCAAGTCCCAGATCCAGCTTGATGGTGGTCGCTAGAGACTTCAACGCGGCCGACAAGGGCCCGCTGGTGTATCCAAGGGTATCGCCAGCTTTATCCGGCATGGCCGCCAACCGTGCCTGCACCGTCTCAATGGTGTTGATGGTCTCAGCGGCCGAGATGGTGAGCGGCTCGATGCCGGTATTCAGGCTTTTGATGATGTGCCGGTTGGTATCGCCGCCGACAACATTGAACAGCTTGATGTCCGGCACGGCCATGGCACCGCCATAGCCCTGCAATGAGACATCAACGCTGGGCACGCAGCTGATGGCGCCGAGGCCGGGAAGTACGAGATCCCGGGCCAGAAGATGACGGGCGAGCCAGCCACCCTGAAGGGGCGCTTCACCATCGGCGATGCCGCGATCCATCTTGTCCTGGCTGATGAAGTGGCTGCGGCTTTCAGTCATCAGTCCGCACCCGTGAACCACGGCAAGGTGCCCGGCATCATACAAACTTTTGAGTTCGGGGATGCTCGGATGCAGGAAGAATGGCACGCCATCCAATGTACCGATCGGCAATCCCCCATTGGGGCCGGAAGCTGCAATGGCGATGGTGGGCCGGTTCGCATGATAGTCCGCATCATCTGCCGGCGGCACCATGGTCAGTCCGTCGGCGCCGAAACGCAGAAACAGCACCACGAGAATATCGCGGGGCGCCCGGTCGCTTGCCGGATGTGGTCTTGGTGCGAATACGCCCCTAACGCCCGGGGCGAGAATCGCTGTCACCGCGCCCGTCGCGGCAAGCGCCCCTGCGGAGGCGGCGGTCAAAAGCGTGCGTCGTGAGAGTTTCATGACATATGCCCTCAACGCATGGCGAATTCAGGCGAAGCGCCGATCAGGGAAACCAGGCGGCGCAAGGCAATCTCGATATCGGTAATGCCACCGATCTTGAATGCGGCCAACGCCCCGCCGGGCGCGGCCACATCACCGATCAACGCCGCCATGCCTTCGGCACGCAAGGGCGAGCCGACCATGCGCGCGACCCAATAGCCCACCAACGCTTCGGCACTCGACGTAGCACTCGTGGGCGTGTCGGTGGCGAGGCTGGTGTGGATCGCCGGCTGAAACGGCAGCAGCAGCAACATGTTCCATATGAAGAAATTCACGGGAACCGAGATCCATTGCGCATCCGTATCCGGCCGCCCCTCGGGCGTCGGCCACACGTATATGCCGTCGCCCAGAGGTCTGCCGGCAGTATAGGCGGTTTCAGAAGCGCTGATCTCCATGTTGGTAGTGCGGAAGAATGCAATAATGCGCTCGTAGGGACGGCGCACCTTTGACGGCAGGCCGCCGATCTCGTCGCCGCCGAGAAGAATTGCTTCAACCACGCGCTTGATCTGATCGGGCTGCTTCCGATTATTCAGCCAGGCCGTTTTGGCGCGGTCGAGCACGGTAGCCGGCGGACTATCGCCGAAAATCCGTCGGCATAACTTGGTGCAGACAAACGCAGCGGTGGCCGGATGGTCGGCGGCCATGTCCAGGGCGCGCTGGCCTTGCTGCGCTCCGGTCAGAGCGGACAGATCTGTCCCCATGAGTTTTCCGGCGCGGCCACTGTGTTGAACGGGATTGAATAGAAATCGTCCGGTGAACGGCAAAGCTCCGCCAGGCCCATCCTGGCCTTGCTCCAGAGTCCATCCCGAAAGGGCATGGGAGAGCGCGATAACATCCTGATCGGTGAACCCCGCGTCCTGGCTGTCGGACCCCGCCGGGGCGGAAATTCCCAAATAAGCCGACCGGCCCAAGGTATGCAGTTCCAGAATCTCCCGTGCATAGTTCTCGTTGGGATGGGCGGCGGTGCTGGCCGCGTTATTGAGATAACGCAACATCGCCGGGCTGGTGGCAACGGCGCCCAACAGATCACGGAAATTCCCCAATGCCCGAGGACGGATCACATTCTGGTCGAAATCCGGCAATGCGGCGGCGGCGAAACTATCCGCTTGCTGGCCGATGTTGAAATGATTGTTCCAGAAATCCACCATGAATTCGCGAATCTGAAAAATCGAATGGGTATTGCGAATCCATGTGGTGGCCTTGAGTTCCTGCCCGATGCGCGCCAGTTCTTCTGAGGCCACAGAATACTGAACCTTGCGGGTCATATCCCACAGGGTCGGCACATCGGCGGTGAGGTAACGCAAAGGCCGGACCTGATCCATATCCGGCCAGCCCGGCATGTCGTCGGTCTGCGCCTGACCCAGATATTTTAGGCGCATGGTCTGCGCCTGAAGACGCGCCGCCAGCGCCGGGTCATCGCCGACAGGAGGATTCAATTGCTCATCCACCCACGCCGTCCAACCTATGTGTTTGACGTGCTCAACGTCTTCGCTCCGGGCGCCAAACGTGACGCGGTTCAGAGCGCGGCGTTCAAAGCCGGGCGCGGACGGCGTCATTTCTCCTCCTCTGCAATTGGCCCTTTAAAATTCATGACGCGCGGAAATCGAAACAACGTGGGCAGTATACCGCGGCGGCAGCATGCCCGATCCGAGAATCTGCGCGACCGGCGTAAACCCGCCCGCATATTGCCAATCCGTGGTTATATGCCGTTCAAGTGTATAGCCAAGCCGAAGGGTGGTCCCATTCCGGACGGCATACTCGGCCCGAAGCCTGACGTTGTGGGTGATCTCGTGCGCGTCCGGCAGGGGACTGGCGGCGGCGAGAGGTATGAAGGGCGTCGACTCCACATCGATGTGGGTCGCACCGTAGGATAGGTAGTAGGCCCCGTGAAGCATGAGCTTGTTCGGAACGGCCTGCCAGTCCGCCTGCAAGCCGACACTATGGACGCTATCGCGGTTCTGAGCGCCCCACGCCTGCGCCGGATTGGTAAGACTCAAGGTCGCAAGAAAATAGCCGCGCTGATCCGACCGTATTTGCTCGAAGCTGTAGAAGGCCGACGCGGAGAGCCCATCTTTCACGACGTACGACAAATCGACATCGAGCAGCAGAGAGTCCGAATGCCGCAGGCCGAAAAGTGACTTGTTGTAAATGTCCTTGTCGTAGCCGCCGGACATATCCACCGTCACGGCCGGCATGGGATCGAAGGTCAATCCGCCCTTAACCTCGTGGCGCTCGCGATCGGCCAACTCGTATTTACGCAAGAGCGGAAATTCAATGGAGCGATTGTTGGGCGAAGCATTCAAATAGGCCGCCGTGTGGCTCAGGTTCCAGGGATAGTCATCGGCATAGTTGGTACCCGTGCGCGCGGCATAGCTGTAGGACACCCAGCCCGAACCGAGCGCGAACGCCGAGAGCGCCTTAGCCTTGACGGTATGTTCAACCGTCTTGGAGACTTCCTGATAGGTGCGGGATTGAAAGTCGCCGGTGTACGACAGGCTAATCCGGGTGCCGGGCGTGACGCGGTAAGCGACCTCGGCCTTCGCCTGTTGGAACGTGAAGCTGTAAGGTAAATTGGTCCGGATATATGGGCTGACGCCGGGAATCAAAGGATGGGGCTGATCCTGGACATCATTGGTGACGTAACTGAAGGCGGCCTGCGGCGTGAGATTCTTGCGGCCGTCGTAGGCGTAACTGGCCGATAGATCCCAGTTCTTCCACTCCCGCGACGTGACGGCAAAATTCGCCATCGTCTTATGATCCAGACCGCCGAGTGATGAACGCGGCAGCGGCAGCGGCACGTTCAGGTTCAGATTGCTCGTATAGGGCAGGAACGGCGCGTTTTGGGTCTGGATCGTGAAAGCAACCCGGGCCGTGATTCGAGTCTTGGGTGTGACCGCGTATCCGCCGGAGAGAAGAATCTGATGGGCGGAACTGTCGGGCGGCAGGCTGTACTGGCCGGAGGCAAAGGGATAACCGGCGAACCCACCGGCCGGCCAGGAGAACGCGATTGACTGGGAAAACGGGTTCTGAACGGTCACAGAGTTCAATGCATCGCGAAAGATCGAGAATGTGTACATGGCATTCCACTGCCATTGGCGATCGGCATAACCGATGGAGGCCTCGAACCGGTTGGAGTCGTAATCCACCGGTTGCGGGAAAAAGAGTCCGACGGGGAAGTTCGACTCATTGCCGAAGGCGATGCTGTTGGGTCGCAATCCGTCCCGGTGGCGATAATCGAAATGAAAGCGAATTTCGTAGCCGTTGCGCGGATTCATCACATAATCGCCGCCGACGCTCTGCCACGCGGTCTTGAGTTCCAGCGGCTTGAGGTCACGACCTAGGTTCGCGAATCGCTGTGAAAAAATATTCCCGGTCCAATTGGCCGGAAGCGTCAACTGGGACGTGCCGACACCGTCGAACGGCGTTTGTGCGCTTTCCGTGAATGAGCGGGTGAAAGCGTCGTAGTTCGCCGAGAATTTCCATTTCCCCTGCTCGCCGACACGGGCCTGCACCGTGCGCGCGTCGGCGCCGTATAGGCTGGCATCAACGTTCCAGAACCAGGTGCGATTCGAATCCCAGGGCGAGCGGCCATTCACGGTGGCATCGAAGAGCGGGAAAGGACCCTCGCCCGTCACGCCGCCGTAGCGGCCGAAGTAATAGGAATCGAGGTTCTGATAACCCACGCCCACTTCGACGGCGTTGGTTAGAACCGGTGGCGGCGTTTTCTGGGCGGGGGCGGCGCCGATATCGAAATCGTCCTGGGCGAACGCCGGGGAAACCGCCAGGGAAAACGGCAGCGCCACCGCACCGAGAAGGAGATACCCATCGAAATGTCCAAGGCGCTTCATGGGAAGTACCGGCCCTACCGTTCCAGGCGAACGCCGGAGGGATGGTTCGACCCATGCACCTCCGTGTGGCAATTCAGGCAGGAGCGAAGGACCATCACGCGCCCGGGCGATGACCCGGTTGGCAGATTGGCGCCGCTGAAGGGTTGGCTATTGTGCGCGGATTCGTCGTGGCAGTTCTGGCACAGATACGGAATCCGTTCCTTGAGCAATGTTGGTTGAATTGATCCGTGCGGCGTGTGGCAGATGGTGCAGTCTTCCTGAACCGGCGCGTGCTCCCACAAGAACGGGCCGCGTTTCTCGTCGTGGCATGCATAGCAGGTATCGTTGACGGTCGCGCCTTTCAGCATGTGCGACGTGGGCGATCCATGGGGGTTATGACAGTCGGAGCAGGCCATCAGACCCTCGATCACCGGGTGGTGCGAGGGTTTTAGATTCGCAGCGCGTTGCTCGGCGTGGCAGGAAAAACAAACCGGCGCCTGAGTCTTCTTCGCGAGCACCGCATCGTTAACGGGATGTGACGTGTGGCAACTGGTGCAGGCAATGTCCGAGGTTTCATGTTGGCTGCCCTGCCAATGCATGCGCGCGCCGCCCTCATGACATCCCAGGCAGACCTGATTACGCGCGGCAACCGGTGAGACGTGCGGCCCGCTGAAGACGACGGATGGCGGCGGACGCGGCTGACCTTCACGCGGCTTGGCCATATGCGCATCGCTGGCGCCGTGGCAGGATTGGCAACCTTCCGCACCGAAGGCCGTGCGCGCGTCGCCTTTCACAGCGTGGGCGGTATGCAGGATGCTGGTGACGGCGGGATCGTCATGGCAGTTGAGGCAGGCGTTCACGTCCTTGGCCTCGCCCAGGGTCCGGGTAGGCGAGTCGTCCGCCGCGTTCGCCGGCCCGGCGGTCACGATACCGAGTACGAGAAAGAGGGTGACGAGGCAAGGCTTCACCATGGCTCAATATCGTACCGCGACAAAATCCGCGGCCCCCTGATCGAGCATCAAGGTCTTCTCCAAGGACACATAGTGAAAGCGCTTCGCCGTATGGCCGGCGTGAATGGAAAATCCGAGGGTGTAGGTCTTGCCGGCGGCGATCTCCTTATAAGGCGCGCCTGCCGACAGCTTGCGGCTGAAAGTCAGGGCCCATGCGCCATTGACCTGCGATGCGGTCGCGGCGGCGGCGGGTGCGGGATTCTCCTGCCGCTTCTCCAACACTGTGCCGTCCACGACGACCGGCGGCCCGTCGGGCTTGAGACGCGCCTGCCAGTACTCGAGATATTCGCCAGCGGCGCGCATCTGTGCCAGATCCGCGTCCGGCTTCACCTGATCGCCGCCGGCGCGGGTGATCTTTACGCGGGAATGGGCCAGATACATTGTGGTGTCGTCGGCGTGGCCGCTGGGCATCCCGGACAAGTTATCATGGCAGGCACCCCAGCATCCGGCGCGGGCGGCTTCCGGCACATGGCCGTCGTCCAGCATGACAGCCACCTTGGTGGCGTAGTCATGGTCCATTCCCGCGTCGGGCTGATTGCCGGGATCGAATTCCAAACGAATGTAAATGCGCTCGTCGTCGCGGGCGGCTTTTACATTGACCTTGAGTGAACCGGGCTTGCCGGCGATGGGCGTTGGCTCGCTGCTCTTATCCGCCACCATCAGGTTTCCGGACTCCGCTTCGTGCCCCTCGTGGCATTGGCGGCAGTCTTTTCCGTCGCGGAACTTTCCCGCGCCACTATGATCGGCCTGGGTCAGCAGCAATTCCCACGACATCTGGCCTGGGTAAAAAAGGACAATGTCCTTTCCCGGAACCCGGGCCCAATCGATCGGCGAGCCGACGGCGGCAAACCCAGGTGCGGCAAGCAGCCAAGCAGCTGTCAGGACCAGGAGAGAGGCGCCGGATGTTCTCATTCTCAGCGGCACGAGACATTCCCCCGGATTGGCGGCGCTAGTGGAGCTTGGATTCTAACATTCGCAAGACAGCCCGTCGAACTGGGATGCGGATGTTAGAATCGGACCACGAGACGAGGCACGGACAGGCCGGCCTGACCGCATGAGCGATAAACCCGCAATCGATAGACGTCTAGCGTGCCAGCTTATTCCATGGTCCATAAATACCGGAACCAGCCACGAAGCATCGTGGGAATATTTCACCGGAAATAGAGTCAGAATAGGATTGCAGACCAGCGCTTCTCTTTGAAATACAATTGCTGGGCCGCGCCGGAAACGAAAGCAAAGCCGCAATCATGCCAAATTCGACGCAAAGATATGGAACCGCAGCCATCATACTGCATTGGACCGTCGCGGCAGGCATCCTATTCGCAGTTGCGGCAGGCCTTTACATGAATGAACTAGACCGAGGCGAAACCAAGGATCTTATTCTTGGCATCCATAAGTCGGCCGGACTTGTGATTTTGCTCCTGACCCTCGGCCGCGGCTTGTGGCGGCTTGCCCATCCAGCGCCGCCCTTGCCGCCGACGATGTCGATCCTACAGCGGCGCTTGGCTCACGCCACCCACGCCCTGCTCTATGCCGTTGCCGTCGCCATGCCCATCACCGGCTATATCGCGGTTGCCGCACGCGGGCGGGAGACAAACTTCCTCGGCGTGTTGCCGGTGCCCATCCTGGTTCCCCTCGACCGCGCGTTGGCCCATAACGCGGCAACGATCCACGTTTGCAGCCAGTACGCGCTCTATGCCTTGGTCGCGGGCCATGCGGGGGCCGCGCTGTATCATCACTTTGTCACGCGCGATGATATTCTGCGCCGCATGTGGCCGGCGTTCCCGAAAAGATCGTAACGCCCCTATCGGGGCTGACATTCCGATTTCAGTTCTGCGTCATCCCCCTAGGTAGCCCGACGGCGGGGGGACAGAGACTCCACCTCCGGATGTCACTTTGTTGACGGCACACGTATCGCTCACGTTGGTGTCACCACCGTAAGCGGATACGTGGATCGAATGGGTGAAGACCGCATTGGGCAAGCCACCCGTTCGATTAGCGATGATAACGTTGGCATAATCCTCGTCGGAATCGAGCCTGCAGGCGGCATTCGCCTCGATCTCGGTCATGGGGATCACGCGGGATGAATTGGCCGGAACCGTATAGCTGATCTGGCAGGTCAGCTTACCGGAGTTAGCCGTCACGGCGGTCGGGCTTGCATTTGGACTGCCGTTGTAGATTTGCAATCCGCCGCCATTGAAGACCGATAGCGTGTAGGTGGTGGCCACGTTGTAATAGTTGTGAATCACGGCCGAGCTGGGATAGTTGACGCCGAGCTTATGAGGCCCCACGGCG
>SCTM01000344.1 GCA_004297485.1 Rhodospirillaceae bacterium
AGATTTCGTCGGGAGTGACGCCGAGGCCGTGCGCGATCGTGGTCCCTGCAACGGCGATTGCCTTGGCGGAGTTGCGGAAGATGTAGGTCATGACGTTCCTTTCGATGGTTGCTGTGGTGGGGTGAATCTTACCCCTTGCCGGCTCCGCGTGCCTGATCCATTCTGTACAGATATGGATCAAGCTGACACACGGAAGCTCCGCGAGAAGAGGTACGCGGTGTACCTCTTCGAGGTGGATCAAGAAGAGCTGGAGCGCCGTGCGAGGGCGCACGGCGCGACATGGGCGCGCTACCTCCAGATGCTTGTTCATCGGACCCTAAAGGACAAGGAGATCATGCGATGAGTGCGGAAAGCGATGGCCGGGAAGTCCCTCTCTACGTGTGGAAGTTCCAGATCCCGACGAATGATCCGCGGGTGGTCGAGACCTATCCAAACGGATCGACGATGAGCATGTCGGGATGCTCCGCGGGATGCATCGCCGCAACGGAAGCGGAAGCCCGCGCGATCCTCGTCCGGGACGGCGAGGAACATGGGGATGACACGCGCTGGCTTGCAGTCGCGACGGTGCGCCGAACCTCGATCGACATCCCGAAACCGTTGTGGTGGGTGATCCATTGAACCCGCGGCCCGTCATCGCGAGGTGCATGCCGCTCCGCGATCCTCACCTGTCCCTACGGGCGCACCAATCCTACGTGAGCCTCGATATCTCCGGAGTCACCTGGCACTACATCACGGTGGATTCGCGCCAGGTGGACGAGGCGCGGAACGAGCTCACGAAGATCGCCCTTCAGATCCCCGAGGTGACTCACCTCTTCTGGGTTGACGACGACATGGTGTACCCGCCCCATGCCCTGAAGCGGCTTCTCGCGCACGACAAGCCGATCGTCGGGGGGCTCTGTCACGATCGCCGGCATCCCTACAAGCCCGTGATCGCGCGCTACTTCGACCGATCCTGGGGCTGCGATGAGGGTGCGTACGGGTGGCTCTTCGACTACCCGGACAACGAGCTCATCGAGGTGGACGCGACTGGGGGCGCCTTCCTCCTCGTGAAGCGGGAGGTGTTCGAGGGGATCCGCTCACGATTCGGCGATTCCTGGGCGGCGTGGTGGACGCCGATCCCCGAGAAGCACGGGCATGCGGAAGATCTCGCCTTTTGCTGGCAAGCGCAGCGCGCGGGCTACTCGATCCACGTCGACACTGGGCTCGACATCGGCCATGTGGGCGAGGTGGTTGTCGACAAGGAGTTCGCGCGGAGGAACCGCGCGTTCGAGTACGGCCGCTGGTACCCCCCAGCGTCCACGCTGGCGAACGCGGCTAGGCAACGAGGGGTGCGGGGGACTACCGATCTCGATTCCGCATCCGAGAAGCCCGTCGCCTCGATCGTGATCACCGCGTACAACCCGAACCCCGAGTACCTGAACGCCGCGATCAACTCGGCCCTCGCCCAGACCGTTCCTTGTGAGGTGATCGTCGTTGATGACGGGTCGGATACTCGCGTCGAAGTGCCTCCGGGCGTGAATCTCGTCACGCACCCCACGAATCAGGGGATCTCCGCGGCACTCAACACCGGGGTTGCCTCGATGACGACGGAGTGGTACTGTTGGCTCCCGTGCGATGATCTCTTCGAGCCGTGCAAGGTGGAGTTTCAGCTCTCGTACCTTCTCCACGTGAACGGCCTCGCAGGCTACCACGGGTACAACCTGAAGCTTGACAACCGGAACCAGCTCGGCCACGTCCCCACCTGGATCTTCCGGGACCGCGAAGAGCAGAACCGCGCCCTCGCCCAGGGGTGCGTGATCAACGGATCGACCGTCATGGTGGCGAGGTCGGTTCTCGAGAAGGTGGCGAGATCGCCCGGCGTCTACTTCGATCCCGCTCTGAGATACGCGCAGGATTGGGATCTCTGGCGACGAGTCGGGTTCGAGACGCTGTGGCGCGGGATGCCCGACAAGCTCGCCACCCGCCGCGAATTCGACAACCTCACGGAGAAACTGAAGAGATCGAAGGATCCAAGGAAGATCGAAGAAGATCAGATCGTGGCGGCGATGAAAGTGCCCGCCGTTTTGAACAAGGAGAAAACCGATGTATCAACCCGATGATCTCTCTCGTTGGGATTACGTGATCCTCGCCCCCGCCCTGATCGGTCTCTTCCTCGCCGCGTCGATCGCGGCGATCCTCGTCCTGATCGTGGGTGACGACGGGATCACCGCGTCACGCCGGGAGACGATCCGATGACTCTGGAGACGATCCGATGACCCCGCCGAGCATCCTGTTCGCGCACGACTTCGATCCGGCGGGCGTCATGATCCAGTGGAGGGAAGCGCTCCGGAGAGCTGGCGGGAAGGCGTGGGTGGCCGGGACCCGCGCCTACATCCACCGCGCTGACTTCGACCCGATCTGCAGAAAGCCCGACGTGATCGTGGTCTGCCCGGGGGTGGGAGACGGATCGGGTGGGGATCCCGGCCCCACCGCGGTGCGGACCCTCCCGAGTTGGGTAGAGGAGCTCCTCGCGAAGTGGCCCAAAATCCCCAGGGTCGCCCTCTTCCACGGATCGCTGCACTGCTGGCCGCTCCGTGAGGAGTACGCCCGGTACTGGCACAGGCGGGGCTTCGCCCTCGCCTCGACGACCCTCGACTATGTGACGGAGATGGGCAAGATCGCGCCGTGCGCGTGGCTCCCACCCCTCGTCGAGCGAGCCGGCGCCGACGAAGGGCGGATGGCGGTTCTCCACCTACCGGGGCGGCCCCTCGTGGTCCTTCAGACCCCCTCGGATCCGGCCGCCTGCGGAACACAGGACTTCCTGAATGCGGTTCGGCTGGCCGACGCGATCCCACTCGCGTCTTGGCGCATCCCGCACGCGATGAACCTGGATCTGAAGCTCCGCTTCTCGGTAGGGTTCGATCACTTCCGCGGGGCGCCCTCGGTCAACGCCCTCGAGAACGCCGCGTGTGGCCAGGCCTCGATCTTTAGCCTGTTCAAGGAGAATCGCGCGACGATGGAGTCGCTCGGGGTCCCCGCGCCCTCAACCGCGATCGAGCCCACGAGAGACGCGCTCGAGGAGAAGGTCCGGTACATGGTGGAGCGCCCAGAGATCGTCGAGGATTGGCAGGATGGATGCCTGGCGTGGTGGTGGCGATACTTCGACGAGGCCGCGATCCTGGGGCGCCTTGACGCCTTCTTCGGAGGTCTACTATGAGTGACAACGCCTATGCACCCGACAAGATCCTCGCCCACCCCGAGACACTGAAGGTGCTCCGGGAGGGAGGGCACCCCTACCCACTCCATCTCCACCTGATCCTCTCTGACCTCTGCAACCTTGACTGCGGGGGCTGTTCTTACCGTATGTCTGGGTACCCGAGTTCAGAGCTCTTCATCGACCCGAAGGCGGCGATTCCTCGGAACCCTAACCGGATGCTCGAAACCCCCCTCGTTGAGTCGGTGCTCCGGGACTGCGCGGCGATGGGAACCTGCGCGATCGAGTTCACCGGCGGAGGGGAGCCCACGGTCCACCCGGACTGCTCCCACCTCCTCGACTACGCCCAGAACCTCGATCTCGATACGGCCCTCATCACGAACGGGATCCTCCTCCCGAAGATCGGAGCTCCCGCGGTTCGGACGCAGTGGCTTCGTATCTCACTCGATGCCGCGACCCCGGAGACCTACGCGCGGGTGCGCCCCGGTTTCGGATCCGTGAACCACTTCGAGCGCGCATGCAAGGGGGTTCGCTGGGCCGTGGAAGAGCGTTGGAGCCGGGGGACTGAGTGGGGCGACACGACCGACTGCACAATCGGCGTGGGGTTCGTGGTTCAGGCAGAGAACCATCACGAGATCGTTGACGCGGCGGCCCTCGCCTACGCCCTCGGCGCGGACAACATCCGGATCTCCGGCCTCTTCACGCCGCGAGGGGACGAGTATCACGCGCCGTTCCGGAAGGTCGCGGAGCGCCGTGCGGTGGAGGTAGTGGCCCAGTTCGACGGCGCCCCCATCGACGGCCGCCCCCCGTTCCGCGTCTTCAACCGCTACGGCGAGAAGCTCTCCGACCTAGCCGCGCCTCCCGACTACTCGCGGTGCTCCTACCAGCGCGTGACGACCTACCTCGGTGCGGACGCGAACCTCTACCGATGCTGCGTGACCAGCTACTCGAAGCATGGGCTTCTCGGCAACGTCCGGGATGCCGCGGGATTTAAGGCGCTGTGGGATCGTGCGTCTACCCGGGCCGAGCTGGAATGCTTCGACGCGCGATCGTGTGAGAGGTGCCAACACAACGACAAAAATAGGGCGATTAATCAAGCCATCACGCCCATCACGCACCCCTTCTTCGTATGACGGCCAAGCGAACCCCTCGCGGTGATCTTCAACTAACAGAAAAAGAAATCGCCTTGTTTTGGTCTCACGTGGATCGGCGGGGAATCGATGAGTGTTGGCCATGGACTGGCTGCGTCCGGTCACCCCTCCTGCGATCTCGAGGATCAGACATGGACTCACATGGAAGGAGTGATCGATGGCTAACTGCGCCGGGAAGTGTGGGGGATCTTGCGGATCCGGATCCTGCGGCTCGGATCAAGACGGCTGGGCTACCCCCGATGATCTGATCCGTCGAGATTCCTACGACACGCTGTACGAGCGGTGCCAGTGTGGTGGCATGAGGCTCTTCCCGCACCTCTGGGACGAGTTCGGACCCTCGATCACGACCCGGGACTACCTTCACTTCCGGAAATCAACGGGTTCGGACTGCGTTCCTCGCGATCGGATGATGCCCGGAGACGCCGCCCTCGCGGAGCAACTCCGGTGACCTTAGGGCGGCCCCCGCGAACCGTGTGCGGAGCGTGCCGGAACTTCATTCCCGGGCCCCTCTGGCGAGGAGTGCCCCTTGGCACGTGCCTCGAAGACCCGCCGATCCGGATCCTCGCGGATTGTCCGGCTTGCCGCCTATGGAAGCCCGCTCGCGGAGAGGCGCTAGTACGGGTTCTTCAGTCCCGCGCGGCTTGAACAGGCGCCGCAGAGTGCGTGGCCGCGCGTGCCCGTCCAGCTCGCGCGGCCATCACCTGTGGAGGTCGGCGAGAAGTCCCGAGGGCGATGGGGGATCCCGCGCTCGTCCTCGCCCGGGAAGGCGATCCCCGGCACTCTGCACTTCCGGCAGATCCACCTGACTGGCGTCCCTCTCGGGTGTGGGGGCAACGGGGTGTGATGCGCTGGCCGCGCCATGCAGGTATCCTACCTCCAAGCGAG